>NZ_JARVRN010000007.1:0-438912 GCF_030209655.1 Curtobacterium sp. MEB011 | reverse complement strand
ATAAATTGGCATTGACAATGTGCACGCTGTTGAGTTCTCAAGGACCAGACGCACTCCCCGCTCGACCCACAAAAGGATTCCGCCAGAGAGGCATTCGTCTTGTACAACACCCGGGCTCACGACCAGAAGGTCATGGATCCGAGGGCTGGTTGCCTGAGCGGGACCCCGTCCGGACTGCATCTCCAGGTGTTCAACCCGGTGATCGTCTCGGCCGTTCCGTTCTCCGCCTCAGCGGCAACGAGTGATTACTTTACGCAGAGGTGAACGGCAGCGCCAAGCCGGGCCACATCCCGGGCGTGTCGGTCATCCCGCCCGGGACGACGGCTCCCCCGACAACGACGGACGGCCCGCTCCCCACCTGGGGAACGGGCCGTCCGAGAGCGTTGTCAGTGCCGAGCGATGACCGGGTTCTTGAGCGTGCCGATGCCGGAGATGGTGACCTCGACGATCTCACCGTCGCGGATCTGGCCGACGCCGGCCGGGGTGCCGGTCAGGATGACGTCGCCGGGCAGGAGGGTCCAGATCGAGGACACGAACTCGACGAGCGAGGGGATGTCGTGCACCATCTCGTTCGTCGACGCCGCCTGTCGCAGGTCACCGTCGACGCGGGTCTCGAGGCGGATGTCCGACGGGTCGATCTCGGTCTCGATCACCGGGCCGAGCGGGCAGAACGTGTCGAAGCCCTTCGATCGGGTCCACTGCCCGTCCCGCGCCTGCAGGTCACGGGCCGTCACGTCGTTGGCGATCGTGTAGCCGAGGATGACGCTCGCGAAGTCCTCGCGCCGGACGTTCTTGGCGAGCGACCCGATCACGATCGCGAGCTCGCCCTCGTGGTCGACGCGGCCGATGTCCGCCGGCAGTCGGATGGGTTCGTCCGGACCGATCACCGAGGTGTTCGGCTTGAGGAACACCACCGGGTCGTCACCGGCACGTTCGTCCATCTCGGAGGCGTGCTCCGAGTAGTTGAGCCCGACGCCGATCACCTTCGACCGCGGGATGACGGGGGCGAGGAGCTTGGCGTCGGCGAGTGCGACGCGCTCCCCCGTGGTCTCGAACCCCTGGTACATCGGGTCCCCGGCGAGCACCACCAGGTGCCGCTCGTCGAGGATTCCGTACCGGGGGTCTTCACCCTTGCTGCTGAACCGTGCGATCTTCACCGTTCGACCCTACCCACGCCTACCGGTCGATCAGGACGCGTCGGTCAGCTTGGTCATCCACCCGTGCGGGTCGGGACGACGGCCGTACTGGATGTCGGTGAGCTCGTCGCGCAGCGCCATCGTGAGTTCCCCGGCCCCCACGGTCGGCGAACCGATCGCGAAGCCCTCGCCCCGGAGTTCGGCGATCGGGGTCACCACGGCGGCGGTACCGCACGCGAAGGCCTCGGTGATGGAGCCGTCGGCGACGCCGTCACGCCACTCGTCGAGCGTCACCCGGCGCTTCTCGACCGTCAGGCCGCGGTCCTCGGCCAGCTGCAGGATCGAGTCACGCGTGATCCCCTCGAGGATGGACTCGGAGTCGGGCGTCACGAGGGTGCCGTCGGACTTGACCAGGACGACGTTCATGCCGCCGAGTTCTTCGAGGTACTTGCCCTCCACCGAGTCGAGGAACATGACCTGCTGGCAGCCGTGCTCGTAGGCCTCTTGCTGGGGCAGCAGCGACGAAGCGTAGTTGCCGCCAGTCTTCGCGGCGCCGGTCCCGCCCTTGCCGGCTCGGGCGTACTGCGTCGACAGCCAGATCGACACCGGCTTCGGGCCGGAGGTGAAGTACGCCCCGGCGGGGCTCGCGATGCAGTGGTACGCGACGGCCTGGGCGGCGCGGACCCCGAGGAACGACTCCGTCGCGATCATGAACGGCCGCAGGTACAGGCTCGTCTCGGGCGCCGAGGGCACCCAGTCGACGTCGGTCTGCACGAGCTGCCGGATCGACTCGACGAACGCCTCGACCGGGAGCTCCGGGAGCGCCAGGCGTCGGGCGGACCGCTGGAAGCGCTTCGCGTTGGCGTCCGGCCGGAACGACCAGACCGAGCCGTCTGCGTGCCGGTAGGCCTTGAGCCCCTCGAAGATCTCCTGGGCGTAGTGCAGGACACTCGCGCTCGGGTCGAGGGACAGCGGGCCGTACGGGTGGATCGACGCGCTGTGCCAGCCGTCGTCCAGCGTCCACTCGACCGTGGCCATGTGGTCGGTGAAGTGCTTGCCGAAGCCCGGGTCGGCGAGGATCTGCTCCCGCTCCGCGGCTGCGCGGCGGTCGGCGGACGGGGTGCTGGCGAACTCGAGTCCGAAGGCGGTGTCGGTGCTCATGGGGAGGACTCCTTCTCAGGCGGTGGTGGTGCGTGCCGTGACCGCGGCGGCGATCGCGTCGCCGATCTCGGCCGTGCGACGCGGCGTGGTGCCCCGGTCTGCGAGGTCGGACTCCACCGCAGCCGTCACCGCCGCCGCCAGGTCACCGCGACCGAGGTGGTCGAGCAACAGGGCGACGGAGCGGATCGCGGCAGTGGGGTCGGCCTGCTGCTGGCCTGCGATGTCCGGTGCGGAACCGTGGACCGGCTCGAACATGCTGGGGAAGGTGCCGTCCGGGTTGATGTTGCCCGAGGCCGCCAGACCGATGCCGCCGCTGATCGCGCCGGCCAGGTCGGTGATGATGTCGCCGAACAGGTTGTCGGTGACGATGACGTCGAACCGTGCGGGGTCACGGACCATGTGGATGGTGACCGCGTCCACGTGCTGGTAGTCGACGGTGACGTCCGGGTACTCGGCGCCGACAGCCGCGACGGTGCGCTGCCAGAGGGCTCCGGCGTGCACCAGGACGTTGCTCTTGTGGACCAGGGTCAGGTGCCGACGCGGGCGTCGGTCCGCCAACGCGAAGGCGTACCGCACGACCCGCTCGACACCGAAGGCGGTGTTCAACGAGACCTCGGTCGCGATCTCGTGCGGGGTACCGGTCCGGATCGCACCGCCGTTGCCGACGTACGGCCCTTCGGTGCCTTCGCGCACGACCACGAAGTCGACCTCGCCGGGGTCGGCGAGCGGCGTCGGGACGGCCGGGTGCACCGTCGTCGGGCGCAGGTTCACGTAGTGGTCGAACGCGAAGCGGAGCTTGAGGAGGAGCCCCCGCTCGATGATGCCGCCGGCGAGCCGCGGGTCACGCGGGTCGCCGCCGACCGCACCGAGCAGGATCGCGTCGTGCTGCGCGATGGCCGCCATGTCGTCGTCGGTCAGGATGTCCCCGGTCTCCAGGTACCGTGCGGCACCGAGGGAGAACGGGGTCTCCCGCACCACGAGGTCGTCCGGCAGGACCGCGTGCAGGACCTTCAGGGCCTCGGCGACGACCTCGGGGCCGATGCCGTCGCCACGGATGACAGCGAGTCGGATCGTCTGCGCAGTGCTCATGTCCGCCACTCCCCTAGAGCGTGATGTCGATCTCGCGGAGCGAGGACGCGTCGATCGCCGAGCGGACGTGCTCGAGGATCTCGGCAGGGACGGGTGAGTCGACCGTCAGGACGCTCAGCGCCTGGCCGCCCGCGGCTTCGCGCGAGATCTGCATCGCGGCGATGTTGATGCCGGCCTGGCCGAACTCCTTGCCGTAGACCGCGACGATGCCCGGTCGGTCGGTGTACTCCATCACGACGTGGTGCCGGTCGAGCGGCACCTCGACGTCGTGCCCGTTGATCTCGACGAGCTTCTCGACCTGCTTCGGGCCGGTGAGCGTGCCGGACACGCTGATCGCCGGGCCGTCCGACTGCGCGCCGCGGATGGTGAGCACGTTGCGGTACTCGGGGCTGTCGGTCTCGGTGATCAGGCGGACGGTGACCCCGCGCTGCTCCGCGATGAGCGGGGCGTTGACGTAGGAGACCTGGTCGCTCACGACGTCGGTGAAGACACCCTTGAGTGCCGCGAGCTTCAGCACGCTGACGTCGTACTCGGCCAGCTCGCCGTGCACCTCGACGTCGATGCTGGTGACCGGCGAGGTCGCGAGCGCGGTGAAGACCTGGCCGAGCTTCTCGACGAGCGGGATGCCGGGGCGCACGTACGGGTCGATGACCCCGCCGGCGACGTTCACGGCGTCGGGGACGAGCTCGCCGCCGAGGGCGAGACGGACCGACTTGGCGACCGAGACGCCCGCCTTCTCCTGCGCTTCGTCGGTGGAGGCGCCGAGGTGCGGCGTCACGACGACGTTCGGCAGCGCCAGGAGCGGCGAGTCCTTCGGGGGCTCGGCGACGAAGACGTCGAGACCGGCACCGGCGATGGTGTTCGACGTGAGGGCCCGGTGCAGGGCGTCCTCGTCGATCAGGCCGCCGCGGGCCACGTTCACGACGAACGCGGTCGGCTTCATGAGCGCGAACTGGGCGTCCGAGATCATGCCCAGCGTCTCCGGCGTCCGCGGCATGTGGATCGTGGTGAAGTCCGCCCGACGCAGCAGGTCGTCGAGGGAGACGAGCTCGACCCCGAGCTGCTGCGCACGTGCCGTGGTGACGTAGGGGTCGTACGCGATGACCGTCACGCCGAAGGCCTGCAGCCGCTGGGTGATGAGCGCGCCGATGCGGCCGAGGCCGATGATGCCGACGGTCTTCTCGTAGAGCTCGACACCGGTGTACGACGAGCGCTTCCACGCACCGGCGGCCAGCGAGGCGTGAGCGGCCGGGATGTGCCGCGCGAGCGACAGGATGTGTCCGACCGTGAGCTCCGCCGCCGAGATGATGTTCGAGGTCGGCGCGTTCACGACCATCACGCCGGCGGTCGTCGCCGCCTTGATGTCGACGTTGTCGAGGCCGACACCGGCACGGGCGACGACCTTGAGGCTCGGTGCCGCGGCGATCGCCTCGGCGTCGATCTTGGTGGCGGACCGCACGAGGACGGCGTGCGCGTCGGACAGCGCCGCCAGGAGCGCCGGACGGTCGGTGCCGTCCACGTTCCGGATCTCGAAGTCGGGCCCGAGGGCGTCGACCGTTGCGGGCGAGAGTTCTTCGGCGATCAGGACGACCGGCTTCGACACAGCAGCTGTTTCCTCACTCGAGACGGTTGGTATCCCACCATGCTATCGACGCGGGCCGGTGGTGACGACCGCGGGAGCGGTCCTGTGGAGAACCACACGACGGCCAGGGCCCACGCCGCCGGTTCCGGAGCGCCGCGCCAGCGGCGGTCCGGCCGTGCCGGTGGGGAGAGGCGCGGGGCGGTGCCGCACCGCGCCTCCTGGCCGTCGGCGGGTCGCGTCAGAAGTCCAGCAGCGTCGGGACGAACAGCTGGAGGTCGAGCCAGAGGGCGCCGGCGCCCGCGAAGGCGACCACGAACACCGCGATCGTGACGGGCATGCTCGAACGCCGGGTGATGACGATCGCCGCGACGAACGCGACCGGCGCGATGAGGATGTCGAGCACGAGCCACAGCCACGGGGTGCTGGTCTGCAGCGAGTCGCCACCGGAGGTCGTCTGGAGGAACGCGTTGAAGGCGTCCACTCGCTGGTTGATCTGCGTCAGGTTGCCGACGGCCTGCACCGTCATGTACGCGAACAGCGCCGCGAACACGACCCAGACCACGAGCTTCGCGACGACGGGAGCGGTGGCCCGACGGGTCGTCGGGACGGCCCCGGTCACCCGAAGCTCCGGGTCAGGAGGAAGGGCCAGGGGAAGAGCACGACGGCGCCGAGGAGCATCCAGAGCAGGCGGGTCCGCGTGCGGCTGCTGCGCGCCGCCCAGAGCACCACCGTGAACCAGAGTGCCGGCGCGAGGATCGCGAGGAAGCGGAGCACCTCGACGAAGAGCGTCAGGACCGTGTCGACGCCGGAGACGTACGCGGTCGACGCGGTGAGGAGCCAGGCCACCGTGTAGAGCAGGTAGAGGCCACCGAAGATGCCGAACCCGACGAGTGCACCGGAGGTCTCGGGGGCCTCGGGGTCGCGCGCTCCGCGGTCGCGGACCGCCACCGGGTTGTGCGCCGCGTCGACGTGCGTGGCGTCGTCGGCGTCACCCCAGCTGAGGGCGGCGTCGTCGGTGTCGACGGCGTTCGGCACGTCCGGGTCGATCGACCCGTCTGGTGGGGATGCTGCCGTGGTCATGCCCCGATTCTACGAGGGACGCGACGTCGGGCGGACCAGCGGGTGTCGGCGAGTGGCGCGGCGGCGGCGGCGGTCAGACGTCGGCAGGCTGCGTCGCGAGCACCCCGGCGACCACGTCACGGACTGCCGGGAAGAGCGGGTGGCTCTCCATCAGGCCCGTGAGGATCTCGGTCAGCGCGTGCGCGGTCGCCCCGGAACGCAGGAGCGCGTGCAGCTCGATCGACTCCGGGTCGTTCTCGTCGTCGAAGGCGAGTGCCGCACGGACGGCCCCGAGCAGGTGCTCGACGGGCAGGCCGCGCTCGGCGAGCTGCGATGCCGGGCCGACGAAGCGTTCACGACGGCCGAGCTTGCGGAGCGGATTGCGTCCGACGCGCGCCGTGGAGTCCGGCAGGTGCGGGTTCGCGATGCGGGACAGGTTCGCGGCGACGTAGCGCGCGTGGTCCTCGGGGTCGAAGCCGTGCTTCGCGATGAGCAGCGCGGTGGTCTCGGCGAGCACGCCGTCGACCTCGGCGCGGACGGCGTCGTCCTCCAGGGCCTCACGGATGAGCCGGATGCCCCGCACGTACCCGTGGTAGGCGGCCGTGGCGTGGGCGGTGTTCACCGTGTAGAGCTTGCGCTCGACGAACGGCTGCAGGTCGTCGACCCAGGTGACGCCCTCGATCGTCGGCGGTTCGGCGTCGGAACCCAGGAACGGGGTGCGCTCGATGACCCACTCGTAGAACGGTTCGAGCACGACGTCGAGGCCACCCGACTGGCCGAGGACGCCGGACTGGTCGGGCACGATGCGGTCGATGGCGCAGTTCGCGAAGACGGCGGCGATGTCGCGGTCTTCGAGGATCGGAGCGCGGCGGATGCTGGCGTGCAGGGAGTCGGTCGCGTTGAACGCGTTCTCGCACGCGACGATCGTGACGTCGCCGTGCTCGAGCGGTCGTGCCGCGAGCCCTTCGGCGATGAGCGGCGCGACGAGCGGGAGCGTGCGGGCCCCCACTGCGGTGGTCACGACGTCGGCCTCGGCGATGGCCCGGACCACGCGCTCGCGGTCGGTCTTGCTGTTCAGGGCACGGAACCCGTAGACGAGGTGCTCGACCGGCATCTCGCCGACCTCGTGCACCACGAAGCGTCCGGCTTCGTTGAGGGCCGAGACCACGCGTTCGTCGACGTCGACGAAGGTGAGCTCGTAGCCGCTCGCCACGAGGAACTGGCCCACGAACCCGCGCCCGATCTTGCCGGCGCCGATGTGGACCGCTCGCTTCGTCACCGCCATCCGACGATCATCCCATGCTGGTCGGGGCGGTCCTGACCGCCGGAGCGCAGCACGGCCGACGAGTGTCGGGAATCGGCCGCGGGGAGCGCGGAGGCATGCCGGTCCGCGGCGTGGGGGCTGGAGAAGAGCTGCTGCATAACGTTCGGGTCACATCGCGAGGCGGCGGTGCAGGGTGCACCGCCGCCTCGTCGTCGAGTGTTCTCGGAAGACTACCGCGCGGCCGAGCCGTCGACGTAGTCACCGTCGTTCTGCTTCCACGCGAAGAGCGCGCGGAGCTCACGGCCGGTGGCCTCGATGGGGTGCCCCTCGCCCTTGGCGCGGAGTGCCTTGAACTCGGGGGCGCCGGCGTCCTGATCGTCGATGAAGCGCTTCGCGAAGGCCCCGTTCTGGATGTCCGCGAGCACCGCCTTCATGTTCTCCTTGACGTCCGGCGAGATCACGCGGGGGCCGGAGACGTAGTCACCGAACTCGGCGGTGTCGGAGATCGACCAGCGCTGCTTGGTGAGGCCGCCCTCCCAGATGAGGTCGACGATGAGCTTGAGCTCGTGCAGGACCTCGAAGTAGGCGATCTGCGGCTGGTAGCCCGCCTCGACCAGGGTCTCGAAGCCGTACTGGATGAGCTGCGAGGTACCACCGCAGAGGACGGCCTGCTCACCGAACAGGTCGGTCTCCGTCTCCTCGGTGAAGGTCGTCTTGATGCCGCCGGAGCGGAGCCCGCCGATGGCCTTGGAGTACGACCACGCGAGGTCCCAGGCGGAACCGGACGCGTCGACCTCGACGGCGACGATGACGGGGACGCCACGGCCGGCCTCGTACTCGCGGCGGACGGTGTGACCGGGACCCTTCGGCGCGACGAGCGACACGTCGACGCCCTCGGGGGCCTCGATGTAGCCGAAGCGGATGTTGAAGCCGTGGCCGAAGACGAGCGTCGCGCCCGGCTTGAGGTTCGGGCGGATGTCCTCGGCGTAGACGATGCGCTGGACCTGGTCCGGCGCGAGGATGACGACGACGTCGGCCCAGGCCGTGGCGTCGGCCGGCGTGTGGACCTCGAAGCCCGCCTCTTCGGCCTTCTGCCGGCTCTTCGAGCCCTCCTTGAGGCCGATCTTCACCTCGACGCCCGAGTCACGGAGGTTGAGTGCGTGGGCGTGGCCCTGCGAGCCGTAGCCGATGACCGCGACCTTCTTGCCCTGGATGAGCGTCAGGTCGGCGTCAGCGTCGTACACGATGTCAGTCACGAGGGTGTGTCTCCTTGGTTCTGTGGGAGTGCCGGGCACCGTCGGCGCCCGGGAAGGGTGTGACGGGCGCTCAGCGCACCCGATCGGTGATGCTCTTCGGTCCGCGGCCCATGCCGAGGAGACCCGCACGGGCGAGCTCCTTGACGCCGTAGGGCTCGAGCACGCGGAGGATCGCCTGGATCTTGCCGGGGTCGCCGGTCACCTCGACGATCAGGGAGTCGGTCGCCACGTCGACGACCTGGGCACGGAACAGGTTCACTGCTTCGAGCACCGCCGAACGCGTCTGGTTGTCGACGCGCACCTTCACGAGCATGTGCTCGCGCTGGACCGACTGCGAGAAGTCCAGTTCGACGATCTTGATGACGTTCACCAGCTTGTTGAGCTGCTTCGTCACCTGTTCCAGCGGCAGGTCCTCGACGTCGACGACGACCGTGATCCGGCTGAGGCCGTCCACCTCGGTGTTGCCGACGGCGAGCGACTCGATGTTGAACCCGCGTCGGGCGAACAGTCCCGCGACACGGGTCAGCAGACCGGGCTTGTCCTCGACGAGGAGGGAGAGGACGTGGCTCATGCGGTTTCTCCCGTCATGTCGGCGTCTTCGTCGTCCCAGGTGGGCGCGAGTGCCTGGGCGTACTCGATGGACGAGTTGCTGACGCCCTGCGGGACCATCGGCCAGACCATGGAGTCACGGCTCACGACGAAGTCGATGACCACCGGACGGTCGTTGGTGGCGAGGGCGAGCTCGATCGCGGCGTCGACCTCGTCGGCCTTCTCGACGCGGATGCCGAGGGCACCGTACGCGTCGGCCAGCTTCACGAAGTCCGGCACACGGCGCGAGGCGTGCCCCGTCTCGAGGTCGGTGAACGAGTGCCGGCCGTCGTAGAACAGCGTCTGCCACTGCCGGACCATGCCGAGCGACGAGTTGTTGATGATCGCGACCTTGATCGGGATGTCGTTGATGACGCAGGTCGCGAGTTCCTGGTTCGTCATCTGGAAGCAGCCGTCGCCGTCGATCGCCCAGACCACGCGGTCGGGCTGGGCGACCTTCGCCCCCATCGCCGCGGGGACCGAGTAGCCCATGGTGCCGGCACCGCCGGAGTTGAGCCAGGCGTTGGGCCGCTCGTACTTGATGAACTGCGCGGACCACATCTGGTGCTGCCCGACACCGGAGGCGTACACGGCCTCGGGGCCGGAGAGCTCCCCGATGCGCTTGATGATGCCCTGCGGGGCGAGCAGCCCGTCGGTCGGCTCGGCGTACCCGAGCGGGAAGTCGGTCTTGAGCTGGTGGAGCTTCGCCCACCACTCCTCCGTCGAGGCGCGGTCCTCGATCGCGATGCCACCCCAGGCGTCGAGCAGGTCGACCAGGACCTCGCGGGCATCGCCGACGATCGGGACGTCGGCGAAGCGGATCTTCGAGATCTCGGCGGGGTCGATGTCGACGTGCACGACCTTGGCGTCCGGCGCGAACTCGTCGGCCTTGCCGGTGACACGGTCGTCGAAGCGGGCACCGAGGGCGACGATCAGGTCGCTGTCCTGCAGGCCGAGCACCGCCGGCACCGTGCCGTGCATGCCGGGCATGCCGAGGTGCTGCGGGTGCGAGTCCGGGAACGCGCCGCGCGCCATCAGCGTCGTGACGACCGGCGCACCGGTCGCCTCGGCGAAGCGGAGGAGTTCGGCGGTCGCACCGGAGCGGATGACGCCGCCGCCGACGTAGAGCACCGGACGCTGCGCCTCGGACAGCAGCTGGGCGGCCGCGGTGATCTGCTTGCCGTGCGCCTTGGTGACCGGGCGGTAGCCGGGCAGGTCGAGCTTGGGCGGCCACACGTAGGGCGCGGACTTCTGCTGCGCGTCCTTGGTGATGTCCACCAGCACCGGGCCGGGGCGACCGGTCGTCGCGATGAGGTGCGCCGCGGCGAGGGTCGCCGGCACGTCGGCCGGGTCGGTCACCAGGAACGAGTGCTTCGTGATCGGCATCGTGATGCCGACGATGTCCGCTTCCTGGAAGGCGTCGGTGCCCATCAGCGTCGAGAACACCTGGCCGGTGATCGCGATGAACGGCACCGAGTCCATGTAGGCGTCGGCGATGGCGGTGACGAGGTTCGTCGCGCCGGGACCCGACGTGGCGATGGCGACGCCGACCTTGCCGGACGACGAGGCGTAGCCCTCGGCGGCGTGGCCGGCGCCCTGCTCGTGACGGACGAGGATGTGCCGGATCGTGGTGGACGCCATCAGCTCGTCGTAGAACGGGATGATGGCTCCGCCGGGCAGGCCGAAGACGTCGGTGATCCCGAGGTGCTCGAGCGTCCGGAGGACGGCTCCCGAGCCGGTCAGGATCTCCGGCGACCGGCGTGCACCGGCGGCCGCGGACAACGGAGTTGCTTCCGTGGGCATGAGTGGTCCTTGCCTGAGTGGTGGCGGTGGTGCGGGTGTCGGACGCTAGCCCGTGACCGCGCCCTGGGCAGCGGACTTGACGAGCTTGGCGTACTTCGCGAGGACTCCGCGGGTGTAGCGCGGGGGCAGCGGGGCCCAGCCGTCACGGCGGGCCTCCAGCTCGGCCGGGTCGACCAGTAGGTCGAGCGAACGAGCCGCGATGTCGACACGGATGCGGTCGCCATCACGAACGAAAGCGACTGGACCTGCGTCCACTGCTTCCGGTGCGATGTGGCCGATGCAGAGGCCGGTTGTGCCGCCTGAGAATCGACCGTCGGTCAAGAGTAGTACATCCTTGCCGAGGCCGGCGCCCTTGATGGCCGCCGTGATGGCGAGCATCTCGCGCATGCCCGGGCCGCCCTTGGGGCCCTCGTAGCGGATGACGACGACGTCGCCCTTCTGGATGCCTCCCTCGGTCAGGGCGTCCATCGCGGCGCGCTCACGGTCGAACACACGAGCCGGGCCCTCGAAGACCGAGGCGTCGAAGCCCGCGGTCTTCACCACTGCGCCCTCGGGTGCGAACGAACCCTGCAGGACGGTCAGGCCACCGGTTTCGTGGATCGGGTTGTCGAGGGTGCGGAAGACCTCGCCGTCGAGTGCCGGCGGGTCGATCTCGGCGAGGTTCTCGGCGACGGTCTTGCCCGTCACGGTCATGCAGTCGCCGTGCAGCAGGCCCGCGTCGAGCAGCGCCTTCATGATCACGGGGATGCCGCCGTTGCGGTCGACGTCGACCATGACGTACTTGCCGAAGGGCTTCATGTCGGCCAGGTGCGGGACCTTCGAGCCGATGCGGTTGAAGTCGTCCAGCGACAGCTCGACCTCGGCCTCGTAGGCGATCGCGAGCAGGTGCAGGATGACGTTGGTGGAACCGCCGAGGGCCATCGCGACGGCGATCGCGTTCTCGAAGGCTTCCTTCGTGAGGATCTGGCGTGCGGTGATGCCGTGCTCGAGCATGTTCACCACGGCCTCGCCGGAGCGGTGCGCGTAGTAGTCACGGCGACGGTCCGCGCTCGGCGGAGCAGCCGAACCCGGCAGCGACATGCCGAGGGCCTCGGCGACCGAGGCCATCGTGTTCGCGGTGTACATGCCACCGCAGGCGCCCTCGCCGGGGACGATGGCGCACTCGATCTTCTTGAGCTCTTCCTCGCTCATGGTGCCGGCCTTGCACGCGCCGACGCCCTCGAAGGAGTCGATGATCGTGACTTCCTTCATCGTGCCGTCGGCCTGCTTCACGTAGCCCGGCATGACCGAACCCGCGTACAGGAAGACGCTCGCCAGGTCGAGGCGTGCGGCGGCCATCAGCATGCCGGGCAGCGACTTGTCGCAGCCCGCGAGCAGGACCGTGCCGTCGAGGCGCTCGGCGTTGACGACGGTCTCGACGCTGTCCGCGATGACCTCCCGCGAGACGAGGGAGAAGTGCATGCCCTCGTGGCCCATCGAGATGCCGTCGGAGACGGAGATGGTGCCGAACTGCAGCGGGTATCCGCCACCGGAGTGCACGCCCTCCTTCGCACCCTGTGCGAGACGGTCGAGCGACAGGTTGCAGGGCGTGATCTCGTTCCACGAGGACGCGATGCCGATCTGCGGCTTGCTCCAGTCCTCGTCTCCCATACCGACGGCCCGCAGCATGCCACGCGAGGTGGTTGCTTCGATCCCGTCGGTGACGACCCGGCTGCGCGGCTTGACGTCGATATCAGGCATGGGATGAGTCTAGGACGGTTTGGGATACCAGCCGTCCACCCCCGTGCTTTCTCATGCTCGGGGGCCGTTATCAGCGGGTGGCGCGCAGCCTCGCCAGCTGCTTCAGGACCCCGGTCAGTGCCGCCGGGTCGGCGATGCGGTACCCGGCCCGGGTCTCGCCCGGTCCGACCTTCACCCCGACGTCGCCGTCGCCGAGCACGCGGAAGGCGTCCTCGTCGGTGACGTCGTCGCCGGCGAAGAACACCGCGTCGGCGCCGTGCAGGTCGCGGAGCCGGGCGATGGCGTCACCCTTCGTGACGTGCCGCACCGCGAACTCGACGATGTCCTTGCCACCGCGCTCGAGCACCTCGGGGACGGCCTCGTGCGCAGCACGGCTCGCCGCCGCGTCCGCCTCGGCTGCGACCTCGGCGGAGACACGTCGGGTGTGCACCCCGTGCCCGGCGGGCTTGTGCTCGATGACGACGCCCGGGAACCGTGCCCCGACCTCGTCGAGCGCCGCACCGATCCGTGCGACACGATCGACCTCGTCGTCCGTCAGCGCGGCCTCGTCGTGGCCGTCCACGCGCCACTCGACGCCGTGCGAGCCGACGAGCGCCATGTCCTCGGGCGCGTGGGTCACCTCGGCGAGGCTGCCGAGGGGACGCCCGGACACCAGCACCACCTCGGTGTCCTTCGCGCGGTGCAGGGTCAGCACCGCCGCCCACGAGCCGGGCAGCGCCCCGACCTGCGACGGGTCGTCGGCGAAGGGGGCCAGCGTGCCGTCGAAGTCGAGGGCGACGATGAGTCGCGGCGCAGCCGCGAGCGTCTCGAGGGCCGCGTCGATGGCGGACTGGTCGGTGGTGGTCTCAGTCATCACGTGCCTCCCGGGTGTCCTCGGCAGCCCTGGCGGACTGGGCGTCCTGGTCGAAGATCGACATGTTGTCGGTCTGCGCCTCACGGTGCTGCTCGCGCGGGTCGGCGGCGGACGGGTCGATCTGGGCGTTCCGCGGCGCGTGGCGGTCGAGCGCCTCGAGGAACGAGCGCGACCAGCGCGCAACGTCGTTGTCGCGGACCCGCTTGCGGAGCGCACGCATGCGCGTCGACCGCTCGCGACGCGGCATCTGGATCGCACGTTCGATCGAGTCCTTGAGCGCACCGATGTCGTGCGGGTTGACGATCACGGCCTGCTTGAGTTCGTCGGCTGCCCCGGCGAACTCGGACAGGATCAGCACGCCGTCGTTGTCGAACCGGGCGGCGACGTACTCCTTCGCGACGAGGTTCATGCCGTCCCGCAGCGCCGTGACGAGCATGATGTCGGCGGCCAGGTACAGCGCCACCATCTCCTCGCGCGGGTAGCCGTGATGCAGGTACGAGATCGGCTGGTGGCCGATGACACCGAGGTCGCCGTTGATGCGGCCGACGCTCAGCTCGATCTCGTCGCGGAGCGCCGCGTACGAGTCGACACGCTCGCGGCTCGGGCTCGCGACCTGGATGAGGGTGGCGTCCTCGACCGCGATGCGGCCGTCCTCCACCAGCTCACCGAAGGCCTTGATGCGGTGCCGGATGCCCTTGGTGTAGTCGAGCCGGTCGACGCCGAGCAGCACCGTCTTGGGGTTGCCGAGGCTCGCGCGGATCTCCCGCGCACGCTCCTGCACCTCGGGCTTGCGGGCGATCGCCTCGAAGCTCTCGGCGTCGATCGAGATCGGGAAGTGCCGTGCCTCGACGTGACGGACCGTGATGCCCTTGCGGCTGCGCGGGGCGGCCGGGTCGTCGACGGGGACGTCGATCGTGGTGCCCTTGGTCGTGTAGCCCTTGATGTGCCGCACCGCGCGCAGGAAGTCGCTGGCGTCGTCGTGACGCTGGAAGCCGATGACGTCGGCGCCGAGCAGCCCGTCGAGGATCTGCGCACGCCACGGCAGCTGTGCGTAGATGCCGACCGGCGGGAACGGGATGTGGTTGAAGAAGCCGATCGTCAGGTCGGGACGCTTCGCCCGGAGCAGGGCCGGCACGAGCTGCAGCTGGTAGTCCTGCACCCAGACGATGCCGTCCTGCTCGACGATCTCGGCGATCTGCTCGGCGAAGCGCTCGTTGACCCGCTTGTACGCGTTCCACCAGTCGCGGTGGTAGCTCGGGTGCTCGATGACGTCGTGGTACAGCGGCCAGAGCGTGTCGTTGCTGAAGCCCTCGTAGTACTCCTCGACGTCGTCGTCGGAGAGCGGCACGGGCACGATGTGGATGCCCTCGTTGTCGAACGGTGCCACCTCGACCTCGGCCTGCCCCACCCAGCCGACCCAGGCTCCGTCGTTCGCGCGCATGACGGGTTCGAGGGCGGTGACGAGGCCACCGGGCGAGTGCCGCCAGCCCTCGTTGCCGTCCTGGTCGACGACGCGGTCCACCGGGAGACGGTTGGAGGCGACGACGAACGAGTAGCGGGTCTGTTCGGTGCGGTCTGCAGGCATGGGGTGGTGTGATCTCCGTTCCGCCCGACCGGAGCCGGGTGCGTCGGGTGCGTCGGTGCGTCGGCCGGCGTGGTGTGCCGGGTCCGGCGTGCTGCGCCGGGTGCGCTGCCGAAGTTACCAGCGTGGGGACAGCACATTCACGGGCGATCGGCGGTTCCGCTACGCTGCAGGCACGTGTCGGGGGGACACGGGTGCTGGAGTGCGGCGCCGGCCTCCCGGTCGGAGAGGACCCCCAGCCGTGAGCGAGAACCCGCCCAACCAGCCCGTCCCGCCGTCGCAGCCCGGCGGCCAGCCCGGCGGCCAGCCCGGCCCCGGCCAGCCGGCTTGGAACGGCCAGCCCGCCTGGCAGCAGCAACAGCAGCCTGGAGGCCCGCAGCAGTGGCCGGGTCAGCCCGCCCCCGCCGCGCAGCCGTCCGATGCGTTCGGTCGCTTCCTGCGGTCCGTGTCCGGTCGCGACTGGCTGGCGGCCGTCCTCGCCGCCGTCGGCGGCTGGGTCGCGGCCTACGTCGTCGCGGGGCTCTCCCTGCTCATCACCGTCGGGCTGCTCGCGTCCGGCGGCAGCGGTTCGGCCGCTCCGTCCACCGGGTCCGGCACCGACCTCGGCGCGGGTCAGGCCCCCGACGTGGAGTCCCTGCTCTCCGGCGTGAGCGTCCTGCTCGGTGCGCCGGCGCAGCTCGTCGCCCTCGCCGACCTCGGCCGGCTGCACCTGTCCGGGTCGATCGGGTTCCTCGGTTCCGGATCGGGCTCGCTCGCCGTGGTGCCGGCGCTGGTGCTCGCCGCGCAGGTCGTGCTGGCCGTCGTGCTCACCCGGCGGATCCGCAGCCGTGCACTCGGTCGCTCCCAGGTGCTCGTCACCGCGGTGGTCTCCGGTCTGGTGACCACGGTGCTCACGAACGTCGCGGCCGCACTGTTCGCGATCCGGTTCCCGTCGGTGTCCGGTGCGGTCATCGAGCCGGTGCACGCCGTCGGTGTCGGCAGCATCCTCGGGGCGTTCGTCATCGGTGCCCTGGCGGCGCTCCTCGCTCGGCCCTCCGTGCTCGCCGGTCGCAGCGTCTTCGCCGTCCGTCTGCTCGGCACGCTCCGCGTCGCCGCGTCGCAGCTGACGGTCCTCGTCGTGCTGGTCGCCGTCGTCGTCATCGTCGTCGCGCTCATCGCCCAGCCCTCCTACGGCTCCGCACTGCCGCTGTTGCTCGGCAACGTCGCGATCGGGCTCACGGCGCTCGGGTTCTTCGGTGGTGTGGGCACGTCCGGCTTCGGGTCCGCCAGCGACACCGCCTCGGTGTTCGGCGGAGCGGGTGGCTGGACCTGGCTCGTCGTGCTGTTCGTCGTCGTCACCTCGATCGTGGCCGGGCTCGCACTCGCCGTCCGCCGCAACGACCGGATGCGCTCGACGCTGGACTGGGTCGTCACGCCGCTCGTGTGGTTCGCCCTCGGCCTGCTGTTCTTCGTCCTCGGCACCGGGGTCGTCTCGTACCAGGTGAGCAGCACGAGTTCGGTGGACGGGTCCGGGTCGATCGGCATCGCGCCCTGGACGCCGATCGTCTTCGCCCTGTGGGGTGGCGCGATCGAGGTCGTCGCCCGGTACCTGGCTCCGGTGCTCCTGCCCCGTCTCGGCGGTGCCGTGGTGCTCCGCACGTCGCGTGTGGTCGGGGCGGACCCCCGCCCCGTGGTGCCGCAGGCGTTCCCGGCCGCAGCCCCCGCCGACACGGGCATGCCCGCTGCCCCGGCGGCTCCCGCCGACCAGACCGTTCCCGGTGCGCCTGCCGCGCCCGGTGTGCCGGATGCTCCCGGTGCATCGGGTGCTCCGGCGGCTGCCGGCGATCCGGCTGCCGCCGCGTGGACCACTCCCCCGGCCGCCGACCAGCAGGCGCCGTACCCGCCGTCCAGGTCCGCCCCGCAGTCCGCGTACGGGTCGCAGCCGCCCTACGGCGCGGGCAACCTGCCGCCCTACGGGGCGCAGCCGGCGTCCGGTGGTCAGCCGGCGTACGGGTCGCAGCCGTTCATCGGCGGCGGCGCCCCGGCCCCCGCCCCGATGTCCCCGCGGGCCAAGAAGATCCTGGTCCGTTCGCTCATCGCCGGCGGTGCCGTGATCGTGGTCGTCGTCGCGGGTGCGGTCACGACGAGCGTCCTCCGCGCCAACGTGTGGGGCCCGGCCCCGACGGTCAAGTCGTACGTGCAGGCCATCGCCAGCGGTGACGCCGACACCGCCGCCGACCTGAGCGACGTGCCGGACGACGCCGCGATGCTCGACACGAAGGTGCTGCGGAGCGCGAAGGACCGTCCGTCCGACATCCACGTCGGGCGGGTCGCCCAGACCGGGGACTCGGCGATCGCCACCCTGAGCTACACGCAGGACGGCAAGAACCGCTCCGGTCAGGTGACGTTGCGCCGGACCGGCACCTCGTTCCTGGTGAAGGACGAGTGGCGTGTCACGCAGCCGCTCGCCCAGCAGGTGACCCTGACGGCGTCCGAAGTGCTCGAGGGTGCACCGGTGACCGTCGGCGGCAAGGAGATCGGGAAGATCAGCGACGGCAAGTTCACGTCCCTCGCCTACCCCGGCAGCTACGAGGTCTCGGTCGGCGGGTCGAAGTACTTCACCGGCGGCACCGAGAAGGTGAGCGTCGGGGCGGTCTCGTCCGGCTACGTCGACTTCGCGCCGAAGGCCACCAAGGCCCTCGAGCAGGACGCCGAGCAGTACGTGTCCGACCTGATCGACGACTGCGCCGAGAAGACCGAGCTCCGCGCCCTGAGCGGCTGCCCCTGGTACGGACCGTACGACGCCGACGGCGGCGTGCGGTACGACGTCACGTCGATGCCCGAGCTGGAGGTCGAGGCATCACGCTCCGGCACCGTGATGGTGACGAGCACGAAGGACGGGAGCGTCTCGTACGACTACAAGTCCTACCTCGGTGACAAGAAGCGCGGCGAGGACTCGTTCAGCGTGAGCGAGTACCTGAAGGTCGAGGACGGCAAGCTCGTCTCGGCGTACTGAGCAGGAGCCGACTGATCGGCTCAGGCTGAACGGGAGTCGCTGCACCGACTCCCCGGCACCACGACGGCCGACCCGCGATCCTCGCGGGTCGGCCGTCTCAGTAGGCTGACGGACATGGTCAGGACACGGGCGTGGTGCAAGGGCGACACGGTCGAGCGGGACTTCCCCGTCGACCGGATCTCCGACCTCGTCGCCGACCCGGACGCCTTCGTGTGGATCGACCACACCGACCCGACGTCGGCCGACCTCGAGCAGATCGAGGAAGAACTCGGGATCCACGCCCTCGCCGTCGAGGACGCCGTCGAGCACGGCCAACGCCCGAAACTCGACCGGTACCGGGACAGCCTGTTCCTGGTCGTCTACGACGTGGGCGGCACGGACGACGCCGGTGACCTGATCACGCACGAGGTCAAGGCGTTCGTGACGGAACGCGCCCTCGTCACGATCCACGGGTCCGACGTCGACACCGTCCGGATGGAGCACCGTCTGAGCGCGAACGCCGACATGGCCGGACACGGCGTGCCGTGGCTGGTGTGGGCGCTGCTGGACGCCGTCGTCGACCGGGCCACCGACACCGTCGAGGACCTGGAGCGGCAGATCGATGCGCTCGAGGACGACCTGTTCGAGCCGGGCGATCCCCGTGAGCAGCAGGTCCAGCGACGGTCGTTCCGGCTCCGCAAGACCCTCGGGGTGCTCCGGCGGCTGGTCGTGCCGACGCGGGACAGCGTCGCGTCGTTGCTGCACGGCGACGCGGAGACGATCTCGAACGGCATCCGGCCCTACTTCCGCGACGTCGAGGACCACCTCGTCTCGATCGCCGACTCGGTCGAACAGCTCCGCGACGCCGTGTCGAGCGTGCTGGAGACGACCCTGAACCTGGCGTCGAACCGGCAGAACACCGTGATGAAGAAGGTCACGAGCTGGGCGGCGATCATCGCGATCCCGACCGGGGTGACGAGCTTCTTCGGGCAGAACGTCGCGTTCCCGGGCGAGGGCGCCTGGAGCGGACTCTGGGCGTCGCTCGCGATCATCACCGCGTCGTCGCTCGTGCTCTACCGCGTCTTCAAGACCCGCGACTGGCTCTGAGCGACGGCCCCGCCCGCGTCAGAGGGCGAGCGCCAGGACCCCGGCGACGACGGTGAGCGGCGCCACGATGCACCCGAGCGCCATGTACCGGCCCCACGACAGGTGCACACCCTCGGCCGACAGCCGTGCGTGCCACAGCAGCGTCGCGAGCGAGGCCCACGGCGTGATGAGGCAACCGGCGTTCACACCGATCAGCAGTGCCGCGTACCGCAGGGCCTCGTGCCCGGCAGCTGGTTCGAGCACCAGGTACGCTGGCAGGTTGTCGATGCCGTTGGCCGCCACCGCGCCGGCACCACCGAGCAGCAGCAGCGGCCCCGTGCCGGTTCCACCCTGCAGCGCGTGCACGATCGGGTCGGTGATGCCGGTCGTGTGGAGCGCCTCGACCACCACGAAGAGCCCGGCGGCGAACACCAGGGTGGACCACGGCACGCGGGACACCCGGAGCTCGGACGGCGACCGGAAGGCCGCGACCACGACGAGCACCACGGCGGCCAGGACCGCGGCGATCCACACGGTCACCCCGGCGGTCAGGGCGACGACGAGCGCGACGAGCACGGCGGAGGCAGCCCAGAAGGACACCGGGTCGCTCGGCTTGCGGACGGACACCGGCGTGTAGCGGCCGAAGAGCTTGCCCCGGAACACCACCAGCAGGACGACGCACGGCACGACCACACCGGCGACCGCGGGCCAGGCCATCAGTCCGGCGAAGGCCAGCGGGCCGGCGAGCCCCATCCGGTCGACGGCGAGCAGGTTGGTCAGGTTGGACACCGGCAGCAGCAGCGACGCGGTGTTCGCGAGCCAGACGGTGGTCAGCGCGAACGGCATCGGGGGCAGACCCACGCGCCGTGCGAGCGAGATCACGATGGGGGTGAGGAGCACCGCGGTGGTGTCGATCGACAGGAAGACGGTGCAGAGGACGGCGAGCACGACGACCGCGCCCCAGAGGCCGATGGTGCGCCCGCCACCGACCCGGGCGGCGACGTCGGCGAGGCGGTCGAAGACCCCGGCGTCCGCAGCGAGCTCGGCGACGATCGTCAGCCCGAGCACGAACCCGAGGACCGGCAGGACCCGGTCGGCGAGCACGGCGAGGTCGTCGAGGGGCAGCAACCCGAACACGACGCAGACCGCGCCGACCACGAGCAGGGCCGCTCCGATGACCGCTTGACGCACGAACGCTCCTTCACCCGGTGCCGCGGCCGGGTGACCGGCGGCGCTCCAATGTACGGGCCGGTAGCGTTGTCAGCACGACGACAGGAGGCCTCTGTGCGCAAGTTCATGTTCAACGGTGCGGTGTGGAGTTCGCTCATCAGCGGCTACAGCGTGCTGCAGACCACCCGACAAGGACCGCGTGACTGGCGGCTCGCGCTGACCTGGGTCGCGTGGATCGCCACCACCATCGTGGCCATCGGCACGGTCGTCGAGGACGACCGCGCCGTCAAGGCGCGCCAGTAGGTCGGAAGGCCGAAGGGGCCGCGGTCGCGACCCGCTGACGGACGGACGGACGGGCGCGCCCCGCTCAGCGGCGACGCGAAGCGTTGCGCGGGGCGCGCCGACCGAGCCTGCGAGGGAGGCGTGCCAGCTGGCACCGGGCCTCCCGTCCGTCTTCCGTGCCGTCCACGGCAACCGGTGCCGCAACCGGGTCAGCGCTCGGAATCCGGGATGCCGGAGGTCTGGATCGGTCCGGTGAAGAGCGCTCCGCGCTCGTCGTCGCCGAACAGCTGCGAGTCGCCCTCGGTCGCGCGACCGCGTCCGCGTCGGCGCAGGGCCGGTGCGGTCGGCTCGGTGAGCTGCACCCGCTGGACCGGCAGGGCATCCGGGTGGGTGCGCTGGATCCACTCGACCATCTCCTCGCGGACGTAGCAGCGCAGGTCGAACAGGCCGCCGGCGTCCGGCGCCGTCACGAGGATGCGGACGCGGACCAGTCCCCCGACGGCGTCGGTGACCTGGAGCACCTTGACCCGGCGGTCCCAGATCGTCGACGTCTCGAGGATCCGGTCGAGCTCGGCGCGCATGTCGGCCGGGCTCACCCGCCAGTCGAGGTCGAACTCGACGGCGCCGAGGAGCTCGCTGCCGGTCCGCGTCCAGTTCTCGAACGGGGTGCTCGTGAAGTACGTCGACGGCAGCACGAACCGCCGGTCGTCCCACAGGTGCACGACGACGTAGGTCAGCGTGATCTCCTCGATCCGCCCCCACTGCTGCTCGACCACGACGACGTCGTCCACCCGGATCGACCCGGAGAAGGCGAGCTGCATGCCGGCGAACACGTTGCCGA
This sequence comes from Curtobacterium sp. MEB011, assembly GCF_030209655.1. Taxonomy (NCBI): domain Bacteria; kingdom Bacillati; phylum Actinomycetota; class Actinomycetes; order Micrococcales; family Microbacteriaceae; genus Curtobacterium; species Curtobacterium sp. MEB011. The sequence continues at coordinate 417,446 of NZ_JARVRN010000007.1, read as the reverse complement.
GTGTGGACTGCGCGGCGAGGCCCGCGACGACGGAGATGAGGCCGGCGCTGGCGAGCACGCTCGCGCCCGCCGCCTCGACCCCGTCGAAGGTCAGCAGGATCGCTCCGACGGCGATGATGACGAGCAGGGCGACCGTGAGCCGGCGGATGATGAGCACCTGGGTGCGGATGCGGCGTGCCTGCCGGTTGTCGGGCACGTCGATGCGGAAGCGGTGCAGCCCGAGGTCCTCGAGGAAGATCGCGACGTGGCACGCGAGCCAGCAGCCGACCGCGATCGTGACGATGAGGAAGCCGTGCACGACCTCGTCCCGCCACGGGTAGGCGTCGGGGTCCCGCGGGATGCTCGAGGTGAACGCGATCCAGAGCAGCACCACCAGCAGCACGGTCCGGAACGGGTGCTTCGTCCGGCGAGAGAGCACGCCGGCCCAGCGTTCCCGGCGCGCGACCGCCCGCAGGACCAGGTGCAGGACGAGGGCGACGACGGCGGTGACGAGCAGGGCGAACCCGGTCGCGACGAGCAGTCGGAGGAGGATGTCCATCCCTCCATGCAAGCAACGGACGACGGCCGTCGTTCAGGTTCGGGCCGCCGTCGGCTGTGCGGACGTTCAGCAGCTTCCGTTCGTCGGAACGGGGGTTTGCGTGACGGCCCGGTCCGGAGCGCATGTAGGTTGTCGCGCATGACAGCGCAGAACGACACGGGTGTGAACCGAGCGCCGGCGAACGACTTCTCGCACGAGCAGGAGGGCTACCAGCACGGTCTGAAGCCCCGGCAACTGCAGATGATCGCGATCGGCGGCGCGATCGGAACCGGGCTCTTCCTGGGTGCCGGCGCACGACTGCACACCGCGGGCCCCGCGCTCGCGCTGACGTACCTGGTCGCCGGCGTCTTCGCCTTCTTCATCCTGCGTGCACTCGGCGAGCTCGTGCTGCACCGGCCGTCCTCGGGGTCCTTCATCTCGTACGCCCGAGAGTTCTACGGCGAGAAGTTCGCGTACGCGGCTGGCTGGATGTACTTCCTGAACTGGGCGATGACCTCCATCGTCGACACCACCGCCGTCGCGATCTACCTGCAGTACTGGTCCGCCTTCACCGCGGCGCCGCAGTGGCTGCTCGCACTGATCGCCCTGATCGTCGTCCTCGCGGCGAACATGGTCGCCGTGAAGGTGTTCGGCGAGCTCGAATTCTGGTTCGCCCTGATCAAGGTCGCCGCGCTGGTGGCGTTCCTGGTCGTCGCGATCGTCTGGCTCGTCTTCGCGTTCCCCGTCGAGGCCGGTGGCGAGGCCGTCCGGACCGGGTTCACGATCTGGGGTGACAACGGCGGGCTGTTCCCGAAGGGGCTGCTCCCCGCGGTGATCGTGATCCAGGGCGTCGTCTTCGCCTACGCCGCGATCGAACTCGTCGGCACGGCATCGGGTGAGACGCAGAACGCCGAGAAGGTCATCCCGCGTGCGATCAACTCCGTCGTCTTCCGCATCGCGGTGTTCTACGTCGGGTCGATCGTCCTGCTCTCCCTGCTGCTGCCGTACACCTCGTACAAGGACGGCGAGAGCCCGTTCGTGACGTTCTTCTCGTCGCTCGGCAACCCGCACGTCGGCGCGATCGTCGGCGGCATCATGAACTTCGTCGTGCTCACCGCCGCGTTGTCGTCGCTGAACGCGGGCCTGTACTCGACCGGCCGGGCGCTGCACTCGATGGGCATGAACGGGTCCGCGCCGAAGTGGACCACGAAGATGTCGAAGGGCGGTGTGCCGTACGCCGGCATCCTGCTCACGGCGGCCTTCACCGTCGCGGGTGTCGTGCTCAACTACTTCGTCCCGAAGCAGGCGTTCGAGATCGCGCTGAACATCGCCAGCCTCGGCATCATCACCGCGTGGGGCACGATCATCCTGTGCCAGATACGGCTGCGCCAGTGGGCCAAGCAGGGTCTGGCGAAGGAACCCTCGTTCAAGCTGCCCGGCGCTCCGGTCACCGCCTGGCTGACCCTGGCGTTCCTCGCCTCGGTCATCGTCCTGATGGCGATCGACTACCCGGTCGGCACGTACACGATCGCGTCCCTCGTGGTCATCATCCCGCTGCTCATCGTCGGCTGGTTCCTGCAGCGCGACCGCATCCTGCGCATCGCCGCCCTGCGCGAGGGCGTCACGGGTCCGTACCCGATCGGCGTCCGCAACCCGGCTGCCCAGGTCCGCCGTGACGACGACCGGAACGGAGACGGGGTCTAGCACGCCCCGGTTGTCCCCGGAACGCAAGGCCGCACCGCGCGATCACGAACGGTCCGGCACCCGTCGCTACCATCAGCGGGTGCCGGACCGTTCTGTTTCCCCCACCCTCGACCTGCAGCTCAGCTGGCGGGGTGCGTTCGGACGCCTCCGGGTGTTCGCGGACCGGCTCGAGGCCGAGACCGACTACCAGCGCGAGGCACGCACGGTGGTGCCGATGGACGCCTTGCAGGGGTGGCGCCTCGGGCCGTGCGACGAGGACGCGGTCTGCGTCGAGTTCGTCGCGGAGCAGGAGACCTACCGGGTGCTGCTCGACACCCCGGACGAGCAGCTCGCTGCGCTGGCGATCCGGAAGGTGCTCGGGCCCCCGCTGGAGTCCTGAGGCCGCAGGGTCAGTCGTCGGTGTCGACGCGGTCGGTGACGACGTCACCGGAGCCGGCGTCGATGCGCACGCTGTGCTTCGTGCCGGACGAGTCGAGCACGTCGCCCTCCCAGACCACCGTGCCGACGTGGTCGTCGAGCCCGAGCTCGGTGACGGTCCCGGCGTGCAGGTCCTGGAAGGCGTCGACGGCCTGCTTGACGCTCAGGTCGGCGGCTGCGACGAAGCGCTCGTGCTCGGCCGTGTCGTCCGCGTCGCCGGCTTCGGTCTGCGGGGCGCCGGCGACCGAGGTGCCGTCGGCGTTCGTGTGCACCTCGTGCTCGGTGCCGTCCTTCGTCACGACGAGGACCTCGTAGGCGGAGGCGCCCTGCTCCTGCTCGACCGAGATGACGGTGCCCGAGCCGACCTCGCCGCGTGCGGTGGCGACCGCTGCGAGCAGGGCCTTGTTCGAGCCGACCGCCGCCGCGCCGGGCGAGGACGAGCCGGTGCCGCTGCCGCTGCCGGCGGAGTCCGTGGCCGACGAGCCGACCGAGCCGGAGCCGGCCGAGCCCGTGTCGTCGTCGGAGTCGTCGCTGGCGCAACCGGTGAGGGCGAGGGCCGCCACGATCGGCAGGGCGGCGAACGCGGCGATGCGGCGGGCGGCGGGCTTCTGGTGCTGGGTGCGGAAGTTCATGTGACGAGCATCTCGTCGGGGTGCTGAAGCAGGCCTGAAGCGACCTGTTCAGCCGCCGAGTGCGATGCGGACGACGAACCGGGCGCCGCCGAGCGGCGACGCGACGACGGTCGCGTCACCACCGTGCGCACGGACGGCGTCCCGCACGATGGCGAGTCCGAGGCCCGCGCCGCCCGCATCGCGGCTGCGGGCCTCGTCGAGACGGACGAACCGCTCGAAGACGCGTTCCCGCTCGCCCTCGGGCACGCCGGCGCCGTCGTCGTCCACCGTGAGCACCGCCGACCCGTCGTGCTCGGTGAGCGAGACTGCGACGCGGGTGCTCGCGTGCCGGACGGCGTTGTCGACGAGGTTCCGGACCACTCCGGCCAGCACGCGCTCGTCGCCGAGGACCCGCGCCGCCGAGATCGCCGAGCCGTCCACCCGGACCGCGCGCACGGCGCCGTCCGGTCCGGACCAGGCCCCGGCCTCTGCCCCGGTCGTGGCCCGTGCTCGTGCGCGGGCCACGGCGTCGAGGGCGAGGTCGTCGAGGTCGACGGGGCGCCGTGCCCGGATCCCGCCCTCGTCGAGGCGGGAGAGCTCGAGGAGCCCGGCGACGAGGTCCTGCAGGCGCACCGCCTCGGACCTGACGACGTCGGCGAGGTCGGCCACGTCGGAGCGTTCCGGGTGGGCGACGGCGACCTCGGCGTGCTGCCGGATCGACGCGATCGGTGACCGGAGCTCGTGGGAGGCGTCGGAGACGAACCGCCGCTGGCTCTCCGCGGACCGGTCGAGGCGGTCGAGCATCGCGTTCATCGTCGTCGCGAGCCGCGCGACCTCGTCACCGGTGTCCGGCACCTCGACCCGGGCGTCCGGGTGGGCGGCACGGATCGTCTCGACCTCGGTGCGCATCCGCTCCACGGGCCGCAGCGACCGCCCGGTGACGGCCCAGGTGACCGCCACCAGCAGCAGCACGAGCACGGGCACCCCGACGGCGAGGAGCGCGACGGCGGTGCGGACCGCGGTGTCGGCCTGGTCGAGCGAGGCGCCGTAGACGAGCGTCGCCTCGCCGCCGCCCGGCAGGTCCACGTCGTCCGCGACGAGCAGCCACCGTTCACCGTCGTGGGACCACCGGGACTCGTCGGCGGTGGGCAGGGCGTCGCCGTCGGCGTCCTCGCCGTGCGCCAGGACCGCTCCGCCGTCGCCGATCACCTGCACCAGGACGTCCTCGTAGTCGGTGACCGCGGACGCGCCGTCCGCCTCGACCCGGGAGGACACCTGCTCGAGCCCGGCCTCGGCCGAGGTGCGCACGCCGTCGAGCAGCACGAGCCGCAGCACGACGACGAACGCCACCGCGCCGATGACCAGGGCCGCGAGCACGACGAGCCCCGCGCCGAGGGTGGTCCGGGCGCGGACCGACCGGAAGCGCCGTGGTCGGGTCGGCGCGCCGGGACGCGTGCCCGGGCTCGACCCGTCAGCCACCGTCGGCCGCCAACCGGTACCCGGCGCCGCGGACCGTCTCGATCGCGGCACGCCCGAAGGGCCGGTCGAGCTTCCGGCGGAGGTGCCCGACGTACACCTCGACGATGTTCGGGTCCCCCTCGAAGTCGACGTCCCAGACGTTCTCGATGACGTCCCGCTTCGACCGCACCTGCCCCGGGTGCCGTGCGAGGTACTCGAGCACGGCGAACTCGCGGCTCGTCAGCTCGACCTGGGTCCCGCCCCGGGCCACGGTGCGCGCCGCGGGGTCGACCACCAGGTCGCCGAGCGTCAGCACCGTGGGGCGCTCCCGTGCGCCGCGGCGGACGAGCGCCCGGAGCCGGGCGACGAGCACCGGGTGCGAGAACGGCTTCGTGACGTAGTCGTCGGCCCCCGCGTCGAGTGCCTCGACCTGGTCCCACTCGCCGTCCTTCGCGGTCAGCATCAGCACGGGGGTCCAGTCACCGTCGGCACGGAGCTGGGCGCACACGGCCCAGCCGCTCAGGCCGGGCATCATCAGGTCGAGCACGATCGCGTCGTAGCGGAACTCCCGCGCGTGCCACACGCCGTCCACGCCGTCGTTCGCGACGTCGACCGCCCACCCCTCGGCCTCGAGCCCGCGGCGCACCCCGTCGGCGAGCCGGACCTCGTCGTCGACCACCAGCACACGCATGGCACCGATCCTGCCGTGTCCCGCTGAAGCAGGGCTGAAGCGGGCCGCGATGGTGGCCAGGGGCGGACGGGAGGCCCGTGGCGGCACCGCCACGCGCCTCCTGTCCGGCGGTGGTCCGGACCAGGGCCGCGCGGCCCGCCTGCGCGGGCTCAGACCAGCAGCAGGATCCCCGCGATGACGGAGGCGACGGCGATGGCGAGCGCGACGAGCAGGAGCACGAGGTGCACCGTGTAGAACGTCGTCGGCTTGCCGGCGGCGTCACGGGCACGCGTGTCCTTCGCGACGCGCTGGAAGAAGCGCGGCCAGGTGATGACGTTGAACACGGCACCGAGGAACAGGACGACTGCGGCGAAGACGAGCACGGTCCGATCCTAGACAACCCACGACCGGGACGAGACCGGGCAGGTGGTGCTCGGCCGCCCCCAACGCGGCCGAGTCCCGACCCGGCGAGGCCACAGGATCTGTAGCACTTGCTACAGACTGTACACGGCATGCCCCACAGCGTCGAGCACCGAACGGCTACGCGGTCTCGAGGGCGGCCTCGGCATCGGCGAGGACGGCACGCTCCGACTCGGTCAGGGACGCCCGTGCACCGCGGACCCCGTCGTTGATCTCGACGATGCGGCGGCTGAGGAGCGTCGCGGGGTCGTCGGTCGGCGGGTAGGCGTTGTCCACCCCGAGCCGCTCGTGCAGGGGCGCCAGACGCTGCAGCGCGGCGTCCACCCTGCGGGCACGGCGTCGGCGCGAGATCCGGTGCCCGAACACGAGCAGGAGCATCCCGGACGCCACGCACAGCACCGCTCCCGGCGTGGTGACGTCGTAGGGCAGCGAGAGCGCGTGCGTGACCTGCAGGTCGCCGACGACGTGGGCGACGTCCATCACGACGACCACGACCATGCGGACGACCCCGAGGACACCGCCGAGGATCAGGACCCACAACCCCACCAGGTCCGTGGTCGTCCGGGCCTCACGCAGGCGCAGCACGCAGATGAACCCCGTCGCGCCGAGTGCCACACCGAGGTAGACGGTCTGCGCGATCGAGTAGACCGTGGCCGCCGGGTGCGAACCGGCGTCGAGCATGAAGGTCGTCGTGGTCGCGGGCTTGTCGAGCACGGTGAACGCGACGAGGACCACCACGATCACCACCACGAAGGACACCAGGACCGCGTTCCGGAGCCAGGGTCGTGCCGCCCCGACCGCCTTCGCCACGCCCCACAGCAGCGTGCTCGTGCCGGCCACCATGAGGCAGTCGCTGATCACGGTCACGACGTTGAACCCACCCAGCCGCGGATCGAGCCAGCGGTACAGCGGGTCGACGTTCGTGACGATGGTGGCGGCGAAGAGCAGGAACGTGAACGCGAGGGTGCGGTCCTGCCCGCGCTGCAGGACCAGCAGCACGATCGTCCCGACGAGGAGCAGCACCGCCTGGACGACGGCGATGATCACCCGAAGACCCCGCGGAAGGCACTCGGGCGGCCGCGGTGCTGGCGGATCACGGTGGCCAGGCGGTCGGCGAAGACCTCGGCCTCGTGCTCGTACGTGTTCGAGAACAGCCCACGGGCCAGCGCCCGTTCGACCTTGTACTCGGGCAGGTCGGGGATGACGTCGCGGATGTAGGCGCTCTGCGGGGCGTGCTCCTGGTGCCGGTGCAGGACGTGGCCGAGCTCGTGGCCGATGACGAACGACCGGAAGGTCGGCGACGCGGTCGGCGAGATCATCACGAGGTGCGCGTGGTCGAGCGTGGCCACGAAGCCGCAGACGGGCTCGGCAGCCAGGAACGACTCCTCGCGCACCACGATCGGCTTGCCGACGACGTCGGCCGCGGCAGCGACGGCCTGGTCGACGTCCGACCAGCCCTCTGCCGCACCACGAGCCCAGAACGCGTCGACGAGCGCGTCGGTCATGCGACGCTCCCCCGCTGCGATTCCTCCTCGAGCACCTCGGCGATGCGTCGGAGCGCGTCGGGCGACAGTTCGCCGGGGAAGGTCCGCGCCGCGAAGCCGCTCACGCGGGCGGACCGCAGGGACCGGACGAGGGCGAGCTGGGCGCCGATGCGTTCCGGTACCTCGCTGTCCTCGAGCAGGAAGCGTTCGTCGACCTCGAAGAACCCGGCCAGCAGGCGCAGGAGCTCGGTGTCGCGGTTGCGGCGGCCGTCGCCGGAGAGCATGTAGGTCCACTTGGCCCGGGACAGGGAGCCGCCGTGGGCCGCGACGTACTCCTCGATCGAGGCGAACGGCACGGGGGCACCGCGCTGGGACTCCTCGAAGTCGAGGAGCAGGTTGAGGCGGCGCGCGAGCTCGGCGGCGTCGAGCGCCCCGCCCTTCAGATCACCCGTGTCCATCTCGGACTCCTCCCCAGCCGTGTCCGCGCGGGGTGTCGGTCCGGCGCGTGGACGCCATGCTAGCGCGGACACCCGACACCGCGCCGTTACCCTCGTGGGCATGCCCCGCCGCTTCCCCGCCACCGTCGCGGCACGCGTCGAGCACGAGATCGTCATCACGAAGTCGCGCTTCATCACCACCGTGGCGCCCGTGTCCGGCGTCGAGGACGCCGACCGCGTGATCGCCGAGGTCCGCCGACGGTACTGGGACGCCCGGCACAACTGCACGGCGATGGTCACGGGCGTGCTCGGTGACCAGGCCCGCTCCTCGGACGACGGGGAACCCTCGGGCACGGCCGGCGTCCCGATGCTCGAGGTCCTGCGCCGCCGCGACCTGACCGACGTCGTCGTGGTCGTCACGCGCTACTTCGGCGGGGTGAAGCTCGGCGCGGGCGGGCTCGTCCGGGCCTACTCGACCTCGGTCTCCGAAGCGCTCGACACCGCCGTGCCCGTTCGTCGCGAGGCCCTGACGCAGGTGCGCTTCGACGTCGACCACGCCGATGCCGGGCGGCTCGACAACGTGCTGCGCGACTGGGTCCGGCACCACCACGCGACGCTCGGCCCGACCGAGTACGGGCAGGCGGCGACCTTCGAGGTGTGGGTCCCCCACGACGCGCTCGGGGCGCTGACCGCCGACCTCGCCGCGGCGTCGGCCGGCGCGCTCGAACCCGTCGTCGGCGAGGAACGGATCGTTAACGTCCCCACCGGCTGACGTCCGGTCCGACCGAAGCCCGGTCCGGACTGACTTCTGCGCTCCGGCGCACCTCGGGCGTGTCCAGGTGCCGGAGCGCGAAGACCCCTGGAACGCACGAACGCCCCGACTCGATGAGCCGGGGCGTTCGTCCTGCGGTGCACCCCCTCGGACTTGAACCGAGAACCCACTGATTAAGAGTCAGTTGCTCTGCCAATTGAGCTAGAGGTGCATGTTCCGGCTTCCGTGCCGCAACGGGAATCAACAATAGCATGGGTTTCGCGCGCCCACGACCACTCGCGGGCGCACGACGCGAACAGGAGCACCATGACCGACCGTCTCGTCCCCGGCGACACCGCCCCCGACTTCACGCTGCCCGACCAGGACGGCGTCCAGCACTCCCTGGCCGCCCTGCGCGGCAAGAAGGTCATCGTGTACTTCTACCCGGCGGCCTCCACCCCGGGCTGCACCACCGAGGCCTGTGACTTCCGCGACAACATGTCCTCGCTGCAGGCCGCCGGCTACGAGGTGCTCGGCGTCTCGAAGGACGACCAGGCGAAGCTCAAGACGTTCCAGCACGAGCAGGCGCTGACCTTCCCGCTGCTGAGCGACCCCGACCTCGCCGTGCACAAGGCGTACGCAGCCTGGGGCGAGAAGAACAACTACGGCAAGATCGTCACCGGCACGATCCGCTCCACGATCGTGGTCGGCGAGGACGGCGCCGTGCAGCTGCCGCTCTACAACGTCAAGGCCACCGGGCACGTGGCGAGCCTGCGGAAGAAGCTCGGCCTGGTCTGAGAGCCGGCCACGCACCGGAGGCCCGGTGCCGGTTCCGAGAACCGGCACCGGGCCTCCTGTGTGTGGCGGACCAGACCGTCTACTCGACCGGGCGCGCGAGCGCGGCCGTCACCGACCGCGACAGCACCAGCGTGATGCCGAGCAGGGCCGGGATGAGCAGCACCCAGCCGACCGCGGCGACCCGGAAGACGCCCTGGAACGCTCCGATCGCGATGGCGCCCTGCAGGACCTGCCAGACGATGATGCCCGAGCGCACCCACGACCGGCCGTGCCACAGGCCGTTCAGCAGCGCACCGAGCCAGAGCGCAGCGATGGCGACGAGGACGGTGAGGGCGATGCCCGACGCGATGCTCGTGGCCGGCGCGACGAGCAGTTCGACGACCAACACGACGGTCACGACCGCCAGTGCGAGGAACTCGAGGCCGACCACGACGAGCAACCCCAGCATCGCCGGCGACCGGCGCGCGAAGGGGGCGGAGGGTTCGGTGTCGTTCGGGGTGTCGTCGTGCACAGTGATCCTCCAGCATCGGAACCCTTGATTTGGCCCTACCAGTATGGAACGATATTGGAGGTCGTTTGGACGGCACGATGTGGTGTGCGTCTCCCGTGGTTCATCGCTCCTCCCCCGAGCGTCTCGCGGGCGTCAGATTCGCTTCATGCGGACTCCTCCCCACAGTTGTCCCCTCCATGCCGCATGCATGGTCAGCGTTCCGATCCCCCGAACCACGGCCCCGGCCTGCCGTTCGAGCATCGACATCAAGGAGCACCACACATGGACTGGCGTGACAAGGCTGCCTGCCTCACCGCAGACCCCGAGCTCTTCTTCCCCGTCGGGAACACCGGGCCCGCCGTCGACCAGATCGAGAAGGCCAAGTCGGTCTGTGCGCGTTGCACGGTCACCGAGATGTGCCTGCAGTACGCACTCGAGAACAACCAGGACTCGGGTGTCTGGGGTGGTCTCAGCGAGGACGAGCGTCGTGCGCTGAAGCGTCGCGCCGCTCGCGCCCGCCGCGCGTCCTGACCCCGATCGTCTGACACCACGACGCCCGTCGTCCCTTCGGGGACGGCGGGCGTCGTCGTGCGCGCGGGGATCGGCATGCGCGGGGGTCGTCATGCAAAACACCGGTGTTCACGCATCGAACACCCGGACACGGGTGTTCGACCGGTGAACACCGGTGTTGTGCGGCGCTCGGACTAGGCGGCGGGGGCGGTCAGCCAGCGGAACGGGATGCTGATCGTCACCTCGGTGCCGCTGCCCGTCAGCGTGTGCCAGTCGATGGTGCCGCCGAGCTCACCCTGGATGAGCGTGCGGACGATCTGCGTCCCGAGGCCCGACCCGACCTTGCCCTCGGGGAGCCCGACGCCGTTGTCGCGGACCTCGATCTCCAGGTGGTCGTCGAAACGGCGGGCGACGATCTCGACCTCACCGTCGCGGCCGTCCAGCCCGTGCTCGACGGCGTTCGTCACGAGTTCGGTGAGGCCGAGGGCGAGCGGCGTCGCGGCCTCGGAGGGCAGCACCCCGAACTCACCGGTCTTCTTCGGGTGCACGGTCGTGTTGTGCGACGCGGCGACCTCGGTGACCAACTTGAGGACCGAGTCGAACACCTCGTCGAAGTCCACCGTCTGGCTGAGGCCGCTCGACAGCGTGTCGTGCACGACGGCGATGGCGGCGACACGGCGCATGGCGTTCTGCAGCGAGGTCCGCGCTTCGTCCGAGTGTGTGCGTCGTGCCTGGATCCGCAGCAGGGAGGCGACGGTCTGCAGGTTGTTCTTCACGCGGTGGTGGATCTCGCGGATCGTGGCGTCCTTGGTGATGAGCTCGCGCTCCTGGTGCCGCAGCTCGGACACGTCGCGGCAGAGCACGATGGCGCCGATGCGCTCACCGTGGTCGCGGAGCGGGATCGAGCGGAGCGACACCGTGACGCCCTTCGACTCGATGTCGGCCCGCCACGGCGCCCGGCCGGTGACCACGAGCGGCAGGGACTCGTCGACGTCGAGCTGGGCGCCGATGAGCTCGGTGGTGACCTCGGCGAGGGACTTCCGCTCGAGTTCCCCCTCGAAGCCCATCCGGTTGAAGGCGCTCAGGCCGTTCGGGCTCGCGAACGTCACGGTGCCGGCGGTGTCCAGGCGCAGCAGGCCGTCGCTGGCGCGGGGCGCCCCACGGCGGGGGCCCGCCGGTGCGCCGAGGTCGGGGAAGTCACCGGTCGCGATCATGCCGAACAGGTCGTTCGCGCTCGCGGTGAAGTTGAGCTCCTGGCGGCTCGGGGTCCGCATCTCGTCCTGGTTGGAGTGCCGGGTCACGACGGCGATCGGCCGTTCGGTGGTCTCGGCGCTCTTCGGGCTCAGGCGGCGGAGCACCGGGATCGCGCGGACGCGGGTCGGGGTGTCCTCGTACCAGTCCGGCTCGGCGGAGTCGACGACGCGGGAACCAGCGAAGCTCTCGGTCACCTGGCCGCGCCACTCCTCGCGGATCTCCTGCCCGACGATGTCCCGGTAGAACAGCGTCGCCGCGGAGCTCGGGCGGGCGTGCGCGACGGCCACGAACGAGCCGTCCTCGGCGGTCGGGACCCAGAGCACCATGTCGGCGAAGGACAGGTCGGCGAGGAGCTGCCAGTCCCCCACGAGCAGGTGGAGCCACTCCACGTCTGCTTCCGAGGAACGGCCTTGCGCGAGGACGAGGTCACTGAGGGTCGACACCCAGCCAGTCTAGGTCCGCCGCCTTGTGGAGAACGTCGCCCTCTCCACAGGGTAGACAGCGTTGTATTTCGTATGTCGTACGCCCCATACGCTCGCTCCAACGACGGAAGGGGCAGGGGTGGCAGAGCAGGCACGCCGCATCGATCACGAGACGACGGCGGTGCACCCACCGCCCCTGCGGATCGTGGAACCGGCACCGGAACCAGCCGCGGCGTCCGGTCCCCCGGAGCCCGAGTCGACCGCTCGGGCGCTCGGGCTCTGCGTCGCCGAGGTGCTCACCGGGGCACGCGAGGTCGACAGCATCGCCCGGTGGATCAGCGACGACGTGCAGCGACACCTGCAGCAGCGGGCCGCGGTGGCGGCGCACGCCCGGGGATCCGGCCAGCGGGCCCGAGGGCGCCCGGTGCTCCGGGTCGGCAGCGTCCGGGTCTGCCGCCCCGCGGACGGCGTCGCAGAGGCAACGGTCATCGTGCACACGCGCAGCCACGCGCGAGCGGTCGCGATGCGGCTCGAGACGCGGCACGGTCGGTGGCAGGCGACCGCCATCGGCGTCCTGTAGGCGCGCCCGCTGCCGACCTGGAGGCCCGTGGCGGCGCCGCCACGGGCCTCCGATCCGGCAGGCGGCACGCAGCGCTCGCGCGCGGGACGCTAGTTCTTCTTGGTGGCTTGTCGACGCTCGGCGCGGTTGCTCGCCGCGGCCTGACCGGAGGCCGTGGCCGCGTTGCCGAACGCGGAGCCCTGCTCCGGCTCGGCAGCCGCTTCGGCCTCGGCCTGGGCGCGCTGCGCACGAGCGGTGGCGGCCTGCTCGAGGCGCCCCTTCTCGTCGCGGACCTCGACCTCGCCGTCGATGGACGGTGCCGAGTACTCGAGGCCGGAGACCTCGTCCTCGCCGAGCCCCTTGGCCTCGATGACCGCGTTCTCGCCGTCGGACTGCACCTGGACCTCGAGGTTGAACAGGTAGCCGACGGACTCTTCGCGGATCTGCCCCATCATCGTCTGGAACAGTGCGTAGCCCTCGCGCTGGTACTCGACCAGCGGGTCACGCTGCGCCATCGCGCGGAGGCCGATGCCGTCCTTCAGGTAGTCCATCTCGTACAGGTGGTCGCGCCAGCGGCGGTCGATCACCGAGAGCACCACACGACGCTCGAGCTCGCGCATCGCCTCGTCGCCGAGGAGTTCCTCACGCCGCTGGTAGGCCAGCTTGGCGTCGGAGAGGATCTCGCGGGCCAGGAAGTCTCGCGACGCCTTGCCCTTCGAGCCGGCCTCGGTGATGACCTCGTCGATGGAGATCGAGATCGGGTAGAGGGTGCCGAGCTCGGTCCACATGGCGTCGAGGTCCCAGTCGTCCGGGGAGCCTTCGCCCGTGTGGGTGTCGATGACGTCGTCGATGACCGCCTTGAGGAAGGCCTGCGCGCGGTCGTGCAGGTCGTCGCCCTCGAGGATGTGGCGGCGGTCGCTGTAGATCGCCTCACGCTGACGGTTCAGGACGTCGTCGTACTTCAGGACGTTCTTGCGGATCTCGGCGTTGCGGCCCTCGACCTGCGCCTGGGCGGACCGGATCGCGCGGCCGACGAGCTTGTTCTCGATCGCCAGGTCGTCGGGGACGTTCGAGCGGCCCATCAGGCTCTCGGCGGCACCGGAGTTGAACAGGCGCATCAGGTCGTCGGTCAGCGACAGGTAGAAGCGGCTCTCGCCCGGGTCACCCTGGCGGCCGGAACGACCACGCAGCTGGTTGTCGATGCGTCGCGACTCGTGGCGCTCGGTGCCGAGCACGTACAGGCCGCCGACTGCGCGGACCTTGTCGCCCTCTTCCTCGACCTCGGCCTTGACGCGGGCGAACACGTCGTCCCACGCGGCTTCGTACTCGTCGGGGGTCTCGGTCGGCGACAGGCCCTTGGCGTGCATCTCCTGCACGGCGAGGAACTCCGCGTTGCCACCGAGCATGATGTCGGTACCACGACCGGCCATGTTCGTCGCGACGGTCACGGCGCCGAAGCGACCGGCCTGGGCGACGATCGCGGCTTCACGGGCGTGGTTCTTCGCGTTGAGGACCTCGTGCTTCACACCCTGCTTGGCGAGGAGCTTCGACAGGTACTCGGACTTCTCGACGCTCGTGGTGCCGACGAGGACGGGCTGGCCCTTCTCGTGACGCTCCGCGATGTCCTCGGCGACCTGCTCGAACTTCGACTTCTCGTTCTTGTAGACGAGGTCCGTCTGGTCGATGCGCTGCATCGGCTTGTTCGTCGGGATGGCGACGACGCCGAGCTTGTAGGTCGACATGAACTCGGCCGCCTCGGTCTCGGCGGTACCGGTCATGCCGGAGAGCTTCTGGTACAGGCGGAAGTAGTTCTGCAGCGTGACGGTGGCGAGGGTCTGGTTCTCGGCCTTGACCTCGACGCCTTCCTTGGCCTCGATCGCCTGGTGGATGCCCTCGTTGTAGCGGCGGCCCATCAGGATGCGGCCGGTGTGCTCGTCGACGATGAGCACCTCGCCGTTCATCACGACGTAGTCCTTGTCCTTCTTGAACAGGGCGACGGCCTTGATGGAGTTGTTCAGGAACGAGATGAGCGGGGTGTTCGCCGACTCGTACAGGTTGTCGATGCCGAGGTAGTCCTCGACCTTCTCGATGCCGGGCTCGAGGACGCCGACGGTGCGCTTCTTCTCGTCGACCTCGTAGTCCTCGCCCGGGGTCAGGCGCGTGGCGATCGAGGCGAACTCGGTGAACCACCGGTTGGCCTCGCCCGACGACGGACCGGAGATGATGAGCGGCGTCCGGGCCTCGTCGATGAGGATCGAGTCGACCTCGTCCACGACGGCGAAGAAGTGGCCGCGCTGCACCATGTCGGAGGCCTGCCACGCCATGTTGTCGCGCAGGTAGTCGAAGCCGAACTCGTTGTTCGTGCCGTAGGTGATGTCGGCGGCGTACTGCTCGCGACGCTCGGGCGGGCTCTGGTTCGCGATGATGCAGCCGGTGGTCATGCCGAGCGCGCGGAAGACGCGGCCCATGATCTCGGACTGGTACGAGGCCAGGTAGTCGTTGACCGTGATGACGTGCACGCCGCGCGACGGGATCGCGTTGAGGTACGCGGCGGTCGTCGCGACGAGGGTCTTGCCCTCACCGGTCTTCATCTCGGCGATGTTGCCGAGGTGCAGGGCCGCGCCACCCATGAGCTGCACGTCGAAGTGCCGCATGCCCAGGGTGCGCTTCGCGGCTTCACGCACGGCGGCGAACGCCTCGGGCAGGAGGTCGTCGAGGGTCTCGCCGTTGGCGTACCGCTCGCGCAGCTCCTTGGTCTCGTCGTGGAGTTCCTCGTCGGTGAGGCTCGAGAAGTCGTCCTCGAGGTCGTTGATGGCCGAGGCGTACGCCTTCAGCCGACGGAGGGTTCGTCCTTCGCCGATGCGGAGGACCTTCTCCAGCACGTTTGCCACGTGAACTCCTTACGGGGTCGTCGCGCGCGACCTGCACGCCCGATCGACCAGTCATGCTAGCAACCCGCGAACGCTCGGCGCTGTGAGCGCCGCGGCTGTCGCGGACACGGGTGTGCGCGGCCCGCGAACGGACCGCGCACACGGAGCGGAACCGGAGGCTCCGCGAGGACGTCAGGCGATCGCCGCTGCGCGCTCCGCGTCGGAGTCCGCCGTGGCCGAGGCCTGCGCCTGGCCGGCGGGCACCTCGTCGATCCCGATCACGCCGTAGTCCCAGCCCTTGCGTCGGTAGACGACGCTCGGACGACGGGTCTCCGCGTCGAGGAACAGGTAGAAGTCGTGCCCGACGAGTTCCATGTAGTACAGGGCGTCGTCGACCGTCATCGGGGCGGCCTCGAACACCTTGTGCCGGATGACGACCGGGCTGTAGACCTCGTTCTCGTCCTCGGCGGTGTCCTGGTCGACGACCGGGACCGCACCGGTCGCGACCTCCTCGATGAGCTTGCCGTCGGCGGGGACGACACCCATGCCGTCGAACGCACTGCCGGCGGCCTCGGCGACCGAGGTGGGACGGTGGCGGCCGTGGTGCACCTTGCGGCGGTCACGCGCCCGACGGAGGCGCTCCATGATCCGCGCGAAGGCGAGGTCGAAGGCGGCGTACTTGTCCGACGCCGCGGACTCGGCCCGCACGAGCGGCCCCGGCCCGATCAGCGTGAGCTCCACGCGGTCCTCGCCCTGGCTGCCGCTCGACTTCTCGTGGTGGCGGCTGATGCGCACCTCGAAGGCGAGGGCGCGGTCGGCGAGCACGTCGATCTTCTCGGACTTCTGCTCGACGTAGGTGCGGAAACGGTCGGTGACCCCGACGTTCCGGCCCGTGATCGTCACGTCCATGTGGCGGCTCCCATCCAGTGTCGGCGCGTCGCCTCCGTCCGGCGACCCGAACGCCTTGCCGCGAGGCTAGACCCGGCGCACCCTCGGCGTCACGGGGCGTCGGCGAGTCTGTCGGACACTCACCGGACGCACAGTGGACACCGGGTGTTCACGGAGCCGTCAGTCGTCGACGCTCGCCAGGGCGACGCAGCGCACCACCCGACCACCCGCCGACCGCACGGCGCGGACACCCTCGGCCATCGTCACGCCGGTCGTGACGACGTCGTCGACGAGCACCACGTGGCGGCCGGCGACCCCGACCGCGCGCAGGGTGCCGACGGTGGCGGCGACCCGCTCCACCGCCGATCGTTCCTTCTGCCCGGGCCCCGCACCCCGGCGTCCGGCCCGGGTCCGGACGAGCCGCCCCGTCCGCCGGACACCGCCGCGGGCGAGCAGGAGCACCACCGGGTCGAACCCGCGGCGCCGGGCACCCGCACGGGACGGCGGGACGCGGAGCACCACGGTGCCGTCCGGTGCCGCGGCGAGCGCCGTCCGGACGAGTGCACCGAACCGGCCACCGAGCGGACGGGCGACGTCGACCCGGCCGCGCAGCTTCAGCTCGAGGACCAGGGTGCGGACCAGCCCCTCGTACTCGAAGGCGGCGTCGAGCCGGACGCCGGCGACGAGCCGGACGCGCCCGGGGCGTGCGTCGAGCGCCGCGCGGCACGGCCGGCAGAGTGCGCGGTCCGGGCGGCCGCAGCCCAGGCAGGCGACGGGGAGGAACAGTCCGAGCACGGCGAGCAGGGCGTCACGCCACGGGGTGGGGGCGTCGTCAGGGGGCACGACCACGATCGTGGCGGTGACCGGACGACGGCGGTGGGCCGGTGTGCCGGGCTGTGGACGGGCCTCCAGGCCGGGTGCGGTGTGGAGGAGGGTGCCGTCAGCGCTGGACGCCGAGCACGTCGGCGGTGACGCCCGTCGTGTCCCAGCCACCACCGGTGGACTGCAGGACGTCACCGCTCGACATCCGGAGCAGCAGCGCCCCGCCGCTGCCCCCGCTGATCGCGGTCGCGCGGCCGTCGGGCTTCGGCAGGGTGCTCGACTTGCCGCCGATGGTCGTGCGCACGATGTTCGGGCCGCTGGTGGTCTGTCCGACCGAGGCGACGTCGGTGTCGTTCACCCACGTGGCGTCGACGGCGGTGCCGCTGGCGGCCTGCACCCGGACGGGGGCACCGAACGAGCTGGGTGACCGGTCGGACCCGCGGATGATCGCCATCACGTACAGGCCGGGTCCGTCGGCGGTCTCGATGAGCGCGAGCGCCCTGGTGGAGTCGCGGGACACCTGGAACGACACGAGGTCGCCGCGCGGCAGGGTGGTGCGGACCTCGTGCGGGTCGCCGCCGAGGCCGTACGCGGTGATGCGGCGGGTGTCGGACTGTTCTCCGACCCACACGAAGCCGAGGTCGTCGACGGCGGGGGCGACGAGGTCCTCGCGTGCGTCGACGCGCAGGCGGTCCTTGCCGCGCACGACGACGGCGCCGTCCCGGTTGCCGACGGCCGCGGTGGTGCCGGATGCCGACAGGGCGATCGAGGTCGGGTCGAGGCCGGCGATCGCCGCACCGACGCCGCTGCCGAGTTCGGCGACCTTGCCGGTGCCCGAGGCTGCGTAGCCGACGACGCCGTCGTGTTCGACCAGGGGTCTGGGGTCGACGTCGGGGTTCTGCTGGGCGTCCGCTCCCCCGGAGTCCGGCACCGACAGCGTCGCGCCCTCGATCGTCATCGACACCGACGAGATGGTGGCGACCGAGGCGAGGGACTTGCTGAGCTGTTCGCGCATCCGGACCTTGTCGATGGTGCTCGCGCCCAGGGCGTCCCTCGACAGGTCGACGAGGGCCGTGCCGCTGTCGATCGTCACCGCGTTGAGGGACAGTTGGGTGCCCTCCGGGAACGACGAGACGACGGCGCCCTTCAGCCAGTCGGCGGGACCGGCGAGCAGGGCGCTGGCGATGCGGGTGCTGGTGGAGGACCGGGCGAGGAACCAGCGCTGGTCGGGCACGAGGAAGCGGTAGGTGGGGTCGTAGAAGTACAGCGCGTGCGGCTGGAACACCGACTCGAAGCTGACCGGCGACAGGATGATGCCGTCCGGGGCGTAGGCGATGCGCCACTCGCCGTCCTCGCGGACGAACTGGAACGTCAGCGTCGACGAGGTGGGGCGGACGGCCTGGGTGTACTCCCCCTCGGCGTCCACGGTGGCGCTGGCCGTCATCGTGTACGTGAGCTCACGGTCGTCGGCGCGCTCGACGGTGCCGCTGCCGTCGCGGATCGTGACGCCCTGCCGCGGGTTCCACCGCTGGGCGAAGTCGTCCGCCAGGAACTGCCGGGCGATCGCGTAGTTGTCCTGGGCGCCGGTGGCCGCGGCGATGAACCCGCGGAGGATGGCCGTCTGGTCGGATCCGGTGATCGGCTTGTCCGGCCGGAAGTCGACGCCCGAGAGCGACTCGTCCTTGATGGTCTGCCCGGTGCGCACGGCGCCGTCGGTGGGGATCGCTGCGCAGGCGGTGACCGCGAACAGGCTGACCGCGGCGAGCGCGACGGCGAGGACGTGGCGGATCCGGTGGCGCATCAGGACTCCTCTCGCACGGCGCGGGGGCCGTCGTACGACTCGTCGAGTTCGGGCAGCGGGATGGCCGAGGTGGCGGTCGTCCCCTGTTCGTTGCGGGGCAGGGTCAGCACGAACGTCGACCCTTCGCCCGGCCGGGACCACACGTCGATGCGGCCACCGTGGAGCTTGGCGTCGCCGAGGCTGATCGCGAGACCGAGCCCGGTGCCGCCGATGGTGCGCTTGCGGCTCGGGTCGGCGCGCCAGAAACGGTCGAACACCCGTCCAGCGTCCTCCGGCGGCATGCCGACCCCCTGGTCACGGACGGCGATGGCGACGGTGCGCGCATCGCTGTCGACGACGACCTGCACGGGCTTGGCGTCGCCGTGCTCGATCGCGTTGCCGACCAGGTTGCGGAGGATCCGGCGGACGCGCTTGGCGTCGAGCCGCATGGTGGTGTGGCCGCCGGGCGTGGCGAGCTGCAGGTCGATGCCGGCGCGTTCGGCCAGCGGACGGAACTCGTCGACGATGTCCGCGGCGATGGACGCCGGCACGACGGGCGCGGTGTCGAGCTGGACCGCCTGGGCGTCGTAGCGGGAGATCTCGAGCAGGTCGGCGAGGAGCAGTTCGAAGCGCTCCACCTGGGCGTGCAGGAGCTCGGCGGACCGACCGACCGACGGTTCGAACGCGTGCCGGGAGTCGTAGAGCATGTCGCCGGCGAGCCGGATCGTGGTGAGCGGGGTGCGGAGCTCGTGCGAGACGTCGGAGACGAACCGCTGCTGCACGCGCGAGAGCTCGGCGAGCTGGGTGATCTGGCGGCTGACCGCCTCGGCCATGCCGTTGAAGCTCCGCGCCAGGGTCGCCAGGTCGTCCTGGCCGCGCACCGGGATGCGTTCGTCGAGGCGACCAGCGGCGATCTTCCGGCTCGTCTCGGCGGCACCGCGGATCGGCACGACGACGAGCCGGACGACGAGCGAGGTGACCAGGGCGATGAGCACCATGAGCGCCACACCGCCGATGGACAGCGTCTGGGACACGAAGTCCAGGGTCTGCTGCGCGTCCGAGAGGTCGTAGACCAGGTAGAGCTCGTACTGCCCGGCGCTCGGGATCTGCAGGGTTGACCCGACGGCGAGCCCCGGCACGCGGCGCCCGTCGTCGTCGAGCTGGACGGGCTGCAGGCTGAGCCGACCGGTGTTCTGCCCCACTTCCTTCCGCAGGTCGTCGGTGATCACCGCGTCCGGGAAGTCCTGGCTGGCGATGGTCTGCAGCGTCTGCGGGGTGGACTGGCCCGGGCTCCGCTCGATCGCGATGCTCGTCCCGCCGGGGCTCGTCGTGTTCGACAGGATCGCCTGCTGCGCCTCGTTCTGCAGGGTCTCGAGCTCGGACTGGTTGTTGTCCTCGGCCGCGGTCGCCGCGTCGAAGATCCCCTGGGCGACGATGGTGGCCCGGGCCGACTCCGACTCGATCTGGTCACGGCGCTGCGAGTAGACGTTCGTCGAGATGCTCACCATGACCGCGGTGCCGATGATCCCCACCGCGAGCCCCGTCGTCATCACGGTGATGGCGACCGAGCGGAACATGAGCGAGCGCCGCCACAGGTACGCGATCGGGCGCCAGCCCCGTCGGAGCCAGCGCCGCATCCGGCGACGGCCACGGTCGACGACACCGATCGAGACCGTGGCGCCGCTGACACCGCGGGCCGGGCCCGACGGGCGCGTCGAGGGCGGCACGGTGCTCAGGCTCCTCCGGCGCGGTACCCGACGCCGCGCACCGTGGTGACGGTCTTCGGGTTGTCCGGGTCGTGCTCGATCTTCGCGCGGAGCCGCTGCACGTGGACGTTCACCAGCCGGGTGTCCGCCTTGTAGTGGTAGCCCCAGACCTGTTCGAGCAGCATCTCGCGGGTGAAGACCTGGTTGGGCTTCTCGGCGAGCGCCCGGAGCAGGTCGAACTCGAGCGGCGTGAGCGCGATCACGGTGTCGCCGCGGCGCACCTCGTGCCCGGCGACGTCGACCGTGACGTCGCCGACGTGCAGCACGGTGGCGTCGGATGCGCTGGGCCGCAGCCGGGTGCGGATGCGCGCGACGAGCTCCTTCGGGTTGAAGGGCTTCACGACGTAGTCGTCGGCGCCGTTCTCGAGCCCGAGGACGACATCGGCGGTGTCGCTCTTCGCGGTGAGCATGATGATCGGCGTGCCGCTCTCGGCACGGATGCGCTTGCACACCTCGATGCCGTCGATGCCGGGCAGCATGACGTCGAGCAGGACGAGGTCCGGCTTGGTGGCGTGGAACGCGTCGACGGCGTCGTTGCCGTCGGCGCTGAACTCGGGTTCGTACCCCTCGGAGCGGAGCACGATGCCGATCATCTCGGAGAGGGCCTGGTCGTCGTCGACGACGAGGATGCGCGGTGTCATGTGATCTGGACTCCGGGTGGCGTGCGGGAGTGCCGTGGTCGGCACGTGTCCCCACACGATAGCCGAGGCCCCGCCGCGCGGGGTTTTCCGACAGGATGGGGGTGGGACGTGCATCGCTGGCACGGTCCGACACGACGAGGGGGCTGGAGTCATGTCCGATTGGCACACACCGGGCGGTGGGCAGCAGGGTGCGCCGACACCGCCGGCGTCCGGACCGACACAGGGACCCGGACCCCAGCCAGGAGGCCCGCCCCGCTTCTCGGTGCCGCCGCAGCCCGCCCCGGGGTCGGGTCCGGGGCGACCGGGCGGTCCGTCCGGCGGCTCGCGTCCGGTGATCCCGCTGCGCCCGCTCGGTCTCGGCGACGTCCTGGCCGGCGCGTTCACGGTCTTCCGTCGGAACGCCCGCGTGCTGCTGCTCTGGAGCGTGCTGCTGAGCGGTGTACTCGGCCTGCTGTCGACGCTGGCCAGCACGTTCGGGCAGCAGGCACTGCAGTCGCGGATGTTCTCCGCCCTCGACGGCGGCAGTGGCGCCGGCTCGGTGGCCGCGGGCACGCTGACGCTCACGGCGCTCATGTCGATCGGGCTGCCCTTCCTCGCCTACCTCGGTCGCGGGTTCCTCGTCGCGCCGGTCGCCGCGGACACCGGGCAGCGGGTGCTCGGCCGCCGCGCCACGTTCCGCGGGCTGTGGGCGCTGCTGGCCGGACGCCGCTGGCCGGTCGTCGCGTGGATGCTCGTGCAGACCGCGGCCGGCGTCGTCATCGCGATCGTCGCGGGGCTCGTCTTCTTCGGGGTCTTCGCGACGATCGGTGCCGCCGGCTCCGGGACCGGCTGGTTCGTGCTGGCGCTCGTGCTCTTCGTGCTCGGGCTCGGTGTCGTCGTCGTGTGGCTCGGCATCCGCTTCGTGTTCACCGTCCCGACGATCGCGCTCGAGGGCCGACCGGTCTTCGCCGCTGCCGCCCAGTCGTGGCGCCTGACCCGCGGGGCCTTCTGGCGGACCTTCGGCATCCTGCTGCTCGTGCAGCTGATGTTCGGCTTCGCGGCGTCCATCGCGTCGATCCCGCTCACCGTCGGCACCGTGCTCGTCGGGGGCACGTTCGACCCGCTCGGGCAGACCGGCGGTCCGTCGGGCGCCGGCGCCGGTGCGGTCATCGCGATCGTCATCGGCAGCCTGCTCGCGATGGCGGTGCAGTGCATCACCGACGTCCTGAGCGCGTCGGTCACCACGTTCCTGGCCATCGACCGGCGGATCCGCACCGAGGCCCTGGACCAGCGGATCGCGTCGCACCTGGACTCCGGGCAGCCGACCGACCCGTTCGCGCCGTCCGAGCCCGTCGCGCGGCCGCCGTGGCCCCCGCAGCAGCAGTGGGGCGGCCAGCAGTGGCAGGCGCAGCAGCAGCAGCAGTGGCCGGGGCAGCAGCAGTGGTCCGGGCAGCAGCAACCGCAGTGGCAACCCGCACAGCAGCAGCAACCGCAGTGGCACCCCACCCAGCAGCCGTGGCAGCCGGGGCAGCAACAGCCGCAGTCCCAGTCGCAGCAGCCGCCCTGGCAGCAGGGTCCGGGCCAGTCGCCGCCGAACGGCAACGCGTGACGGCGGTCGACCCGGACGAGGCGCGTCGTCTGCTCGAACGCGAACTCGACCGGTCCGCCTACGACGGTGCCCAGCCGACGTGGTGGGACCGTGCCTCGCGGTCCTTCCTCGACTGGCTCGGCTCGCTCCGCGCCGACGGTCTCGACTCCCCCGCCGCGGCCCGCACCGCGCTGGTGATCGCGATCGTGGTGCTCGTCGCGGTCGTCGTGCTCGTCGTCGTCGCGCGGGGGCTCCCCCGACGGCGCGCCCGGGCCGGCGACGGCGACACCGGCGGGGTCTTCGACGCCGACGACCTGCGCTCCGCCCGCGAACTCCTCGAGGCGGCCCAGGCCGCAGTGCGCCGCGCCGACTGGTCGGCAGCGGTGCTGGACGGCTTCCGCGCGATCGCCCGCGGACTCGGTGAGCGCGACCTGGTGCCCGACGTGCCCGGTGCGACCGCCCGCACGATCGCCGCACGCGGCGCCGTGCCGTTCCCCGCGTCAGCCGGTGCGCTCGACGCCGCGGCGACGTCCTTCGACGCGGTCCGGTACCTCGGTGCCGAGGCCGACCAGGACACCGCCCTCCGCGTGCTCGACACCGAGCAGACCGTCCGACAGGCCCGCCCGGCGCGGGTCGAGGCACCGGTGGTGCCGGCATGACGGCCGACACCGCCACCCGGACGAGCGCCGCCCCGGCCTCGGCCCCGGCCTCGGCTCCGGCCTCGGATCCGGCTTCCGGTCCGGCCGAGGGACGCCGGTTCCGCTTCGGTTTCTGGGTCGTGATCGTCCTGGTCGGGGTCCTGCTCGCCGCCCTGACGGCGGTCGTGCAGGGCACCGAGAAGGGCGCACCGCGCGCACTCGACCCGACCTCGACGACGGCGAGCGGATCCGCCGCCCTGGTGCGCGTCCTCGAGCAGCGCGGCACCGCGGTCACCGTGACCGACACCCTCGACGGCACCGGCGCGCTCGACGGCGGCACGGTGTTCATCGACGACGCCGACGGCGCGCTCGACCCCGCCGTCGCGGAACGGATCGCGCGCACCGCCCGGCACGTCGTGGTCGTGGGGACGAGCGGCGCCGGCCTCGACGCGCTGCTCGGCTTCCCGATCGACCCGCCCGGCCAGATCGACGGCAACGCCACCGTCTCGACGACCTCGTGCGGGATCCCCGCGGCGGCCTCGGCAGCGCGGGTCACGACCGCAGGCTCCGGGTACACCGTGCAGGACGAGAGCGCCGAGCGGTGCGCGCCGACCGGTGCGGGCGACTCCCGCGTCTGGGGTCTCGTCCGCACCACCACCCCGGGCGGTGACGTGACGCTGGTCGGCACCACCTCGGCGTTCCGGAACGACACCATCGCCACCGCAGGGAACGCCGCGCTGGCCCTCGGGCTGCTCGGCGGCGACGAGCGGCTCGTCTGGTACACCCCGACGGTCGGGACACCCGACGCCGCTCCGACCCTCGGCGAGCTCGCCCCGCCGTGGGTGCCGAGTGCCCTGGCCCTGCTCGCCCTCGTCGCCGTGGCTGCGGGCGTCTGGCGTGGTCGGCGCCTCGGCCCGCTCGTCGTCGAGCGGTTGCCCGTCGTCGTCCGGGCCGCCGAGACGACCGAGGGACGCGCCCGGATGTACGCCCGCACGCGGGACCGCACCCACGCGCTGGACACCCTGCGCGTCGCCGCCGTCCGACGGATCGCCCGGCTGCTCGGGCTCCCCCGCTCCGCCCACGTCGACGAGGTCGTCCGCGCCGCTGCGCAGGCGACCGGCATGCCGCACACCCGTGTCGGCGCCGTGCTCGTCGGCGGGACCACCGACGACGACCGCGCGCTCGTCGACGGCACCGCGGCGCTCGACGACCTCGAACGCGCCGTCCGCCGGGTGACCTCCGGCGACCACCCGACCTCTGACCCCGACCGACCAGGAGCACGACCGTGACCGACCTGCCCCCTGCCACCACCGAGCACGCCGCGGCGGAGCCCGACCACTCGAGCGCCGCCGGCACCGATCTGCGCGACGCGTTCGGCCGGGTCCGCACCGAGGTCGCCAAGGCCGTCGTCGGCCAGGAGGGCGCGGTCTCCGGCATGATCGTGGGCCTCCTCGCCCAGGGGCACGTGCTGCTCGAGGGCGTCCCGGGTGTCGCCAAGACCCTGCTCGTGCGCAGCCTCGCCGCCGCGATGACGCTCGACACGAAGCGCATCCAGTTCACGCCCGACCTGATGCCCGGCGACGTCACCGGATCGCTCGTCTACGACGCGTCGACCGGCACGTTCCCGTTCCGCGAGGGCCCCGTGTTCACCAACGTCCTGCTCGCCGACGAGGTCAACCGGACGCCCCCGAAGACCCAGTCGGCCCTGCTCGAGGCGATGGAGGAACGCCAGGTCAGCGTCGACGGCGACGCCCGTGCGCTGCCCGACCCGTTCTTCGTCGCCGCGACGATGAACCCGATCGAGTTCGAGGGCACGTACACGCTCCCCGAGGCACAGCTCGACCGGTTCCTGATGAAGCTGACCCTCGACATCCCCCCGCGTGACGTCGAGTGGCAGGTGCTCCGACGCCACGCCGACGGGTTCGTCCCGCGCGACGTGCGGTCGGCCGGCATCACCCCGGTGGTCGGCGTCGACGAGGTCGTGCGGGCGCAGCGCGCAGTCCGCGGCGTCGGTGCCCGCGACGACGTGCTCGCCTACATCGTCGACCTGGCCCGGGCCACGCGTCAGGCGCCCTCGGTCCGGGTCGGCGTCAGTCCCCGTGGCGCGACGGCCCTGCTCGCGGCCGCGAAGGCCTGGGCGTGGCTCACCGGCTACGACGCGATCACCCCGGACCACGTGCAGGCGATGGCCCTGCCGGTCTGGCGGCACCGCCTGCGGGTCGCCGCGGACGCCGAGCTCGAGGGCGTCGGCGCCGACGGCGTGCTCCAGCAGGTGCTCGAGCAGGTGCGGGTGCCGATCTAGTGGCGGTCTCCGGTCGGTTCGTCGCGCTCCTCGCCGTCGCCCTCGTCCCCACCGTGCTGCTCGGCAGCGGGTGGGCGGGCCTGGCGTGGGTCGGGGTGGTGCTGCTCGCCGCCGTGCTCGACGTCCTGCTCGCCGCCGACCTGCGCCGGGTCCGGGTGGAACGCCGGATGCCGCGGCTCGCCCGACGTGACAGCACCGCCGACGGCACGCTCGTGCTCGCGAACGACGGGACCCGGACGGTCCGTGGCGTGGTCCGCGACATGTGGGAGCCGTCGGCCGGCCACCGCCCCCGGCGGATCCGGATGACGGTGCCCGGCGGGGAGCGACGGACGGCGCAGATGCGCTTCACACCGTTCCGCCGCGGCCGACGTCGCACCACCGGGGTCGCCGTGCGGTCCTTCGGCCCCCTGGGCCTCGCGGCGCGCCAGCGGGTCGTGGCAGCACCGGGCGAACTCGTCGTCACGCCGCCCTTCCGGTCGCGGCGGCACCTGCCGTCACGCCTGGCACGGCTCCGCGAGCTCGACGGCGAGACCACCCTGCAGCTCCGCGGGCACGGCACCGAGTTCGACTCGCTGCGCGACTACGTCCGCGGCGACGACGTGCGCTCCATCGACTGGCGGGCGACCGCTCGGCGACAGGACCTCGTCGTCCGCACGTGGCGGCCGGAGCGCGACCGGCGCGTCGTCGTCGTGGTGGACGCGGGGCGAGCGGGTGCCGGCCGTGTCGCCGACGAGCCACGGCTCGACACGTTCATCGAGTCGGCGCTGCTCCTCGGCGCGCTCGCTGCCGCCGCCGGTGACCGGGTCGACCTGGTCGTCCTCGACGACACCGCGCACGACCGCGTGCACGGCGCCACCCGCACCGACGTCGTGCAGCGCTTCGGCGAAGCACTCGCGATGGCCGAACCCGGGCTCGCCGCGACCGACTGGGCGTCCGTGCCCGCACTCGTCGACTCGATCACGACCTCGCGCGCACTGGTCGTCCTCGCCTCGAGCCTGGACTCCGTCGGTGCCTCGGGTGACCTGCTCGCCGTGCTCCCCCGGCTGTCACGACGGCACGCGGTGGTCGTGACGAGCATCGAGGACCCGGCCGTCGAGCGGATGGCACACGGCGGGGTGGACCCGACCACGTCGATCCGCACCGCGCGGGGCGGACGGGTGCCGGGCCTCCCCACCGGCGCGGAGCGCGACGTCTACCGACGCGCCGCCGCGGAACGCACGCTGCTCGACGCGGACGGAGCGGCCGACGTCGCACGCCGATCCGGCGCCGAGGTCGTCCGTGGCGCGCCGGCGGACGTCCCGCCGCTCGTCGCCGACGCCTACATCCGGGCGAAGGCCTCCGGCCGACTCTGAACCGGGGCAGGCCCTAGCCCGCCACCAGGGCGGTGGAGCCGCGCTCGAACTCCTCGAGGTCGCCGCGCTCCCCCGCCCGGTAGGCGCGACCGCCGAGCACCCACTGGTACGCGAGCACCGCGACCAGGGCGATCGTGCCGATGCCGATCTTGATCGGCCACGGCCAGTCCTGCCGCGTCACCACGCCCTCGACGATGCCGGACAGCAGCAGGGTCAGGGTCAGGCCGATCGCGATGGTGATGAGTGCCCGGCCGTCCTCGGCGAGGGCCTGGGCGCGGGTGCGACCGGGGCCCGGTGCCACCCACGACCAGAAGATCATCAGCCCCGCGCCACCGGCCAGGAAGACCGAGTAGAGCTCCAGCTGCCCGTGCGGGGAGATGTAGAGGAAGAAGTCGGCCAGGCGTCCCTGGGAGTGCATGATCGCCGCGGACACCCCCAGGCTGACGGCGTTCTGCATGATCGAGAACGGCACGAAGACCCCGGTGATCCCGAAGGCGACCATCGTCGCGGCGATGTACGCGTTGTTCGTCCAGACCTGCGCCGTGAACGCCCCGAGACCGCGGTTCGAGTAGTAGTCGACGAAGTCCTGCGTGGCGTACCGGCGCAGGGCCTCGTCGCTGCCGAAGGTCGCCGTCGCACCGGGGGTCGTGGTGATCCAGATCGCGACGATCGCCCCGATCGCCACCGTCGCGAGCGCGACCCAGATGGTCACCCAGCGGATCCGGTAGAGCGCCGCGGGGAGCTGCCGCGTGAAGAACAGTGCGACCGCGGTCAGCGGGTCGACGGGGGTGCCGGTGAAGCGCAGTCGGGCGCGGAACAGCGTGAGCGAGAGCCGGTCGCCGGTCACGGTGCGCGGTGCGGCACCGCGGATGCGGGCGAGGTCGGTGGCGGCCTCCTGGTAGCCGGCGACGAGCCGGTCGACGTCCGCACCGGACCGGTGCCGGGCACGCGCCAGCCGGTCGAGCTCCTGCCACCGGTCACGATGCACCTCGGCGTAGGCATCCAGGTCCACGAGTTCCCCCTCAGGTCGCGCGATCTCCGACAGAATGATCCCATGCCGAAGCCCCGCACGCCGCGTGACCTCGCCGACGCCCGGTTCTCGCGCGATCTCGACGAGACCGCCGACGAGCTCGTGGTGGGCGAGGGTGTCGCGCTCGACGTCCAACCCGCCGGACTCGTGCTGCGGCTCGCAGCGGCCCTGCTGGACGGCCTGTGCGTCCTCGTCCTGTTCGTGCTCGCGATGTTCGGGGTCGCACGACTCTGGCCGAGGGGCCTCGAACCCGCCTGGGGTGCTGCGCTGAACATCGTGCTGCTCGTCGTCGTGCTGGTGCTGGTCCCCGCCGCGGTCGAGACGGTGACGAAGGGGCGGAGCGTCGGACGGTTCGCCACCGGCACCCGGGTGGTCCGGCTCGACGGCGGTTCGATCGGGTTCCGGCACGCCTTCACCCGGTCGCTCGTCGGCCTGTTCGAGCTCTGGATGACGTTCGGGTCGGTCGCCCTGCTCGTCGCGCTGTTCGGCACCCGGCCGAGGCGCCTCGGGGACCTGCTCGCAGGCACGATCGTGCAGCACGAGCGCCTGCCGAAACAGCGCGACCCCGAGGTGCTCCTGCCACCGGAACTGGCGGCGTGGGCCGGCGTCGCGGACGTCTCGGCGCTGCCGCAGCGGTTGGAGAACCGGCTCGGCGCGTTCTTCCGCGGGGCGGCGCTGATGCGACCGGAACTGCGCGAGGCAGCGGCGCAGTCGCTCGCGGCCGAGGTGTCGGCGTTCGCCCACCCCGTGCCGCCCGTGCCGCCCGAGGTGTTCCTGGCCGGGGTCGTCGTGCTGCGTCGTCGTCGGGACGTCCGGGCGCTGGGCGCCCGCGCCGAGCTGCTCACCGCAGCGGGGTCCACGGCGTCGGCGCGCCCGCCGGGCTTCCCCCGCTGACGCAGCGCGCGGCGCGGGCTGCTCGCAAGACACCGGTGTTCGCGCGCTGAACACCCGCGTGCCGGGGTGCAACGTGCGAACACCGGTGTCGTGCGGGAGCGCAGGAACGCCGAGCTCAGTAGCGGTAGTGGTCCGGCTTGAAGGGGCCCTCGACGGGGACACCGATGTACGCGGCCTGCTCCGGACGCAGCGACGTCAGCTGCACCCCGAGGGCGTCGAGGTGCAGGCGCGCGACCTTCTCGTCCAGGTGCTTCGGCAGCACGTACACGCCGGTCGGGTACTCGTCGCGCCGGGTGTGCAGCTCGATCTGCGCGAGCACCTGGTTCGTGAACGAGTTGCTCATCACGAACGACGGGTGGCCCGTCGCGTTGCCGAGGTTCATGAGCCGCCCTTCGGACAGCACCAGGATCGACCGTCCGGTCGGCAGCCGCCACTCGTGCACCTGCGGCTTGATCTCGACCTTCGAGACGCCGGGCAGCGCCTCGAGCCCGGCCATGTCGATCTCGTTGTCGAAGTGCCCCACGTTCGCGACGATCGCCAGGTGCTTCAGCCCGAGCATCTCGTCGACCCCGACGACGCCCAGGTTGCCGGTGCACGTGATGACCATGTCGACGGTGTCGACGACGTCCGCCAGGCGCGCGACCTGGTAGCCGTCCATCGCCGCCTGCAGCGCACAGATGGGGTCGACCTCGCTGACGATGACGCGGGCGCCCTGCCCGCGGAGCGCCTCGGCCGCCCCCTTGCCGACGTCGCCGT
The DNA here is from genome assembly GCF_030209655.1 of Curtobacterium sp. MEB011. Classification (NCBI taxonomy): domain Bacteria; kingdom Bacillati; phylum Actinomycetota; class Actinomycetes; order Micrococcales; family Microbacteriaceae; genus Curtobacterium; species Curtobacterium sp. MEB011. The sequence goes on along the minus strand of NZ_JARVRN010000007.1, from coordinate 387,638 downwards.
AGCCGACGACGAAGGCGACCTTGCCGCCGATGAGCACGTCGGTGGCGCGGTTCAGACCGTCGGGCAGCGAGTGCCGGATGCCGTACTTGTTGTCGAACTTCGACTTCGTCACGGAGTCGTTGACGTTGATCGCCGGGAACTTCAGCTCGCCGTTCCGGAACAGCTCGTACAGACGGTGCACGCCCGTCGTGGTCTCCTCGGTGACGCCCTGGATGTCGGCCGCGATGCGGGTCCAGCGGTCGGACGAGGTCTCGAGCGACCGCGCGACGGTGTCGAGCACGATCTTCCACTCGGCGCTGGCGTCCGGCTCGGCGACCGGGGCGGCACCGGCGGCCTCGGCGTCGGCGCCGGTGTGCACGAGCATGGTGGCGTCGCCGCCGTCGTCCAGGATCAGGTTCGGGCCGGTCCAGTCGGCTCCGGCCGCGGCGGCCTCGTCGCTCCAGTCGAAGATGCGGCTGGTGCACCACCAGTACTCCTCGAGCGTCTCGCCCTTCCACGCGAACACCGGGACGCCGGCGGGGGCGTCCGGGGTGCCGGTGGGTCCGACGGCGACGGCTGCGGCGGCTTCGTCCTGGGTGGAGAAGATGTTGCAGCTGGCCCAGCGCACCTGGGCGCCGAGGGCGACGAGCGTCTCGATGAGCACGGCGGTCTGCACCGTCATGTGCAGGGACCCGGCGATGCGCGCGCCGGCGAGCGGCTGCGCCGCCGCGAACTCGTCACGCAGGGACATCAGGCCCGGCATCTCGTTCTCGGCGAGGCGGATCTGGTGCCGGCCTGCCTCGGCGAGGGACAGGTCGGCGACGCGGAACACAGCAGCGGTGCGGGTTTCGGTGGGCATGCCCGTCAGTCTTCCATGCCGGGAGGCGCGGGTCACCAGCCGATCCCGGTCACGTTCCCCGGGCCTCCAGATCGCCCCCACCCACGTCGCGGACGCGCGCCGTCAGTCCGCGTCGCGCGGGAGCGGCTCGCGCCGCACCACCTGCCAGCCGCGCGGGACGCGCAGGGTGGCCGCGTGGCGGGCGCAGAGGTCGTAACCGTGCGGTTCGACCCGGGTCGACAGCGGACCGATGACGACCATGGAGTCGCCGTAGTCGTACGTCAGGGTCGACGAAGCGCTGTTGGCACACGCCACCTTGCTGCAGATCCGCACGTCCATGTCGTCAGGGAGCCTAGCGGAGCGTCCGGCGTGCACCCGTCCCCGCGTACGATGTGGGGATGCGTCGGAAGCCTCGCCTCGTCACCCCGGTCGACCGCGGTCGGGGGCGCTCCCGGCACGGCCGTGGCGGGCGTTCGAGCGTCACCGGACCCGAACTCGCGCCGATCATCACCCGCGCCGAGGCGTTCGACCGCATCGTCGGTGACAGTGCGCACTACCTGCTCGGCCTGTGGCCCGAGGAACTCGCGGGCGTGGTCTTCCAGGTGGCGGACATGCCGAGCGACCAGACCCTGCCGGACGAGATGCCACGCTGGCGCATCGACCGTGACACCCGCCGCGTGACCGTGTTCCGCATCCCCGTGGAGCGGGTGAACCGGAGCCCCGAGAAGGATGACTCCGACCGCCGCATCATCATCGAGACCGCGGTGTTCCGCGCGGTGGGCGAGCTGATCGGCAAGGACCCGTGGGACCTGGCACCGGACCGCTACCGACACTGGTGAAGCGGACCGGCCGCACCGCGCCGACCCGCCGGTGAGCCGGACCGACCGCACCGTGCCGACCACCCGGGCCGCTGGCACCACCCGTCAGGGGTAGACGCGCACCGGTGTGGAGACGTCGGTGGCCGGGCGCACCGGGAACCCGGCGATCCCGTCAGCGCCGCGGTACGTGACCCCCGCGACGACGCCGTCGGTGCCGGTCAGCGTGAGCTGCTTCGCCGTCGGCACCGACAGTGTCCCGGTGGCGCCGGACAGGAGCGTCAGGGTGCGTCGTTCGTCGCCCGACCGCACCGTGACCGTGCGGTCCTCGCTCGTGGGGTTCACGAAGTTCAGCCGCACACCCTCGCCCGGCGCGATGGCGGTGATGGTCTCGTCGCCGAGCGGCTCGGCGGAGGCGAACCACCCGAGGTCGGTGCCGGTGCTGGTGCCGTCGGTGGGCGTCGTGGTGCGCGCCCCGGTGACGATCGGCTGGGTCGACGTGACGGTGAACGAGTACCGGCCGTCCGGGAAGTCGTCGAGCGGGACGTCGGTCACGACGCCGGGCTCGGCGGTGGCGTTGACGGTCGTGCCGCCGCCGTCGGCCGTGCTGATGCCGAGGGTGACGCGGGCCGACTTCGTGCCCGGCACGAACAGTCGGACGACCGGTGCCGCGTCGGCCGTGTCATCACCACGCTGGGCGGCCTGCGCGTCGGCGAGGACGACGGCGGGGATGACCTGGGACCGGGACGGCGCAGCGCCGCCGGAGACGATGTCGAAGCCGCCCGGGGTCAGGGTGCGGACGACGGTCTCCTGCATGTGCGCGACGATCTGCCCACCGGACGACGTGACGTGCACGACCGTCGACGCGGCGTCGGACACGAAGCCCGACAGCGGGACGACCTTCTGCGTGTTCGGTGCCACGACGATGCCGGTGGTCCCGGGGGCGCTGACCGTCCCGTCGCCGTCGTAGATCGCCAGGTCGACCGTGGCGTTGACGTCCGTCGGGTTCGAGAGCGTCACGAGGCTCGTGCGACCGGTCTCGGTCGATCCGCCGACGAGCCACGTGGACTGGGTGGGGTCGTCGCACGAGGCCGCTCCGGCCCCCACCAGGTCGCCGCTCGAGACGCTCTGGAAGCTGCTGCCCGCGACCTGCGGGGTCGTCTCCCCCGCTGGCGCCGTCAGGAGCCGGGGGTCGCTGCCGCCGGTGGTCGAGGCGTCGAGCGCGGACCGCTCGACCGTGGAACCGGTCGTCGCGGTCGCGACGGTGGCGGTGCCGACGGTGCTCGCCTGCGTCGCGTCGTTGCCCGCGTCGTCGGACAGACGCAGTGCGCTGCCGGCGCAGACACGTTCGGCGGCGGCGGGGACCGGCGTGACGGTGCGCCCGGCGGGTCGGCCGGGTTCCGACTCGGTGCCGATGGCGTGCGCCGCGGTGACGGCGCCCGCCGCGACGACGACGGCGACGGCCGTGGCGGTGCCGCGGACGATCCAGCGCCGGACGGAGGAGGGGGTGGTGCTCATTCGTCGCGCTCCTCGTCGAAGGTGGTGGCGGGTTCCTCGGCCTCGATGACGTTCGAGGTGGCACGGCGGCGGCGCGGGGCCGTCGGGACCGCGAGCAGGGCCGCGGCGCCGAAGACCACGCCGAGCACGACGAGGTACAGCACGTGGGTGGCCTGGGTCGCCGCGGAGCCGGAGCGCGTGCGGTCGACCTCGCCGTCGTAGTGGAACAGCTGCCCGTTGGTGGTCTCGCCGATGCTGGTGAAGAGCGCGTTCTGGCCGATGGCACCGGCGGCCCGGTCGTGCACCGTCTGCGCCTCGGGGTCGTCGCCCGCGTCGTCGATGAGCACGAAGCTCACGCCGAGTTCGCGGAGCGCCGGCCGGGGGTCGTACCCGCTGCGACTGGCCAGGTTGCCCGCGAGCGTGGTCAGCCGCGAGCCGGACTCGCTCAGCCGGAGCGCGGTCGCGTCGAGCGTCGACTGGTCGTCGAGGGTGGACCCCTGCCCGCGTTCGAGCGTGACGGCGAGCGACCCGTCGTCCTGCGGCACGACCACGAGCGTGCCGACGTCGGGGTTCGCCTGGGCCTCGGCGTTCACGTAGGCGCTGAGCACGCGGCCCGTGGTCGGCTCGATCGTGGCGGTGCCGAGGTAGAACGCCGCGAACGCCGGCGCGACGGCGATCCCGGCGAGCACGGTCGCGACGAGTCCGGTGACCGGGGCGGCCTTCGGCAGCACGTCGATGCCGATGCACGCCGCCACCACGAGGGCGAGCCAGTACACGGACAACCCGCTGCCGGGCCAGACGATGGTGGTGGTCGAACCGACACCGGTGACGGTGACGTGGGTGGCGGCGAAGGCCGTGGCGAAGCCGAGGAGCGCGATGACGAGCGCGGATCCGGCGACCGCCCAGCGGTGGCCGAGCACCGCCCCGATCGCGGCGACGGCGACCGGGAGTGCCAGGACGGCCATCACGATCGGCAGGGCCCCGACGACGAGCGTCAGCCCGGAGGTCGCGGGCAGCCAGCCGCTCCAGTCGGGCAGGGGCTGCCCGATGGCCAGCTGCAGGGCGGACGGTGCCCGGGTCGCGGACGGCGCCCCGGGGTCGGCGAACACGGCGAGCAGGTTGCCGCGTGCCGCCTGCGCCAGGATCAGCGGCAGGAACAGCACCGCGGTCGGCACCGGGATGAACACGCGACGGTGGGCCCGGCGCCAGCCGACCAGCAGCGCCACGAGCCAGCCGATCAGCAGGACCGGCAGCAGTGACGGAGCCGAGGCGGCGACCACGGCGAACAGCAGCGACGCACCCGAGGCCCAGGCCCACGAGCGGTGCGCCTCGAGCACGGCGACGAACAGCCACGGCAGGACCAGGTGCGCGATCACGGCGCCGAGGTGCCCGGTCGTCACCGCGCCGACGAGCGACGGGGCGATGGCGTAGAGCGACGCGCCGATGACCGGCACCCAGGTGCGGGTCGTGACCTTGCGGACCGCGAACCAGGCACCGAGGGCGGACAGCGGGAACGCGACGAGCATGACGAGCACGACCGCGGTGGACGGCGACCAGAAGACGATCGAGCCGAGCACGGCGAGCACCGCGGTGAAGGGGTCGGACGGGCCGGTGAAGCCGGTGCCGAGCGAGTGGAAGCCGTACCCGACGTTCTGCCAGAGCTGACCGGGGGTCGCGGAGAGCGGCAGGAGTCCCCCGCCGGTCAGGGCCGGCGAGCCGAGCAGCGGGTAGAGCGTCACGACGCTGAGCGCCGCGGCGGCCAGGACCACCCAGATCCCGCCGTCGCCGAGGAACGACGCCCTGGCGATCGGGGCGTCCTCGACGCGGGCGAGTTCGACGTCGCGCGAGGTGGTGCGGTGCTCGTACACCCGACGCCAGCTCACCCGGAGCGGTTCGACGGCCGCCCAGCCGAGCTGCTTCGTGCGGGCGAGGTTCTTGCGTGCACGGCCCGTGCCGCCGCCGAACGCGACCGCGAACGCGGCGGAGAGCTCGGGGACCACGGCGGCTGGGTGCTTCGCGACCAGGTGCCCCAGGGCGCGGCCGACGGCGAAGGGCACGAGCGTGAGCCAGTGCAGCCAGACGAGCGCGACGGGGGCGTACGTCATCCGACGGTGCAGCTGCGCCTGCCGGTGCATCCGGACGCGCCGCGCCTCGGACACACGCTTGCGCCCGAACTCCTCGATCGGCCCGGCGCTGGTGACCCTGGCCTCGGGCACGAGGGCCACGCGGTGTCCGGCGAGGCGGACCCGGACCGAGAAGTCGAGCGCCGCGTCGACGTCCGGCAGTGCCGGGTCGAACCCGCCGAGTTCGTTCCAGACCGAGCGACGCACGAGCATGCCGCCGGCGGTGACGCCGAGCACGTCGGTGTTGCGGTCGTGCTGGCCCTGGTCGAGCTCGTCCTGCACCAGGACGATCGAGCGGCCGAAGCGGGTCATGCTCTCGCCGAACGCGCGGATCAGCGACGGATCGTCGTCGGCGACGAGCTTCGGACCGGCGACGACGACCGACGGCGCGATCTCGACGGCGCCCAGCAGGTCGGCGAGCGCGGTCGGTGCCGGCGCGTTGTCGTGGCCGAGGATCCACAGCCACTCGTCGACCGGCTCGTCGGTCGCGGCGGGCGGCGCGCTGCGCTCGCCCTGCCGGACGGCGTCACCGAACGACCGGCCCGCCGGGAGGCGGACGAGCTGCGCGGACCCACCGAAGGACAGCTCGGCGGTCGATCCGTCGGTCGTGCCGACGTCGACGACCACGAGGTTCTCGGGGTGGCGGGTCTGGGCGGCGAGCGCGTCCAGGGTCCGGTCGAGGTGGGCCGCCCCGTTGGCGGCGACGAGGATCGCGGTGACTCTGGGCTGCATGACGGGCGTCACTCTACGGTCTGGAGGCGCGGTGTCGGCTGCGGGCGGCGGCGCGCCGTGAAGCTGTGGACGCGCTCACCGCGCGGTGCGGGACGGGCGGAGAACGGCTGGTCCCGGCGTCCTCGTCGCAGGCTCCTCGGCGCGCCCTCGCACGGCGCTGGCGCGCCGTGACCGCTCAGGCGCGCTTCCGCAGCTTGCGGCGTTCCCGCTCGGAGAGGCCACCCCAGATGCCGAAGCGTTCGTCGTTCTCGAGCGCGTACTCGAGGCACTGCGCCCGGACCTCGCACGAGGTGCAGATCTTCTTCGCCTCGCGCGTGGAGCCGCCCTTCTCGGGGAAGAACGCCTCGGGGTCGGTCTGTGCGCACAGCGAGTCGACCTGCCAGGCGAGCGGGTTCTCCTCGTCGTCCACCTCGGGACGTCGGACCCCGGGGACGCCGAGCGCCACGGGATCGACGTGCCAGTCCTCCGGAACTCCGGCGTGGAACTCGGAACCGTTCACCCTGATCACCCCTGCCGCCTCGACAACGAACCCCAACTCTTGCGGCCGTTGCCTGTAATTACAGCGGTGTCATTCGCCTGAGTCAAGTCGCGGATCATAGAAGGCACTGACCGCTCCAGCGTGTCATGTCCCCCGTTTGGGCGTGTCGCGCCGCTCGGGTGGGCCTTCCGGGGGACAACTGACTCGTCCTCAGGCGCTCAGGAGGCGCTGCGGCGGGCCTCCCACGCGCTCGAGACCATCTCGTCCAGGGAGTGCCGCATCGCCCACTCGAGGTCTCGGGCGGCGGCTTCGCCGGTCGCGACGATGCGGGCCGGGTCGCCGGGGCGCCGCGGTGCGATCTCGGGGTCGAAGGCGATCCCGGTGCCGGCAGCCATCGCGTCCATGATCTGCCGGACGCTCACGCCGTCGCCGCTGCCGAGGTTGTAGGCACGCTCGAGCGGCTCCCCGGCCTCGAGCTTCCGTGCGGCCACGGCGTGCGAGTGCGCCAGGTCGGCCACGTGCACGTAGTCGCGGACACAGGTGCCGTCCGGGGTGGCGTAGTCGTCGCCGTTGATCCGCGGGGTCCGGCCGGCGAGCAGCGCGTCGAAGACCAGCGGGAACAGGTTGTGCGGGCTGGCGTCGTACAGGTCGGGCTCCCCCGAGCCGACGACGTTGAAGTACCGGAGCGACGTGGTGGCGAATCCGGCGGCGACCTCCATGTCGCGCAGCAGCCACTCGCCGATGAGCTTCGACTCGCCGTACGGCGACTCCGGGTTCTTCGGGGTGGACTCGACCACGGTCTCGACGTCCGGCGTGCCGTAGACCGCCGCGCTCGACGAGAAGACCGCCTTGGTGACGCCGGTCTCGGCCATCGCGCGGAGCAGGGTCGCCATGCCGGTGACGTTCTGCTCGTAGGTGTGCAGCGGGCGCTCGACGGAGACGCCGGCGTACTTGAACCCCGCGACGTGAACCACGCCGGTGACCTCGTGCTCGCGCAGGGTGCGCGCCACGAGCTCCCCGTCGAGGATCGTGCCCTCGACGAACGGCACGTCGTCCGGCACGAACGCGCGGAAGCCGCTCGAGAGGTCGTCGAACGCGACCGTGTCGATGCCGGCCGAGCGCAGTGCTCGGACGACGTGGGACCCGATGTACCCGGCACCGCCGGTGACCAGCCAACTCATGCTCGCCACGCTAGCGGACGTCGGCGACGCCACGGTGGCGGTGTGCGGGTCCGCGCCGCCGCGTGCGGTTCCGCGCCGGTTCCGCGACGGCGTCCCCGGCCAGGACGCCTGTCCTGGGCGCCGGTCCTGGGCGCCGGTCCTAGGCGCCGGTGGCGATGAACACCGTCGACGTGATGCCGTCGGACGAGTCCGCCTCGACGGTCACGTCGCCCTCGTCCGGCGTGATGAAGCACGACTCGCCCTTGCGGAGCAGGGTGGCCGACTGCGCGCCGACGAGCGTGACGACGCCCTCGGTGCAGATCGCGATCGACGGTCCGACGAGCGGCGCGACCCCGCCCGTGCTCAGGCCGGCCGGGCGGCCGTCGCCGTCCACCCGCAGCAGCGCGAAGCCGACGCCGTCCGGTGCGAACCGGTCGACGCCGCCGGCGATGCGCTCCGGCTCGAGGACCGGGGCCGGGTACGCGGTGAAGTCGAGCACCCGCAGGAGCTCCGGCACGTCGACGTGCTTCGGCGTCAGCCCGCCGCGCAGCACGTTGTCCGACGGCGCCATCAGCTCGATGCCGAGCCCGTCGAGGTACGCGTGGATGTTGCCGGCGGGCAGGTACATCGCCTGCCCCGCACCGAGCGTCACACGGTGCATGAGCAGGGAGACCACGGTGCCGGGGTCGCCCGGCCAGCTGGTCGCCAGGTCGCGCACGGTCGCGGTGTTCGGGGTGAGCAGGTCGTCGTCGAGGGCGACGGCCAGGTCGCTCGCGGCCTGCACCACGGCGAGTGCGGACTCGTCGGCGGTCTCGAGCCAGCGGACGGTGTCCTCGAGCCCGTGCAGCAGGTGCACCTCGAGCGGACCGAGCCGTCCGGTGCCGGCGTCGAGCACGCGCACCTCGGCGAGGGTCTCCTCGACGGGGCGGAAGCCGCTCAGCGCCTCGAACCGCTCGCTCAGCGCGACGACGAGCTCGGGCTTCGGGAACGGGTCCTTGTAGTTGCGAGCCGGGTCGTCGAGCGGGATGCCCTCGCGCTCTTCACGGGCGAAGCCCTCCGCCGCCTGCTCCGGGGTGGGGTGCGCCTGCAGCGAGAGCGGTGCGGCCGCCGCGAGCACCTTGAGCAGGAACGGCAGGTCGGTGCGGTCCGGACCGAGGGCGGTCTCCGGCTCGTCGGCGATCCAGTCGCGGAGCGTGTCGGCTCCGCCCACCATGGCGGGGTTGACGACGACGCTGGGGCTGCCGGCGTGGGCGCCGAGCCAGAGCTCCGCCTGCGGGGCACCCGTGACGGTGCGGCCGAGGAGCTCCGGGATCGCGGTGACCGAGCCCCAGGCGTAGTCGCGGGGGGTGTTCGTGATGCCGAGGAACATGGGCCAGAGCCTACCGGCGCCGCCGAGGGAGTCCTGCGGACGGCGACCGGCCGGTACCCTGGCGTCGTGACGAACACCTGGCCGCTGGCGCGCGGGGCCGTACCGGAGCGCGAGGCGTTCGCCTTCGGGGCGACGACCCTGTTCGTGCTGTTCGCGGGCGACGCCGTGCCGAACACCCTCACCTGGGTCGGGGCCGGTGTCCTCTGGGCCCTCGTCGCCGCCTGGGGCACCACGATCCTGGTCCGGGCGAAGCCGCCGCTCGTCCGCACCCCCTGGGCGCTCTGGGCGTTCCTCGGCTGGTGCCTGGTGACGCTGGTCTGGTCGCATTGGCGGTTCGCGACGATCTCGAGCCTGACCGTGCAGGTGATCTGCGCCGCCGTGGCGTTCACGATCGCCTCGACCCTGACGTGGCGGCGGATCACCGACGCCATGAGCCTCGCGCTCCGCTGGGTCCTGATGCTCTCGCTGCTGTTCGAAGCCGTCGTCGCGGTGTTCGTCCGCCACCCGATCGCGCCGATCTGGACCGACTACGGCGACCGCGACGTCCCCGACGCGTTCTACTTCTCGCGCGCCGAGCTCTTCACCGGTGGTCGGATCCAGGGCCTGCCGGGCAACGCGAACCTGCTCGCCATGGTCGCCCTGCTCGTCGCGATCGTGGTCGCCGTGCAGTTCGCCGAGGGCCGGATCCGCCGGAACCAAGCGATCGGCTGGCTCCTCGTCGCCGCACTCGGCTTCGTCCTCACCCGCTCGTCGACGGTCATCGCCGCTGCCCTCGTGGTCGCCGTGGTCGCCCTGGTCGCGGTGTGGATGCGCCGTGTGCCGACCGAGCGCCGCACCCCGCGCTACCTGCTGCTCGCGGTGGGCGCGATCGTCGTCGCCGTCGCCGCGGCCGTGCTGCGTGGTCCGGTCTCCGAGCTGCTCGGCAAGGGCTCGGACGCCACCGGTCGGGGCGAGATCTGGGGCAAGGTGCTCGGGCTGATCGACCAGCACCCCGTGGGTGGCTGGGGATGGATCGGGTACTGGTGGCCCGGCATCCCGACGCTCGCCGACCTGGCGCACCGCAAGGGTGTCACCTACCTGCAGGCCCACGACGCCTACCTGGACGTCTGGATGCAGACCGGCATCATCGGCCTGGTGCTCTTCGCGATCTACGTGGTGACGACGCTGTCGCGCTCGTGGGCCTGCGCGACCCGCATCGGGTACGACGCCACGCTGCGTCCGCGGTCGTTCGACCCGGTGTCGCTCCTGCCGCTCCTGGTCGTCGTCGCGCTGCTCGTGCAGTCCGTCGCCGAGTCCCGCCTGCTCTACCAGGGGAACTGGGTGCTCTTCGCCCTGCTCGCGATCAAGACCCGCATCGTGCTGACCGGCGAGGAACCCGTGTCCACCGGCGACGGCCCCCGCACGCCGCTGGCCAAGCGCGAGTTCCGCTGGGCCGGCACGCGCTGACCCGGGCGCTCCCTCAGCGCGACAGCCAGGAGCACGCCACCGGGGACGACCACGGGTTCGACCGCACCCGGGCGACCTCGAGCGACGGGTCCGCGTCGCACGCCTCGACCGCCGCCGGCAGCTGCCCGGCCCACACCGGGCCGTCGCTGCGCCGCGTGTCCGCCGGCGCGACGTGCAGCACGGCCGACGCGACGACGGCGGTGACCACGCACCAACCGGCCAGCGCGCCGACGAGGCGACCCGCGCCTCCTGTCCGTGCCGCCACACGCGACCAGCGGGGCGCGTCCACCAGCGCTGCGGCGGCGACCACCGCGGCGCTCACGAGCAGCAGGCCGGCAGCGGCGGCGTAGCGCTGCGGCGGCAGGGCGGCCATCGCGCTCACCGGCGCGGACCAGCGGACGCCGGCGCCGTGGTTGGCGAGGACGGCCACCCACCACACCGCGACCGAACCGGCGGCGAGTGCCGTGACCATCCACCGGGTGCCTGTCGGCCCGACGACCACGGCCGCCACCAGGACGACCAGCAGCAGGGCGGCGGGGACCAGGACCACGGCCCAGCCGTGCTCCACCACCGCCGTCAGCGCGGCGCCGAGGTCCGGACCCCAGGCACCCGCCACGGGACGCAACAGGTACCCGGCGAGCACGTCCACGACCGCCGGCGACCCCGTGGCCAGGGCACGCGGGTTCGTCAGGGCCGTGACGCCCTGCGCGGCCAGGGCGACGACCACGACGACCGTGACGGGCAGCGCGGACCACCGGCCGGATGAGCCGGGCGTTCGGCCTCGGGGCGTCCACGCGAGGAGCAGCAGGGGCGCGAACAGTGCGGTGAGGGGTTCGGTGAGCACGGCGACACCAGCGACCACGGCGAGCGCGCCCGCGCCCCACCAGGAGCGGCTGCGGAAGGTGAAGACCCACGGCACCAGGACGAGCAGGAACCAGTGCAGGTTCGCCGCGTTGCCGCTGATCTCGTACGGGGCGAGCGGCAGGACGACGGGGACGGCGGCGAGCACCAGCCGGAACGGCCACGGGCGGACGACGTCGCGGGACAGCACGAACACCAGGGCGCAGACCCCGCCGACCACCGCGCAGGACGCCAGTGCCACCACCTGCGCGTACCGTTCGGGCGGCAGCGCGTAGCCGAGGTCGACGATGAGCCTGGGCAGCAGGTGCAGGTAGCCGGCGTAGGGGTGCAGCAGCGTGTCGACGGGCCCCATCGCGATCCGTTCGCGCAGGAACACGCCGCCGTCCTCGGCCCAGACGGTGTTCCGCGCCACCGGACCGAGGCGGTACCAGGCCAGTGCGGTCGTGAGCAGGCCGACGAGGACCGCGACGAGCGGGACGCCGACGACCCTGCGCGCGACGTCCATTCGGTGAGGATAGATCGCTCATCACGCATCGTCGATACAGCCACACCGCGATGCGGTGTGCTCGTCACAAGGTCGTGCGCCAAGATGGACGCGTGACGGACGGCCGGGTGAGCAGACAGGTGCTCGGGCGCCGGTACCTCTCCGCCTGGATCGGCTTCTCGGCCGGTGGACGGTTCAGCCAGGCGCTCGCGACGGTCATCGTGCTGTTCGGGTTCGGCCAGCCCACGGTGGAGACGCTCGTCGGTCAGGCGGGGACCTGGGCGGTGCTCGTGACGCTGTTCGTGCTCGCGGGGCTGAGCCTGCTGGGACAGCGCTACCGGATCGAGTGGCACGGGGTCCTCCCCCTCTCGCTGCTGGCCTTCGTCGGCTACTGCGCGTTGAGCGTGCTGTGGAGCGAGTACTCCTGGTTCGCGCTCCGCGGGCTCGTGCAGACCGTGTGCTTCATCGGCCTCGGGCTGTACCTGGCGCTCGGCCGCGACCTGGTGCAGGTGATCCGGGCCTCGGGCGACGCCTTCCGGATCCTGCTCGTGACCGCCCTCGGGCTCGAGGTCCTGTCCGGCCTGGTGCTCGACGTCCCGTTCCCGGCGTTCGGCATCCGCGGTGACATCGCGTACGGCGGCCTGATCCAGGGCATCGGCGGCACACGCAACTTCATGGGCTTCATCGCCGCCATGGCACTGGTCACCTTCGTGGTCGAGTTCCTCACCCGGTCCGTCACGCTCTGGCGCGCGATCGCCTCGACCTCGCTCGCCGTCATCGCCCTGATGCTCGTGCAGTCCCCCATCACCGGCCTGGCGATGATCGCACTCGCCGTCACCGCACTGGCGCTCTGGTCACTCCGGCACGCGAGACCGGCGACCAGACCGGTGGTCAACGGCGTCCTCGGCGTGGTCGTCCTGCTGACCCTGGCCGTCGGGGTGCTCGCGCGGCACCGGCTGCTCGCCGAGATCGGGGCGGCCGGCGGCACCGCGACGCGCACGGACCTGTGGTCCCAGATCCGGGTCCTGGTGGAGCGCTACCCGATCCAGGGCTGGGGCTGGGTGGGGACCTGGCCGACCGAGCCGGTGGTGCCGTACGTGACGCTCATCGACCCCGCCGGCGTCCGCTTCACCTCGGGCCTGAACGCCTTCGTGGACGCCTGGCTGCAGATCGGCTTCGCGGGCACGCTCATCCTCGGGATCACGGCGCTGCTCGCGTTCGCGCGGGCCTGGGTGACGGCGACGACGTTCCCCGGGGTGGCGTACGTGTGGCCGGCCGCGGTGCTCGTGCTGCTCGCCGTCACCAGCACGGCGGAGAGCTACCTGCTGCACGGCGCGGGGCTGATGTTCTTCGTGACGGTGCTCGTGATCGCCGCGCGGCGGCGATCGTGGCGCCGGCACCTGCCGCGCGTGTAGCGCCGGACCGGAGGCCCGTGGCGGCCCCGCACCGCGCCTCCAGGCCGTCACGCCGAACGTTCCGGGCCCGCGCATCGTGAGCAGGAACGGTCGCCCCAGTAGACGCGACGCGACCGTTCCTGCGCACGAAGCGAGCGCGCGCTCCGGGCCTCGCGCTACGGGCGCGTGCGGCGACCCAGACGGCGCTGCACACCCCACCGGGTGACACGGAGCATCGCCTCGACCACGATGGACCGGCTCATCTTGGAGACCCCGTGCACGCGGTCGCGGAACCGGATCGGCACCTCGACGATGCGGCCGCCGAGGGCGTCCACGCGCAGCGTCATGTCCACCTGGAAGCAGTACCCCTTCGAGTCCACCGATGCGAGGTCCATCCGCGCGATCGCCGACGAGCGGTACACGCGGTACCCGGCGGTGATGTCGCGCACGTCGAGGCCGAGCACCAGGCGGGCGTAGGTGTTCGCCCCGCGGCTGAGCGCCTGGCGTCGGAGCGGCCAGTCGACGACCGAGCCACCCGGCACCCAGCGGGACCCGATCGCGAGCAGGACGTCCTCGGACGCGGTCACGGCGTCGATCATGGCCGGCAACCGGTCGGCCGGGTGCGAGCCGTCGGCGTCCATCTCGACCTGCAGCGGGTAGCCGCGCTCCAGACCCCACCGGAAGCCGGCGACGTACGCCGTGCCGAGCCCGGCCTTGCCGGGGCGCTGCAGCAGGTGCACGCGGTCGTCAGCGGCGGCCAGCGACCGCACGATGTCCCCGGTGCCGTCCGGGCTGCCGTCGTCGACGACGAGCACGTGGGCACCGGGCACCGCCGCCAGCACGGCGGCCGTGATCGCGCGGATGTTCTCGGCCTCGTCGTAGGTCGGGACGATGACGAGGGCGGCGGTGTCCCCCGGGGTCACCGGTTCAGGCGCCGCTTCACCTTGCCGGCGACGCTGCGGGGGCCCTCGGTGCGCAGGTAGTGCACGGCGCGACCGAGGTCGTAGCGGACACCGGAGAGCTTCTTGCGCTCCGGCACGCGGACGCGCATCTTGTGCGGCTCGATCGAGGACGTCGTGTCGCGCACCGACTTGTCCGCAGCGCGGATCGGGTTCCGGCAGAACTCGACGAGCGGGGCGAGGACGTTCTCCCACGTGAACTGCTCGCGCACACGGTCGACGTTGCCGATGAACTCGGTGCGGGCCTTCTTGTCGAAGAGCGCCGTCTCGAGCGCGGTCGCCAGGCCGTCGACGTCCTGCTCGTGCACCGCGATGCCGAGCTTCTGCTCCGCGACGAGGTCACCGAACGAGTCGCCGGCCGTCGTGACGATCGGCAGACGTGCCCACAGGTAGTCGAGGATGCGGGTGCGGAACGAGAACGTCGTCTCGAGGTGCTCGTAGTGCGTCGAGACGCCGGCGTCGGCCTCGAGCAGGTAGGCGCCGCGCTCCTCGTACGGGATCCACTGGTCGTTGAAGAACACGTGCTTGCCGGTGAGCCCGAGGGCGTCCGCCTCGGCGCGGACCTTCGCCACGATGTCCATCTCGGGGACGTCGGGGTTCGGGTGCTGCACACCCATGAAGAAGAGCTTGACCGACGGACGGCGCTCGGCGAGCCGGGCGATCGAGCGGACCAGGGTGATCGGGTCGAACCAGTCGTAGATCCCCCCGCCCCAGACGACGAGCTTGTCGTTCTTGCCGATGCCCGGCACGACGCCCTTGACCCGCTGCTGGTCGTGCACCGGCGGGGTCGAGGACAGGCCGAACGGCACGACGCCGATGAGCGAGCGCAGGTCGGCGTCACGCGAGTACGTGCGGGCGTTCACGCGGCCGGAGCCGGCGAGCTGCCCGAGCCAGAACATCCGCTGACGCTCCGAGGCACAGATGAAGTAGTCGCCGAGCTCGAGCTGGTGGTTCAGCGTGTCCGAGGCGTCGAGGATCTGGCGGTTCCACTTGTCGACGTCGTCGCTGCGGCCCTGTTCGAGCTGCTCGAGGTGCAGCGGGTCGTAGACGTCGACGACCAGGATCTTGCTGGTCGACTCGAGCACGGGGAACAGCCGGAGCGCGTGGCCCTGCACGATGATGACGTCGGCCCAGCCCTCGTGCTCGACCATCTGGCGCGGGTGGCGGTGCGGGACCGTGACGACCTCGTACGAGGGGTCGATCGGCGACGAGCGGGTGAGGCTGACCACGCGGACGTCGTGCTCCGATGCCAGCTGCTTCGCCATCTGGGTGGCACGGATCGCCGGACCGGCCATCTTCGCGCCGATCGAGTCGCCCGTGATGATGAGGACGCGGCGACGGGTGCCGACCTCGAGCACGCCGAGGGAGTGCACGATCTTGTCGTAGCCGGCCAGGTAGTTCTCGATCGGGTACGCGGGCTCGTCGCGGTTGCCGAACAGGCGGAGGAGCTCGCGGTCGGACCGGACACGGGTCGCCTGGATCTGGCGGCGGGACTCGGTCATCGACGGCAGCTGCTCGACGAACTGGTCGACGCCGTAGATGCCCGCCATGCTCGTCTTCGGCACCGGGATGGTGGGGACGCTGTCGTCGCCGGGGTTGCGCAGGTCGAGCTCGGTGGAGTCGAGCTCCCCGCGGCCCACGGCACGGCGGACGGCGAGCGCCAGCGAACCGGGCAGCGCCGCGGCGAGCTGTTCGTCACCGAGGTTCTTGTAGAGCGTGAACAGTGCGTTGCGCTCGAGCAGGTAGGTCTCGCGGAAGTCGCCGAACTTGTTCATCGACGCGTGGTGCTTGTGGAACGCGACGGACTTCGGCTGGTACCGGAAGCGCCAGCCGAGCAGGTTGAGCCGCCAGCCGAGGTCGACGTCCTCGTAGAACATGAAGTAGCGGTCGTCGAAGCCGTCGAGCTGCTCGAAGAGCTCGGCGCGGATGAACATCGCGGCGCCGGTGCCGAACAGGACGTCGGTCTCGCTCTCCCACCGGCCGGTGTCCGGCGACCCGGCGAAGGGCTTGTAGCCCATGCCGTACCAGGTCATCGCGGCCTCGGTGAAGTCGACGTTGACGCCTTCCCAGTCGAGGACCTTCGAGGCGACGGCACCGATGTCGGCACCGGAGGCGAACGTGGCCATGGCCTCGCGCACCCAGCCGGTGTCCGGACGGGCGTCGTTGTTGAGGAACGCCACGACCTCGCCGGAGGACTTCTCGACGCCGAGGTTGCACCCGCCCGTGAACCCGAGGTTCGCACCAGCGTCGATCAGGGTGAAGTCGAGGGACGAGGCCTTCAGCCGACCGAGGTGCTCGGGGCCCGAACCGTTCTCGACGACGATCACCTCGAGCTTGTCCTGCGGCCAGTCCTGCTTGCGGAGCTCCGCGATGCTCGTCAGGGTGTCGTCCGTGCCCTTGTAGTTCACGAGGATGACGGAAACGACTCCCGGCTTGCGCTCTGTCACGCGAGTTCCTCCAGCAGCTGCCGCGCACCGGGCGCGGGTAGGTGGCTCGGCCAGCGGGGTGCCGCGGGCCGATGACACCCTACAAGGCGCGCCCACGGACTCCCTGCCGCCGCTGCGGATTCGTGCAGAATGGCGTGCGTGACCGCTGTGATCCCGAGCACCCCCATGCCCTCCCCCCTCCGCGAGGACTACGCGGCCCTCGCGGCCGACGAGCACGCCGAGGGCCCCCGCGGCACGATCCGCTTCGCGGTCTCGACCGCCGATCCGGCCGAGGGCAAGGGCGACCTGTTCGTCGCGCTCGGCCTCGCGCGGGCACTCCGGGCCGAGGGCTGGGGCGTGGCGATGTGGCCGTTGGCGCGCTGGGGCGAGGAGCTCCCCGCCGACACCACCGTCGTGGTCAGCATGATCGAGTCCTTCGTGCCCGGCTACGTCCCCGCCGGCACCGCCCTGGTGGCGTGGGTGCGGAACTGGACCGCCAAGTGGGCAGCCCTGCCGTACCTGGACGAGTTCGACGCCGTCTGGACGTCGTCCGAGGCCGCCCGCGACGCGGTCGCCGCGGGCTACAGCGGCCCCGTCGAGGTCGTCCCGATCGGCGTGGACACCGAGCTGTTCACCACCGACGCCACCGCACCGCGCGAACGTACCGACCGCGCCGTCACCACCGTCAACTTCTGGGGTGTCCGCCGCCGCGTGCAGGACGTCCTGGCCGAGGTCGCCCCGACCGAACCGATCGTCTGGTTCGCCGCGAACGTCGACCACGTCGAGGCCTCGGCCGGCGTCGAGCTCCGCCCAGCGGTGTCCTACTTCGCGCTGCCCGAGGTCTACCGCGCAGCCGGTTTCGTCGTCGACGACGTGATCGAGCCGGCCGCCGAGTACGGCACCCTGAACTCCCGCCTGTACGAGTCGCTCGCGTCCGGCGCGCTGCCCGTCACCGACTGCGCGCTCGGGCTCGACGAGCTCGGCCTGTCCGACGTGCCGGTGTTCGACGACGCCGACTCGCTCGAGCGCGTGCTCGCGATGCCCCGCGACGAGCGCACGGCCCTGGTCGCCCGGCTCCGCGCCGTGGTGCTCGAGCGGCACTCGTTCCGCACCCGTGCCGAGCAGGTCGGCCCGTCGCTCGACGCCGCCGTCGCCGCCGCCTCGGGTCGGAGCGGCGAGCGTGGGGCGTTCCTGCGCTGGGCCACCGCCCAGCGCGAGACGCTCCGGCAGGCCGAGCACGACCGCGACGTCCACCTGTCCGGCGTGCACGACATCAACGCACGCCTGGTCGCGTCGGAGCAGCAGGTCGGCGCGTACGACACCGCACGCCGCCGGGCCGAGGCGGAGCGCGACCAGATCGCGGCCCGCTTCGAGGGCCTCACGCGCTCGCCCGAGTACCGGCTGCTGCACGGCGTCGGTCTGATGGCGCGGCGCGCACGCCGCTGACGGCGGTCGACGCGACCAACAGACGGACGGGAGGCCCGGTACCAGCTGGTACCAGGCCTCCCGTCCGTCGTGGTGACCGTCTACTGCACGGTGACGGTCTTGGTGCCGAAGCTCTTGTAGGTGCCGCTCGGCAGGTCCTGGAAGTAGACGCGCACGGTGTGCGTGCCCTTCTTCAGCCCGGTGAACTTCCGCGACAGTCCCACGTCCGACCCCCAGTCCGGGTGCGCGGCCTGCACGTCGGTCCGGGTCGCGTTCGCGGTGCCCGGCGAGACGGCCACGCCGTCCAGGTGGATCTTGTAGCCGACCGGGTCCCAGACGTCCGGGTCGATGGCCCAGCCGGCGACCGTGATGGTGCCGACGCCGCCGGTGACCGACTCGTACAGGCCCTTGACCGAACCGGTCTTGCCCGTCTTGCCGGTGGTGGGCGGGTCGGTGACCCGCACGCTCTTCGTGCCGAAGCTCTTGTAGGTGCCGCTCGGCAGCTCCTGGAAGTACACCCGCACCGAGTGGGTGCCGGCGGTCAGCCCGGGGATCTTCAGGGACAGGCCGACGTCGGAACCCCAGGCGGGGTGCACGGCCTCGACGTCGGTCCGCTTCGCGTTCGCGGCTCCGGGGGCGATGGCGACACCGTCGACGTGGATCTTGTACTGCACCGGGTCCCAGACGTCGGGGTCGATCGCCCAACCGCGCACCGTGGCGCTGTTCACGCCGCCGGTCACGGACTCGTACGCGCCCTTGACCGAACCCGTCTTGCCCGTCTTGCCCGTCGTCCCCGACGCGTCGGGTTCGGCGGACGATGCGGCGGTCACGATCACGGACTTGGTGCCGAAGCTGACGTACTTGCCGCCCTGCAGGTCCTGGAAGTAGACGCGCACGGTGTGCTTGCCGGCCTTCAGTCCGGTGAGCCGGAGCGTCAGGCCGACGTCCGAGCCCCAGGTGGGGTGGTCCGCCGCGACGTCGGTGCGCGTGGCGTCCGCGACACCGCTGTTCGTGCTCACGCCGTCGACGTGGATCTTGTACTTGACCGGGTCCCAGACGTCCGGGTCGATCGCCCAGCCCCGCACGGTGGCCGTGCCGACGCCGCCGGTGACGGAGTCGTACGAGCCGCGGACCTTGCCGGTCTTGCCGGTCTTGCCGGTGGTGGGGGCGTCGACGACGACGGACTTCGACGCGACCTTGACGTACTTCGTGCCGGGCTTGTCCACCACGTAGAGCGTCACCGCGCGCTTGCCGGCGGACATCCCACCGATCGTCTTCGAGAAGCCGAGGGTGCTGCCGACGCCCGGGTAGACCTTCGCCACGTCGGTGCGGGTCGTGTCGGCCGTGCCGGTCGCCTTGCTCACGCCGTCGACCAGGATCTTCCACGAGCCGGGCTTCGACGAGTCGGGGTCGAGGACCCAGCCGCTCGCCGAGATCGTGCCGACGCCGCCGGTCACCGAGTCGAGGACGCCCTTCGGCGCTTCGCTCGTGACGGTGCGGGTGTAGCAGCCGAGCAGGGTGTTGCCGCCGCGGCCCTGGTTGATGGCGTACGTGCAGACGTTGTGCTTGCCGAGGCTCAGCCCGGTCAGGGTCGTCGAGAACCCGTGCCGGGTGTTGTTCGCCCCGAGGGTGCCCGCCAGGTCGCTGCGGTTCGCGTCGGCGGTGATGGTCTTCGCGCCGTCGCCGTCGACGTAGAACGCGACGCGCAGGGGGTTCGTCGTGTCGGGGTCGGCTGCCCATCCCCGGACCGTCAGGGTCGAGGTGGCGGTGGCGGTCACCGCGTCGACGTTGCCGACCGGGTTGCCGCTGCCGCTGGAGGCGCCGAACCAGTCGGTGTACATGCGCCAGAAGTTGCGGTTGCCGTAGGCCGAGCAGCCGTCGCCGCTGCCGTAGAGGTTCGACATCGCCGCGGCGTTCGGCGTGTACGGCGTGTAGATGTAGAGCGCCGCGGTGGCCTGGTTCTGGATGTAGACGGACTTGCGGCCGCACGCGGCGTTCGGGTTGAGCAGGATCGAGTTCGTCCGGCCCGCCTGGTACGCCCACGAGGTCGGCGTCGCCTGGTACCGCTTGAACTGCAGCGCCGCGGCGTAGACCTGCTGGCCGAAGCCGAAGTACGCCGGGTCGCACGGGGCGGTGTCCGGGCACGCGAAGCCGGTGGCGTGCAGGTACATGTAGGACGTCGGCGAGGACGTCGTCACGATGCCCTGCTCCTTCTGCAGGAGCACGAGCAGCACCTTCTGGCTGATGCCGCACGCGGCACCGACCTGGGCGATCATCGTCGCGGCGCTCTTGGTGCCGCCGGCGATGGCCTTGCACCGGCCGGAGACCGCGCCGATCGAGCTCATCTTCTGCGAGAAGTCCTTCAGGCAGGCGGGCCCACCCGAGGCCTTGCGGCAGTTCGGTGCGACGCTCGTCAGGAACGACTGCACGGCGGCGGCGCTCATGGCCGAGCCGTTGTAGAAGTTCGCGTCGCTGATGATGTTGCCCGGGTCGAAGTCCGAGGCGACGGCGGCCGACGCCGACCGGGTCGTGGTCTGCTCCGAGAGCACCGTGCCGAAGGTCAGACCGCTCACCGCGACGGCGAGGGACGCCACGAGCGCGAGGGAGCTGCGGAGGGACCGCCGGACGGGGCGGTCATCGCTGTCGGGACGGGGGGAACGGGTGGGGCGCATCACGGGACCTCGGCGGTCAGGGGGTCGGACGTCGTCGACGCGGAGCCGATGGCGTAGGTCAGGGTGACGGACCAGGTGCCGCTCGGCACCTTCGCCGCGGGGAACGACACCTGCGCGCAGTTCACCGACGAGGCACTCGCCTGCGCGGTGCTCGTGGCCTTCCGCGTGACGCCGTTCTTCGTCGCGGTGAAGGTGCACTTCCCGCTCGTGTCGGTGGTGCCGGAGACCAGGCCGCCGGCCTGGAGCGTCTTCGAGCCGGTGTCCCAGCCGGCGTAGGTCACGACGGCCGTGGCCGGGAACTCCGACGGGTCGGTGTCCGGCTGGTTCGTCGCGCCGCTGCCCGGGAACGGACCGGGGGTGTCGTCGTCGCCGGCGCCGGAGTCGGTGCCGCCGTCGCCGGACGCACCGTCGGTCGGCGACGGGGCCGCTCCGGTGGGTGCCGCGGTCGCCGAGGCGTCGCCGGTCGGGGTCGCACTCGGGGTGCGCGTGGCGGAGGCCGACGGCGACGGGGTGGCGTCGTCGCCACCACCGGAACAACCGGCCACGAGGAGACTGAGTGCACCGACCACCGCGAACGCAGCGATCGGCCTGGATGCGAGGAGCATGCTGACGGGCCGTCCTGAGGATGTTGACAAGGGTCCGGGTTGCAACAACGGTAACTCGAAAGTGAAGGTTGAGGGTTGGATCGGCCGGAATCACCCCCACTCGGGGTGCACGACGGCCGTCGCCCAACCCCGCCACGCGGGCCCGGTGAGTATGCTGTTCCGGTCCTGCCCCCACGAACGAAGAGACGTATGGTCGACCAAGCCCGCATGACCGCGCTCGCGAAGGAACCCCTCGTCGTGATCGGCGCTCCGACGAGCGCCTTCCGCGGAACCTTCCGCGAGCTGCGCGACGTCTTCCGGCAGCGCGAGATGCTCGGCATGCTCGTCCGACGTGACCTGAAGGCCCGGTACAAGGACTCGGCACTCGGGTTCGTCTGGACGCTCGTGCGCCCGCTGACCCAGCTGCTCATCTACTACTTCGTCATCGGCAAGGTCCTCGGCGCCGCCAACGGCATCGACAACTTCGCCATCTACGTCTTCACCGGCCTGACCGCCTACACGCTCTTCAGCGAGATCGTCGCCGGGTCGACGGGCTCGATCGTCGGCAACTCCGGGCTGATCAAGAAGGTCTACGTCCCGCGCGAGGTCTTCCCGCTCGCCAGTGTGGGCGCGGCCCTGGTGAACTTCACCATCCAGTTCGCGATCCTGCTCGCCGCGACGGTCGTGATCGGGGTCTTCCCCTGGCACGAGGGCCTGGTCTACCTGATCCCCTCGCTCGCCGTCATCCTGGTCTACGGCGCGGCCATCGGTCTCGTACTGTCCGCGCTCAACGTGTACCTGCGCGACGTGCAGTTCGTCATCGACGTCGGCCTGATGGTCCTGCTCTGGGCCTCGCCGATCGTCTACTCCTACGCGCGCGTGGTCGCCACGGTGAACGCCGACTGGCTCATCACCGCGTACACGAACAACCCGCTGACGCTGGCGGTGCTCGGCCTGCAGAACGCGATCTGGCTGCACGACCCGGCCGACGTCACGTACCCGGAACACCTGATGCTGCGGCTGGGGATCGCCTTCGTGATCGGGCTCTTCTGCCTCATCGGTGCGCAGCGGATCTTCTCCCGCCTGCAGGGCAACTTCGCGCAGGAGCTCTAGACCATGGCCATCAGCACCCCCGTCGCCCCGACGACCACCGGCGACACCGCCGACCGTCCCGACGTCATCGTCATCGACCACGTGCGCAAGCGCTTCACGGTGCGCAAGGACAACACCCTGCGCGAGCGCATCGTCACCCTCGGTCGCGCCGGCCGCAAGCACCGCCAGGACTTCTGGGCCCTCGACGACGTCACCGTGTCGATCCAGGCCGGCTCGACCGTCGGACTGATCGGTCAAAACGGCTCCGGCAAGTCGACCCTGCTCAAGGCGATCGGCGGCATCATCCAGCCGACGTCCGGCACGGTGTCCCGCCGCGGTCGCCTCGCCGCGCTGCTCGAGCTCGGCGCCGGGTTCCACCCCGACCTGTCCGGCCGCGAGAACGTGTACCTCAACGCGAGCCTGCTCGGCCTCAGCCGCAAGCAGACCGACGAGAAATTCGACGACATCCTGGCGTTCTCGGGCATCGGGGACTTCATCGACACGCAGGTGAAGTTCTACTCATCGGGCATGTACGTGCGGCTCGCCTTCGCCGTCGCCGTGCACACCGACCCCGACGTGCTGCTCGTCGACGAGGTCCTGGCGGTCGGTGACGAGGCCTTCCAGCGCAAGTGCCTCGACCGCATCCGCACCTTCCAGGAAGCCGGCAAGACGATCATCATCGTCACGCACTCGCTCAGCCAGGTGCAGGAGATGTGCGACCGCGTCGTCCTGCTCAACAAGGGCAAGGTGCTGCACGACGGCGACCCCGTGCAGGCCGTGAGCATGTTCCGCGAGGTGCTCGAGGAACGCCGCCAGGGCGAGCTCAGCACCGACGTCGCCGTCGGCCGCGGCAAGGTCCTCGGTGCGAGCGTGCACGTCGACGGCAAGGAGCCCCGCGCGGACGTCATGCCGGGCGACGACCTCGTCGTGGACATGGAGTTCGAGCACCTGGACGGCATCGCCGACTGGGAGGCCGCAGTCCAGATCAACAACGCCGGCGGCCAGGTCGTCTACGGCACCACCACCGGCATCATGGGCCTCGAACTGCACCCGCTGCACGGCCGCCGGAAGCTCCGTCTCCGCATCGCGGACACCGCCTTCGGCACCGGCAAGTACTTCATCAACGTGTCGATGATGGACTCCGCGGGCCGCCACCTGCACGACATGCCGGAGTGCGACTCGTTCGAGGTCCCCTCGTTCGGCAACGCCGTCGGCACCGTCTACGCGCAGCCCACGGTCGAGGAGCTCGACTGACCCCGGTCGACGGCGACACCGGGGCCCGTGCCGTCGGCGCTCCCCGAGCCGACGACACGTTGCGCACCGCGGTCGTCGTCGTCAACTGGAACCGCGCCGACCTGACCACCGCGGCCGTCCGCGCCGTGCTCGACGAGGGCACCGCCGACGACGTCATCGTCGTCGACAACGGGTCGTCGGACGACTCGGTCGCCGTGCTCCGCCAGGCACTGCCGGACGCGACCGTCGTCGCGCGGGACGATAACGGCGGGTTCGCGGCCGGCGCCAACACCGGCATCCGGCACACCGACGCCGACGTCGTCGTGCTCCTGAACAACGACGCCGTGCCCGCGCCGGGCTTCGTCGCGGCGCTCCGCGACCACCTGGCGCACGCCGGGCCCGAGGTCGCGGCGGTGACGGGCCGCATCGTGCTCGCCGGACGCTGGACGGTCCTCCCGGCCGGTGCGGAACCAGCACCCGATGCGCGCGTGCTGCGCGACCACGACGGGCGGCACTGGACGCCGTCGGCGGACGGCGAGGTCCGGCTCAACTCGACCGGCGTCCGTGTCGACCGCGACGGCAACGGCATGGACCGCGACTGGTTCGCGCCCGTCGACCGGGTCGCCGACGTCGACGTCTTCGGGTTCTCCGGCGGCGCCTCCGCGCTGCGGCGCACGGCCCTGGACGACGTCGGCCTGCTCGACGAGTCGCTCTTCATGTACTACGAGGACACCGAGCTCGCCTGGCGGCTCCGCCGCCGCGGCTGGCGCGTCGAGCACGCCGCCGACGCGGTCGTCGAGCACGACCACTCGGCGTCGTCCGGCGTGCAGAGCGACCTGTTCGTCTTCCGGAACGCCCGCAACCGCATCGTCGTCGCCCTCTGGCACGCCCCCTGGCCGACCGTCGCGCGGGCGAGCGTCCGCACGCTGGGCCGCGGTCTGCGCGGGCTGGCCACCGGTCGCACCCGCCGGGAGGCGCGGCTCGTCCTGGCAGCGTTCGCGGACGTCGCGGGGACCCTGCCGGTCCACCTCGCGCGCCGGCTGCGCGAGACCCGGCGCGCGTCCGTCCCGCGCCGCCGCGTGGACCCGGGCGCATGAGCGCAGCGGGCTATCCTGGACACTCCCCTGTCGACGGCCACGGCCACGACGCCCCCGCCCGGAAGGAACCACGCGTGCCGCAGCTCACCGTCCTCGTCGACGGGACCGCGGTACCGCAGGCGCTCGGCGGCGTCGGACGCTACGTCGAAGGGGTCGTGTCGCACCTGAGCGACCCGTCGCTCGACGTCCACCTGGTCGTCCGTCCCGTGCACGCCGCGCACTTCCGCTCGCTCGCACCGCACGCCACCGTGCACACGGCGCCGGCGTGGACCGACTCGGTACCGCTGCGGTTCCTGTGGGAGCAGACCGGACTGCCGGCACTCGGCCGTCGGCTCGGTGCGCGGGTGCTGCACTCCCCGCACTACACGTTCCCGTTCGGCTGGCGCGGCGGGTCCGTCGTCACGCTGCACGACGCCACGTTCTTCTCGAACCCCGAGTGGCACTCGCGCCTGAAGCGCACCTTCTTCACGTGGTGGAGCCGTCGTTCGCTGCGCACCCGGCCCGTCGTCATCGTGCCGAGCGCGGCCACCGCGACCGAGGCCGCGCGGGTCGTCCGCGGCATCCGTGCCGACGTCCGGGTCGCACCGCTCGGCGTCGACCGCACGGTGTTCCACGAGCCCGACGTCGCCGCGGTCGAGGACGCCCGGATCGCCGCCACCCTGCCCGAGGGCGCTCCGTGGATCGCGTTCCTCGGCACCATCGAACCGCGGAAGAACGTCACCGCGCTGCTCGACGCGTACGCCGCGGTGCGGTCCGCGCGTGCGGCCGGCGGCGCGGACACGCCGTGGCTGGTCCTGTCGGGGGCGCGCGGCTGGGACGAGGCCGCGATCGCACGCCTCGACGCCCTGCAGCCCATCGACCACGTCATCGAGGCGGGGTACCTGCCGCTCGAGGACCTCGCCGGCTTCCTCGGCGGTGCGGAGTTCGTCGTCTACCCGTCCCTGGGCGAGGGCTTCGGCCTGCCCGTGGTCGAGGCGATGGCCTCCGGCGCCTGCGTCCTGACCACCCGGCGGTTGTCGCTGCCCGAGGTCGGTGGCGACGCGGCCGTCTACACCGAGCCCGACGCGACGGCACTGGCCGCCGCGATGACGGCGCTGCTCGACGACCCGGCGCTCGTGGCCTCGCACCGTGCGGCGGCGCTGGCGCGGGCGGACGAGTTCACCTGGGACGCCACCGCCGCCGTGCACGTCGAGGCGTACGAGTCCGTCGGTGGGGGGACGCGGTGATCCGGGTCGCGGTGCTCACGGTCACCTACAACACCGGTGAGACCATCCGGCCGTTCCTGGCGAGCGTCGCCGGCGCCTCGAAGGACCCGGTCGCCGTCGTCATCGCGGACAACGGCTCGGCCGACATCGACGCGCTCCGGGCGATCGGTGAGTCCTACGGCGCCGTCGTGGTGTCCTCCGGCGGCAACCGCGGGTACGGCGGCGGGATCGACGCAGCCCTGAGCGCCCTCGACGACGTACTGCCCGACGTGCGACCGGAGTTCCTGCTCGTGACGAACCCCGACGTCGTGCTCGGCGAGGGCTCGATCGACGAGCTCGTGGCCGCGGCCGACCGGATGCCGTCCGGTGGGTCGTTCGGCCCCCGGATCCTCGACGACCAGGGCGAGACCTACCCGTCCGCCCGGCAGCTCCCCTCGCTTCGCACCGGCCTCGGCCACGCGGCGTTCTCGCGGTTCTGGCCCGCGAACCCGTGGAGCCAGCGGTACTGGTCCACCACGAAGGTCGTCGAACGCGAGGCCGGCTGGCTCTCGGGTGCGTGCTTCCTCATCCGCACCGACCTGTTCCGCCAGCTCGGGGGCTTCGACGAGTCGTACTTCATGTACTTCGAGGACGTCGACCTCGGGCAGCGCATCGGTCGTGCCGGCCGGGCGAACGTGTACGTGCCGTCGTCGGTCGTCACCCACACCGGTGCCCACTCGACGTCGTCCAACCGCCGCCGCATGGAGATCGAGCACCACCGGAGCGCGTACCGGTTCCTGTCGCGGAAGTACCGGGCGTGGTGGCTCTGGCCCCTGCGGGTCGCCCTGCACGCAGGCCTGTCGCTCCGCGCCCGCTGGGTGACGCGCAAGTAGCCCCCGCCCACCGGTGGCCCCGGTCGCCCAGGTCGCCCAAGTCGCCCAGGTCGCAAAACACCGGTGTCCACGTGTTACACCGCGATCTGGGAGTGTTCGACGTGCGAACACCGGTGTCTTGCGGGTACCCGGCGCCACTAGGCTCGGCGCCGTGCAACGTGATCCCGGACCCTGGCTCGGCTGCGGCCCGATCGACGCCGCCCGCCGCTACTGGACCGGAGCCTTCACGTTCCGCAGCGGCCGTGCGAGCCGCGCCGAGTTCTGGTGGGCACGCGGGGCCGACCTGCTCGTGGTCTGGCTCGTGCTCACCCTCGTGCCGATGATCACCGGTGTCCGGGGCACCGACGACTCGATGACCGACTTCCAGAACACCCCCGGGTTCCTCGGGATCGGACAGTCCGTCCTGACCCTCGAGGGCAGCGACCACGGATGGCGCATCCTCGCCGAGGGCTCCCCGTCGCAGTGGGTGCTCTTCGCGTGGTGCATCGTCACCGCGATCCCGAACCTGGCACTCGGCGCACGGCGGCTCCGTGACATCGGGACCCCGGCGTGGATGGCGTTCTTCGGTGCCTTCCCGGTCATCCACTGGTTCCTCCTACTCGGCGCGCTCCGACGTAGTTGGCGCCCGACGCTCCCACCGGAACCGGACCCGTCAGGCGCCGAACTCCCTGTCGCCCACCGCGCCGCCTGACCCGCCTGAGCCGAACCCCGCCCGCGCCGGAACCTGGTTCGCGAGGAGTCGGGTCAGGAGCGGAGGCGGGTGCGTTCGGTTCGAGCTGCCTCGAGCAGGACGGCGGCACGGGCGTCGAAGGAGTGCTCGGCGGCGATGTACTCGGCCACGACGGCCCGCTCGGCAGCAGTCGGCCAGGCGTACGACGGGTCCAGCAGCGCGGCGAGTTCGTCGCGGGAGCGCGCGACCGCGAGCGTCGGCACGTCGAGCACGTCGGACAGCCCGGCGACCTCGTCGGTGACGACGACTCCCCCGGACGCCAGCACGTCGAACACCCGGTTCGACACGAAGCCCCCGGCGGCCATGTCCGGCCAGTGGTCGTTGAGCACCACACGCGCCGAGGCGTAGGCCGCCGCGACCTCGGGCCGGGTCAGCGACGATTCGCCGAGCGACTCCGCGGGGACGACCTCGTCCCACCCCGGACCGTGCACGCGCAGGTCGGCACCGAGCCCGACCGCGTCGGACACGATGGGGCGTGCGGCGCCGCGGGTCGAGCCGACGAACACCACGCGGTCGGCATCGGGGCTCGTCGCCGCCCGCGAGCCCGGGTGGAACACCGCGGGGTCGGTCGCCTGCAGCAGCGTCCGGACCGGCACGCCCGAACGATCGGCCGCGGCAGCCGCCCACACCGGACCGGCCGCGAAGGCGACGTCGAACGACCGCAGCTCGGTGTCGGCGACGTCATCAGGGTGGCTGATCACCCAGAGCAGGTTCACCGAGGCGGGGTTCGGCGGCACCCGATCCAGCCCGCGGATCACCAGCGTCACGTCGTCGTCGGCATCGTCGTCGCGCACGTGGGCGTCCCGCCGGTCGATCCGGACGCGCTGCCCGAGGCGTTCGAGGGCACCGGCCAGCTCGGCGGCGAAGTGCACGTCGCCCCACCCGTCGCCCTCCGGCCCGGCAGGCGCGGCGATCTTCAGCGACCAGGCGAGCGTATCGCTGGCGCGACGAGGCGTCTGACGGACCGGGGTCACCGGGCGCGCTCCCCACGGTGGCAACGGCGGCCCGGCGGAGACTGCAGCACCCCGGCCGTCGACCGAGTCCCGTCTCGCGTCCCGCCAGGCCGAGAACGCGTCCACGGTGGCGGCGTCGATCGTCCGCCCGGGTTCAGTGAGTCGGACGGTCTCACCGACGTCCTCCACCAGGATCGTGGGACCCGACTGCGGTCGCTGGCGCACAGCGCACGCGTGCGTCCACCCGACGAGCGTCGTCGGCTCGTCCGTGAGCACGGGCACAGGGACGATCGCGGCCCGGGGCACAGCGAGCACGGGCTGATCGGCACCGAACACCGAGTCCCCCGTGCCGAACGGACGGTCGTCCGACCACGGGAGTGCGCCGGGACGGATGAGCAGTGCACCGTTCCTCGCCGAACCGTCCGCCGTGCGCACCGAGGCCTGCACCAGGCGGTGGACTCCGGTCTCGGCGAGTGCCAGGAGACCGCCGGCATCGATCGTCACCGAGGTGTCGACCAGCAGGAGGACCCGTCCGACCCCGGCGGCGAGGCCGGCGTTGATCGCGGACCCCATGCCGTCCACGGGCACGGTCCGCACCCACGGCAGGCGACGCCCGAACGGGTCGACCGGCGACGCATCGGCGACGTAGCTCACGGCCCGGACGTCAGCGCCACGACCGAAGGCATCGTGGGCGACCGACACCAGCCGGGCGACCTCGGCGTGCCGGTCCGAGCGGGTCGTCACGAGCACCGTGACGTCGTGGTCCAGCCGCGGCAGCGGGTCCGGGAACCCGGCCACGCGGACGACCTCAGCCGTCGTCGCGGGCGCGGGACGGGCCTCCCGGTCGGGGTGGTCGGCAGCCGTCGCGTCGCGACGACGGCGACCGAACCACCCGGAACCGGAGGCCACGGGCGGTGCTAGACGCCGAGGAGTCGCTGGAGGTAGACGCCGTAGCCGCCCTTGACCAGCGGCGCGGCGAGCTCGGCGAGCTGCGCGTCGTCGATCCAGCCGTTGCGCCAGGCGATCTCCTCGATGCACCCGATCTTGAAGCCCTGACGGTCCTCGATGACCTTCACGTACTCCGACGCCTGCATCATCGACTCGAACGTTCCGGTGTCGAGCCACGCCGTGCCGCGGTCGAGGACCTGGACGCCGAGCTCACCGGCCTCGAGGTAGCGCTCGTTGACCGTCGAGATCTCGAGTTCCCCGCGGGCGCTCGGCTCGATGGTCTTGGCGATCTCGATGACCTTGTTGTCGTAGAAGTACAGGCCGGGGACGGCGTAGTTCGACTTCGGCTCGGCCGGCTTCTCCTCGATGGAGACGGCGGTGAAGTCGTCGTCGAACTCCACGACGCCGTACGCCTTCGGGTCGGCCACGTGGTAGGCGAAGATCGTCGCGCCGTCGACCTCGGTGTTCTTCCGCAGGTTCGTGCCGAGGCCGGTGCCGTGGAAGATGTTGTCGCCGAGGACGAGCGCGACGCTGTCGTCGCCGATGAACTCCTCACCGATGACGAAGGCCTGGGCGAGACCGTCCGGGGACGGCTGCACGGCGTACTCGATCTCCATGCCGAACGCCGAGCCGTCGCCGAGCAGGGCCCGGAACTGGTCGTTGTACTCCGGCGTCGTGATGACCAGCACCTGTCGGATGCCCGCCATCATCAGGGTCGACAGCGGGTAGTAGACCATCGGCTTGTCGTAGATCGGCATGAGCTGCTTGCTGATGCCCTTGGTGATCGGCCAGAGGCGCGTGCCGGAACCGCCGGCGAGGATGATGCCCTTCATCGCTTTCCCCTTACTTCTTCGTCCGGAGCGATTCGGTGTACGCGACGCACTCCTCGTACGTCGGCAGCAGCCCCTGGGCCGCGGCTTCTTCGAGGGTGGGGGCGCTGGTGTCCTTCTCGGACAGCACCAGCTCGCCGAGACCCTCGGGCAGGTCGAGCCCGACCGTCGGGTCGAGGATGGCGATCCCCTTCTCGCGCTCGGGGTCGTAGTGCGCGCTGACCAGGTAGTTCACCGTCGACTGGTCCTCGAGCGCGACGATCGCGTGGCCGAGCCCCTCGGACAGGTAGACGGCCTTGCGGTCGACGTCGTCGATGCGGACCGAGTCCCACTGGCCGAACGTCGGGGACCCGACGCGGATGTCGACGATGTAGTCGATGAACGCCCCGCGCACGGCGGTGACGTACTTCGCCTGGCTCGGTGCGACGAGGGCGTAGTGGATGCCGCGGGCGACACCGGCCGCGGAGATCGACATGTTCACCTGGCGGAGGTCGAGCGGGTGACCGACGGTCTCCTCGAGGACGTCGGCGCGGTACGCCTCGAGGAATGCTCCTCGTGCGTCGCCGTGCTGGACGGGCGTGAACTCCCACGCGCCAGGGATCTTCAGTTCGCGGATCTGCACCGGGGAAGCCTAGCAAGCCGTGAGTTCGCATAGGCTGTCATGGTTCTGCGCATTGCCGACTCCCGAAACGAGACCAAGCGAGCCCGTGAAGCTATTCGTCCAGATCCCCTGCCTCAACGAGGAGAACACCCTCGCCAGCGTCATCGACTCCATCCCACGGGAGATCGACGGCATCGACGAGATCGAGATCCTGGTGATCAACGACGGCAGCACCGACCGCACCGTCGAGGTCGCCAAGGAGCACGGCGTCAAGCACTTCGTGCACCACACCACGAACATGGGCCTCGCCCGCTCGTTCCGTGACGGCGTCGACTACGCGCTGCTGCACGGTGCCGACATCGTCGTGAACACCGACGGGGACAACCAGTACCCGCAGGCACAGATCGCCGAGCTCGTGCAGCCGATCCTGCGGAAGGAAGCCGAGATCGTCATCGGCGACCGGCAGACGCGCACCATCGAGCACTTCTCCGGCTTCAAGAAGGCCATGCAGCGCTTCGGCTCGTGGGTCGCGAGCCGTGCGGCCGGGCTCGACCTGCCCGACGCGGCGAGCGGGTTCCGCGCGTACTCGAAGTACTCGCTCATCCGCCTGAACATCGTGACGCGCTTCAGCTACTGCATGGAGACCATCGTGCAGGCCGGGTACAAGCGCCTGGCGATCGCGTCGGTGCCGATCACGACGAACCCGAAGACCCGCGAGTCGCGGCTCTTCAACAACATCTTCCAGCACATGTTCGAGTCCGGCTCGGCGATCGCCCGCGTCTACCTGATGTACCGGCCGATGGCGCTGTTTCTCTGGGTCGCGGCGGTGCTCGGAGCACTCGGACTCTGGCCGCTCATCCGGTACCTGGTGCTCCTGGCGATGCACACCGGCGGCAACCACCTGCAGTCGATCATCCTCGGTGTCGTCCTGCTCATCACCGCGCTCCTGTCGATCGTCATCGGCGTCGTGGCCGACCTCACCCGCCTGAACCGCACGCTGGCCGAGGAGCAGCTCGACCTGCAGAAACTGCAGCGGTATGGCGACTGACCCGGCGTCGGCGATGCTGAAGGGCCGAACGCGGTTCGCGCTCTGGCTCCGTCGCCCTTCGTCCTGGGTCGAGATCGTCGCCTGGGCCGCGCTCGTGGCGTTCGTCGCCTGCACCATCGGGCCCGCACTGATCGGTCAGGGCACGTTCCTGAACACCGGCATGCTCAGCCGGTACACCCCGTGGGGTGAGTCGCTCGAGACCCTGCGGAACTCGACGAACATCCTGAGCAGTGACACTCTCGACAGCGTCACACCCCAGACGACGCTCCTGGTCAAGCTCGCGCACGAAGGCGTGTTCGGGTCATGGAACCCGTACGTCGCCGGGGGCGTCGAACTCGGCGGCGTGCCGAACTCCGGGGCGTGGTCGCCGCTGTCGCTCCCCTGGTGGATCCTGCCGTTCTCGGCCGCGGCCGGCGCGGTGAAACTCCTCGAGATCGTCGCGATCACGGCCGGCATGTCCCTGCTGCTGCGTCGGTGGGGCGTCCCGCGGCCCGCGTGGCCGATCGCCTCGCTCGTCTTCGCGTCGTCCGGCTTCATGGTCGCGTGGTCGAACTGGCCGCAGACCCGGGTGTCCGCCTTCCTGCCGCTGCTGTTCTGGGCCATCGACCGGGCCGCCGTCGAGCTCCGTGCACGCGACCTGTTCAGCGTCGGCCTCGTCGTCACCGCGATGCTGCTCGGGGGCTTCCCGGCGATCGTCGGCTACGGGCTCTTCGTCGGTGGCCTCTTCTTCCTGGCCCGCACGATCGTGGCCCACCGCGCACTCCGCCAGGTGCTCGTCAGTGCGGGGATCGCCCTCGGCGGGATCGTCCTCGGTGTCCTGCTCGCCGCCTGGCAACTCGTGCCGTTCGCGATCAGCGCCGCGAACGTCGTCGACTTCGGCGGTCGCGGTCAGCGCGGCGGTGCCGGCATCGGGTCCGCGCCCCTGGTGAGTTCCTGGATCCCGGACATCACGTCGCTGGCGAGCACCGGCCGCGCGTGGGGCCTCCGCAACCCGGTCGAGGAGTACTCGTACATCGGCATCGCCGCGGTGGTGCTCATCGCCGCCGCCGTCCTGATCCGCCCGGGTCGACGCGACGCAGCGTCCGCCGGCGGAGCAGCGCCCGCCGTCGACGCAGCGCCCGCCACCGCACCGGCGCGCGACGCCGACGCCGCGCTGGTCCGGCGTCGGCAGCGCGGTGTCGTGCCGATCGTCGCGTCGCTGCTGGCGTTCAGCGTCGTGCTGGTGTTCCTCGGCGGCCCGCTCCTGGCCGCGGTCCGGGAACTCCCGGTGTTCGACTCGAGTCCGATCGGTCGAGCGCGTGTCGTCGTGGGCTTCTTCGCCGCGGTGCTCGCCGGCATCGGGTTCGGACGCGTCGTCGAGCCCGAGACGCTGCGCGACGAACTCGCACGGTTCCGCCGTGCCACGCCGCTCCGGCGCGCGGGCCGGATCGCGACGGTCGTCCTCGTCGTGCTGTTCACCGCGTCGGTCGGGCTGCAGACGGCGCTGGCGCTCGACACGGTGCCGGCCGACGTGCTGCACCGGACCAAGCTCCTCGTCCTCGTCACCGGGGTCGTCGGCGCCGGGACGGCCGTCCTCGTCCTCGTCCCATGGCTCCTGCGGATCCGTTCGCTCCGCGTCGCCGCCGCGATGGGCATCGTCGCCGCGGTCTGCGTGCCCGCCGTCGCGGCGACGGTCCGCTGGTGGCCCATCGCGCCGAACTCGACGTTCTACCCGTCGTCGCCGGCGATCGACTACCTGCAGGAGCACGTGTCCGCCCAGGACCGCTTCGCCACCGCCGGCACCGCCACGTTGCCCGGGTCGGCCTCGTACTACGGCATCCGCTCGACCACCGGGCACGCGTTCCAGACGCGGGAGTGGAAGCAGCTCATGCGGACCGTCGACCCGACGACGTACCCGACGGCCACGTACCTGACGTTCGCGCCCGACGAGATGACCCACTTGGTCGACTCCGCCGTCCTCGACCGCGTCGCCACGAAGTACGTCGTCGCCGACCCCTCCGCCCCGATCGCCGGGACCCCCGAGGCCAGCGCCCGCCGTACGGGGTGGACCGACCTGACGAAGAGGCGACCGTCCGTCGACGGGCCGAGCAACTCCGGCCCCGTGAACGGTGTGACCCTCACCGGCCCGCCGCAGCTCACGACGTCGGCTCGGGGCATGACCCTCACCGTCGCGATCGTCGCGGACGGCACCGGGAAGACCCTCGCCGAGACCGAGAGCTGGGTGCCCGCCCTCGGCGGCCCCCGCAACGTCGCCGTCGCGGGGTCGAGCATCCCGTCGCGTGTGCAGTGGCACGCCCAGATCACCGTCACCGGGCAGTCGCAGCCGGTCGCGATCGGAACGGGCACCGGCGGGAAGGCCGTCCTGGACACCGTCCGGCCCGTCGCCGGCCAGGGCGTGTCGGTCGTGCACACCGGCGACGCCACGATCTACCAGCGCAGCTCGGCGCTCGACCGGGTGCGGTGGGCGTCCGACCAGCGGGTGCTCGCATCGACGGACAACCGGCTCGCGGCACTCGCCGGGCACGCGCTCTCCGACGACACCGTCGTCCTCAGCACGTCCACCGACCACCGGGCCGACCGGACGGGTGACGCCGTGGTCCGGCTACGGCCGAGTGCCCCGAGCGAGACCGTCGCCGACGTCGATGCGACCGGTGGCGGCTGGCTCGTGGTCGCGGACTCGCTCCGGCGTCCGGGCTGGCACGCCACGGTGGACGGCGAGCCAACCGACCTCGTCGCCGCGGACAACGCCGGTGGCGCGGTCTGGGTCCCGCGGGGCTCGCACACCGTCCGGCTGTCCTACTCGGTGCCCGGGCTCACCGCCGGGTGGCTCGTCACGGGCGGGACCGTCGGGATCGCCGTGCTCACGACCGTGACCGTGCTCGTCGTCGGCCGTCGTCGACGTCGACGTGCCCCCACGGCCGACTGAGCCTCGGCCCCGTACAATCGGCTTTCGATCCGACGACCCCGCCGGTGCCGCCATCCGCGTCCCCGTCGACAACGCAAAGGAAGAGACCTCGTGAAGATCCTCGTCACCGGAGGAGCCGGCTTCATCGGCTCGAACTTCGTCCGCCGCACGCTGGAGGACGCGTACCCCGGCCTCGAGGGCGCCGAGGTCGTGGTCTACGACGCGCTGACCTACTCCGGCAACGAAGCGAACCTCGCTCCGGTCGCCGACTCCCCCCGCTACACCTTCGTCCACGGTGACATCCGCGACGCCGCGAAGCTCGACGAGGTCGTCCCGACCGTCGACGCGATCGTGCACTTCGCCGCCGAGTCCCACGTCGACCGCTCGGTCCGCGACTCCGGCATCTTCGTCGAGACCAACGTCGTCGGCACCCAGCGTCTGCTCGACGCGGCACTCCGCCACGGCACCGAGCGCTTCGTGCACGTCTCCACCGACGAGGTCTACGGCTCCATCAGCGAGGGTTCGTGGGACGAGGAACGCCCGCTCGAGCCGAACTCGCCGTACTCGGCGTCGAAGGCCGGCAGCGACCTGCTCGCCCGCAGCTACCACCGCACGCACGGGCTGAACCTCTCGATCACGCGCTGCTCGAACAACTACGGCCCGTACCACTTCCCCGAGAAGGTCATCCCGCTGTTCGTCACCAACCTGATCGACGACGTGCACGTCCCGCTGTACGGCGAGGGCAACAACATCCGCGACTGGCTGCACGTCGACGACCACACCCGCGGCATCGCGATGGTCCTGACCCGCGGCCGCGCCGGCGAGATCTACAACATCGGCGGCGGCACCGAGCTGACCAACAAGGAGCTCACGCAGCTGCTCCTCGACGCCACCGGCAAGGACTGGTCGTACGTCGACCGCGTCGCCGACCGTCTCGGGCACGACCTGCGCTACTCGGTCGACATCTCGAAGATCCAGGCCGAGCTCGGCTACGAGCCGCAGGTCCCGTTCGAGCAGGGCCTGACCGACGTCGTGCAGTGGTACCGCGAGAACCGCGCCTGGTGGGAGCCGCTCAAGCAGCGTGCGGCCCTGAGCTGAACCGGCACACCGTGACCAGGTACCTCATCACCGGAGCGGCCGGCATGCTCGGCCAGGACCTCCAGGCCGCGCTCGCGGGCCGCGACGTCACCGCGCTGTCGCGGGCCGACCTCGACATCACCGACCCGGCCGCGGTGGACGCCGCCGTGGCCGGGCACGACGTCGTGGTCAACTCGGCCGCGTACACCAAGGTCGACGACGCGGAAGACCACGAGGACGACGCCCACGCGGTGAACGCGACCGGGCCGAAGCTCCTCGCCGAGGCCGCCGTCCGCCACGGCGCGAAGCTCGTCACCGTGTCGACCGACTACGTGTTCGACGGCAACGGCACGGCGCCCTACGCCGAGGACGCCCCGACCGACCCGATCAACGCCTACGGCCGCACGAAGGCCGCCGGCGAGGCCTTGGTGCGCGCGATCGCCCCGGACACCTCGTACGTCGTCCGCACCGCGTGGATCTACGGCGCACACGGGCCGAACTTCGCCGCGACGATGCTCCGGCTCGCCGGCTCGCACGACACCGTCAGCGTCGTCACCGACCA
The DNA here is from genome assembly GCF_030209655.1 of Curtobacterium sp. MEB011. NCBI lineage: Bacteria > Bacillati > Actinomycetota > Actinomycetes > Micrococcales > Microbacteriaceae > Curtobacterium > Curtobacterium sp. MEB011. The sequence continues at coordinate 351,243 of NZ_JARVRN010000007.1, read as the reverse complement.
GGTCGGCCAGCCGACGTGGACCGGCGACCTCGCCGCCCGGATCGTCGAACTCGTCGACGGGGACGCCCCGGCCGGCATCTACCACGGCACGAACGCGGGCCAGGGGTCCTGGTTCGACTTCACGCAGGCCATCTACCGCGAGCTCGGGCTCGACCCGGAGCGCGTCCTGCCCACGGACAGTGCGGCGTTCGTCCGTCCGGCACCGCGTCCGGCGTACAGCGTGCTCGGCCACGACGGCTGGTCGCGCGCCGGCCTCGCGCCGATGCGCGACTGGCGCGAGGCGCTGCACGCCGCCGTCGCGGCGGGTGCGCTGACCGCGTAGGCGCGGCTCTCGGCCAGGAGGCGCGGGTCGGTCCCGGGACGTCGGGAACCCGACCCGCGCCTCCAGACCGCCCACCGACCGCGCCCAGGGGGCGCCGGGACCACCCTGGTAGTGTCGGGCAGCCGAGCGCGGGGCCGGCTCTCGGCCCCTGACCAGGGGTCCACGGACCACCGGTCCACGAACCACGACGAGGAGCACAGCACCATGACCACCCTCCACGTCATCGTCGACCAGATCGTCGCTCCCGTGCCGGGCGGCATCGGGCGCTACGCCGAGGAACTGGCGCGGCACCTCGTCGAGCACGCGCCGAGCGGGTGCGAGGTCGCGGGCGTGGTCTCCGCCGTCGGGTCCGACGAGATGGCGCACCTGCGGAAGCTCCTGCCGGGGCTGTCCGACCTGCAGCGGCTCCCGCTGCCGCGGCGCGAGCTGTCGCTCGCCTGGCAGGGCGGGTTCGTCGGCGGCATCGCGAAGGGCATGGTGCACGCGCCGAGCGTGCTCGCACCACTGGTCAAGCACGACCGTTTCCAGGACCCGGGTCGGCAGACCGTGGTCACCGTGCACGACGTCGTGCCGTGGACCAACCCCGAGACCCTGACGCCGCGCGGCGTCCACTTCCACAAGGCGATGGTGAAGCGGGCGTGGAAGCACGCCGACGCCGTCGTGGTGCCGACCCACGCCGTCGCGGGGGCCCTGAACGAGATCCACCGCTTCGACGACCGGCTCCGCGTCATCGGCGGCGCCCCGAGCGGACGCCTCCGGCTGCCCGTCGACGCCGACCTGCGCGCGGAACGTCTCGGCCTGCCCGACCGCTACGTGCTCGCGGTCGGCACGCTCGAGCCCCGCAAGGCCCTGGCCTCCCTGATCGAGGCGATGGCCCACCCGGACGCTCCGGCCGACATCCCCCTCGTCATCTCGGGCCCGGACGGCTGGGGAGACGTCGACGTGTACGGCACCGCGGAGCGTGCGGGCCTGTCACGCGACCGGGTGAAGGTCCTCGGCCGCATCGACGACGCAGACCTCGCGGTGGTCTACGACCGCGCGACGGTGTTCGTGTTCCCGAGCCTCGCCGAGGGGTTCGGCCTGCCCGTGATCGAGGCGATGAGCTTCGGTACCCCGGTGATCCACTCCGACGACCCCGCCGTGGCCGAGGTCGCCTCGGACGCCGGGGTCACCGTCGCCCGGTCGCCGCGGGAGTCCTACCCGGCACGACTCGCCCAGGCGGTCTACCAGGTCGTGCACGACCCGAACCTGGCCAGCCGACTGGCGGTGGCGGGTCCGGACCGCGCACGCATGTACGACTGGTCGGACTCCGCGGCGGAGACCTGGCAGCTGCACGCCGACCTCTGACGGTCGGACCGCGTCAGCCCTTGTACGTGTAGGTGCTGACCCAGTCGATGTACAGGTGCCCCGCGTCGCCCCAGTCGCCGACCTGGAACATGTACCGGTGCGCCGTCTTCGGCACATGGCTGGTGACCGTCTTGATCACCTTGCCGTCGAGGCGGTAGCGGACGGACTTCCCGGGGATCCACTCGATCGAGTACGTGTGCCACGACCGCCAGGAGACACCGGTGCCCACGCTCACCGCGTTCGCCTCCTGTCCCGCGATCATCGAGTGGTGGTGCAGCATCGGCTGCTGGTCGAAGTTGGCTTCGGGGTAGTCGATCTCCCCGTCGGCCCAGCGGTCGGACGACGGCCAGAGCATGAAGGCCGCGCCGTTGCCGGCACCACCGGTCGCCTTGGCGCGGACGATGAACTTCCCGCCCTTGTGGCCCCAGGCGCCCGTCGGCGTGCCGAAGGTGCCGGCGGCGCCGTGCTTGCCGTCGAGCTTGACGTCCATGTACCCGTGGTGCGAGCTGATCTGCGACCCCGAGTAGTACATGCCGCCGGTGCCGTCCGGGTACGGCTGCCACGACCTCGCGTACTGCTTCGCGAAGGCCCCCTTGGCGCTGGCCGGGGTGCTGAACTGCTCGCGGAAGGTCTGCTTGAACTTCCCGACGTCGCCGAGCGGTGCCGAGCTGGCGGTCGCTGCGGTCCCCTGGCCGAGCGGGCCGGCGACGAGTGCTGCTCCGAGGAGCACGACGGCGAGTGCGGCTCTCCTGGTGGCGCGTTCCTGCATGGGCTCGGTCACTCCCTGACGTGACGGTTCGCACCCGTTCGGTGTGGGTGCCGGGCGACCGGATCTCGGCTGCCCGGCGTTCACGGTAGTTGCTGTCCACGATGTGCGTCCGGGGGTTGACACAGCTGCGTACCCCCAGTGCGCGGGCCTTGCACGATGACCGAACCGTCGGCTGGGAGTCCTGGTCAGAGCGCGTGGCGCGACCGGGAGCCCCGTCGACTCGAGCAGGGGTCGTCGTCTGCGCCGTCCGATCAGGGCCGGGCGCGACGACGACGCGTGACGAGCGCGACCACGACGGCTGCCAGCACCGCGACGACGACGACCACGGCCGCGACCTCGGCGACGTGCACCGAGGTGAGCATCGAGTCGTACTGCGACTTCGTCGAGACGAAGCCCCGTTCAGCAGGGCCGGACCAGCCGGACACCGGGTTCAACGGACCGGCGGCGTGCAGGGCGAACCCGCAGACCACCGCGGCGACCACGGCGATCACGGCGAGGACGAGGACGGGGACGGCGCGGCGCATCCCGCTACCGTAGCGCGGCCCAGGACCCGATCGCGGCCCAGCCCAGCCCAGCCCTGCCCCGCCGCGTCAGAGCGCGTCGCGGAGGCGCGCGGCCTTCTCTTCGACCAGGCGCTCGAGCCCGTCGGCGTACTCCGTCAGCCGAGCGGCGACGGCCGGCTCCGAGGAACCGATGATGCGCGCCGCCAACAGACCGGCATTGGCGGCACCGTTGATCGCCATCGTCGCCACCGGGATGCCCGCCGGCATCTGCACGATCGAGAGCAGCGAGTCGAGGCCGTCCAGGCGCGCGAGCTGCACCGGGACGCCGATCACCGGCAGCGTGGTCATCGAGGCCACCATGCCGGGCAGGTGTGCTGCGCCGCCGGCCCCGGCGATGACGACCCGGATGCCGCGCTCGGCGGCCGCGCGGGCGAAGCGGGTCATCTTGTCCGGGGTGCGGTGCGCCGACACGACGTCCGCCTCGAACGGGATGCCGAGTTCGGCGAGGATCTCCGCCGCGGCCCGCATGGTCGGCCAGTCGGAGTCCGACCCCATGATGATCGAGACGAGCGGCTGTGCGGGTGCGGCGGTGTCGGTCACGCGACGAGCCTAGCCGAGCAGGACCCGCCGCCAGGTGTCGCCGTCGTGGCCGATCGTGCGGTCCCCGGCGACCCAGCGCGCAGCGCGCTCGTCCGGTCGGCCGCGTTCGACAGCGGTCCGCACGGCGTCCCGCCACGCTCCGACGTCATCCGGGACGGCCACGGCGCCGTGCGCCCGTGCCACCGCGTACGACGGCCGGTCCGAGACCACGGCGGGCAGTCCGAGCGCGGTGTACTCCAGGAACTTCAGGTCGCTCTTCGCGCGGTTGAACTCCTCGTCGCGCAGGGGTGCGACACCCGCTCGCCAGCGCTCCCGGTGCGCCACGAGCCAGCGGGAGAAGGCCGGGTAGTGCCCGTCGGGGACGACGACCCGGCGGAACCAGTCCGCGCCGCTCTCGTCCGTCACGCCGATGACCTCGAGCCGGATCGGGGTGCCGTCCGCAGTGGCGAGGTCGGCGAAGACGTCACGGAGCAGTTCGAGGTCGGCGGCGTGGGTGAGCGTGCCCATGTACAGCACGCGGTGCTCCCCCTCGGGGCGCTCGTCGTCATCGTCGTCCGTCGGGCCGGCGGTCCAGATCTCCGGGTCCAGGGCGTTCGGCACGACGACGACGTCCCGCGCGACCGGACGGACGACGTCGGCGAGTTCGGGCGTGCTCACGACGACGGTGTCGGCACCCCGCACCAGGGCGTCGATCGAGGCGAGCCGGTCGGGGTCGTACTCGGCACGAGCCAGTCGTTCGCGCCCGGAATCGGTGAAGAAGTCGTCGTCGACCTCGGCCACGACGCGGATGCCCCGGGCCGCGGCGGCCACCAGGAAGGGCTGCACGTCGTCACGCGGCAGGATGTCACGCTGCACCAGGAGTGCGGCGTACGGCGTCGTGTCGGAGCCGTCGACGAACGCGGCCGGGTCCACCTGACGGGCCTCGGCGGTGCCGCTCGACGCCAGGTGCTCGGTGCGCCGGACCACACGGACGTGTGCCGAGGCCGGGTGCGCGCCCCCACCGCCGGCGACGACGTACCCGAGCACGGGCAGGGGCACCGGCTGCGGTGGGGCCCCGACGACCACACGGCGCAGGCGTCGGGCGGCCCGGCGGACGAGATCACGCGGCATGCGTCCATCCTCTCGCACCCGGAACCTCGCACCGGACGCCGAACGCCGCACGCCGCACGCCGCCTCAGCGCACCCGCACCGTCCGGCACGTTGACGCCGTCCGGTCCGCTCCGGTCCCGGTGTTGTGCGCGACCGCGCAGACCGTGTGCTTGCCGGCCGCCACCCGGACCGTGCCCGCGAAGCCGTGCGAACGGCCGGCGCCCCAGGTCGCGTCCACGTCGGCACGCTTCCGGCCGGCGTCCAGTGACGTCACCCGTCTGCCGTCGACCGTGATCGCCACCCGGGTCGCCGCGGTCACCGCGTCGCCGTCGAACGCCCAGCCGCGCACGGCGATGCCGCGGGCCACGGCCGTGGCGGACTCGAGCCCGGCGTAGGGGTCGTGCCGGTACGCGCGGACGGTCGAGCAGCCGAGCGCGGTGTCCGATCCGGCGCCGATGTTCACCGCGGTGACGCAGACACGGCGAGCGCCGGCCGCGGTGGGCAGCACGACGTCGAAGCCGTGGGTCGCGCCGACACCGGCGCGGGCGTCGACGTCGGGACGGTCGAGCCCGGCGGTGGCGACGCCGGCCGCGGCCCCGTCCACGGTGGCACGGACCCGCACGGGCTGCGTGGGGTCGTCCTCGTCGTAGGCCCACCCGGACACGCGGACGCCGCCGCCGGTGCCGGCGACGGCCTCGAGCGACCCACGGGGTGTCATGTCGGCAGCGGGTGCCCCCAGGCGGGCGTTCGCGACGAGGGCCTGTGCGTAGGCCGAGAACCACTTGCCGGCGGCCGGGGCACCGTTGCAGGTGCCGTCGCTCGCGCCGGGGGTCTTCACCCACAGCAGGGCGTCGAGCGCCGTGCCGTCGGACACCACCCGGGGCGAGGTACCGAGCCCGGCGCCGGGTCCGTTGCACCACGTGCCGCGCCAGCCCTGCCCGTTGCGCGAGGTGTCGATCACGTAGTGGGAACCCCCGGTCGCGGCGGACACCTTCTGCGCGTACGCCTGCTCCTGGGCGGTCGGGTAGTAGTTCGCGACGTTCGTGAAGAAGCCGCGGGCTTGCTGCACCCCCGCGCTGTTCAGTCGCGACGCCATCAGTGCGGGCTGCACCCAGTTCGAGTTGCCGGCGTCCAGGTACGCGGGGACCCCGGCAGCGGTCAGGCCGGCGACGGTGCGGGAGAGGATCCGGTAGCGCTGCTCGTCGAGCGCCGTGCTGCACTTGGCGTTGCTGAGCATCGCGAGCGAGTCCGGTTCGACGACGACGGCTGCACGGTGCCCGGTGAGCGCCGCGGTGACCTGGTCGACCCAGTCGTCGTAGGAACGCTCGTCGAACCCGCCGGCCGAGTACCCGCCGCAGTCACGGTCGGGGATCGCGTAGAGCACGAACACGGGGGTGGTGCCGGACTGCTCGGCCCCGGTCAGGGCGGTGCTGATGGTCTTGGTCAGCTGTGTCCCCTGTGTCCAGTCGCCGAGCCAGGTGGCGACGGGGTAGCGGGCGATGGTCCCGGCCGCCGCGGCACCGGCCGGGTCGGTGGCTGCGAGGGCGGTCTGGGCCTTCGCCGCCTCGCTCGTGGGCGACCGGTACGGCCCGGCGCCGTAGAGCGACGCGGACGTCGCCGAGCGGATGGCGGAAGCCGAGGTCGCTGCCGACGCGGTCGCGGTCGGCAGCAGGCCGGCGACGGCAGCGACGAGGGCGACTGCGGCGGCGCAGACGGCGGTACGGCGCGGACGGCGGCGCATGGAGACTCCCCTGGACGTGTGTTCCCTGACTGCTCCAGGAGAACACGCGTTCCCGTCCCCCACCAGCCTCCCGAGCGGGTGCCACCCGAGGGGGTGTCCGCAGACCGGCCGACAAGTGCGTCCCGCGCCGACACGACACGGGAGGCCCGTGGCGGCGTCACCACGGGCCTCCCGTGTCGTCATCCGGTCACGTCGAGGACGCGACCTCAGTCGTCGAAGTGGGCAGCGGCCGCGCGAGCGCGGTAGACGACGTCGTCGACGTCGTCGCCGAGCACCGTGACGTGCCCGATCTTCCGCCCGGCCCGGGGTGCCTTGCCGTAGAAGTGGTACTTGGCCTCGGGGAAGGCCTGGAGTGCGGCGGGGTACCGGGCGGCGAGGTCGCCGTCGGCGGGTCCGCCGAGCACGTTGACCATGACGGACGCCGGGGCGAACGAGCCGGTGGCACCGAGCGGCAGGTCGAGGACGGCACGCAGGTGCTGCTCGAACTGGCTCGTGGTGGCGCCGTCGATGGTCCAGTGCCCGGTGTTGTGCGGACGCATCGCGAGCTCGTTGATGAGGATGCGCTCGTCGTCGGTCTGGAACAGCTCGACGGCGAGCACACCGGTGACCCCGAGTTCCTCGGCGATGCGGACGGCGATCGACTCGGTCAGGTCGGCGATCCGGCCGGCGCTGTCCGGGGCCGGAGCGATGACCTCGGCGCAGACGCCGTCGCGCTGCACGGTCTCGACGAGCGGCCAGGCGACGACCTGCCCGGAGGGGCGGCGTGCCACGGACTGCGCGAGTTCGCGGGTGAAGGGGACGAGCTCCTCGACCAGGAGGGCCTGGTCGCCGCCGGCCTCGGCCACGGCGATGAACCAGTCGTCGACCTCGGCGGCGTCGGAGACGACCCGGACACCCTTGCCGTCGTACCCGCCCCGCGGGGTCTTGACGACGGCTCGGCCACCGTGGTCGGCCAGGAACCCGCGGAGCTCGTCGGGGTCGTGCACGGCCACCCAGTCGGGCACCGGCAGGCCGAGGTCGCTCAGCCGGCGACGCATCGTGATCTTGTCCTGCGCGACGGCCAGCGCGTCGGGGCCGGGGTGGACCGCCACGCCCGCGTCGACCAGCGTGCGCAGAACGTCCTGGGGCACGTGTTCGTGGTCGAAGGTGACGACGTCGACCTGTCGGGCGAACTCGAGCACCGTGGCGGCGTCGTGGTAGTCGCCCTCGGCGGTGGCGGCGATGCTCGCCGACATGCGCGGCCCCTCGGCGAGCACCCGGATGTCGATCCCGAGTTCGACCGCGGCCGGCACCATCATCCGTGCCAGCTGTCCCCCACCGATGACCCCGACGCGCAACGCCATGCTGTGTGATCCTTCCGGCGCTCCCACCGCGCGGTGGGAACGCGTTGTCTACAATCGCTGTTCGGGTCGTGCTCTGGACGACCGGTCACAACTCTACGGATCCTGGAGGGCTCGTGCGGCGCCTCATCGCCCAGCTGGCACGCTTCGGCGTCGTCGGTGCCGTCGGCTTCGTCGTGGACACCACGGTGTTCAACGTGCTGCGCATCACCGTCCTGAACCCCGAGGACGTCCACTCGGGCCCGTTCTGGGCGAAGGTCATCTCCACCGTCGTGGCGATCTTCGTCAACTGGATGGGCAACCGGTACTGGACGTTCCGTGAGCAGCGTCGCGCCGTGGCCACCCGCGAGGGTGTGGAGTTCGTCGTCGTCTCGCTCGGCGGCATGGTCATCGCCCTCGCCTGCCTCGGGGTCTCGCACTACGCCATGGGGCTCACCTCGGTGCTCGCCGACAACGTCGCGAACATCGTCGGGCTCGTGCTCGGCACGGTCTTCCGGTTCTGGCTCTACAAGGTCTGGGTCTACCACCCCGAGCGCACCGCCACGCAGCCGGCCACCGCCGACGAGTCGGTGTCCGACGGGCCGCGGGTCCCCCACGACGCCTGACCTAGGATCGGTGGGGTGACGGCCGAGACGACCACCACCCCTGCTCCACCCCGCACCGCGCGCTGGGAACGTGTCGCGATCGCGGTGATCACGGCGACCTTCGGGCTGTGGCTCGTGGCGTGGGCGTTGATCGTCCCGGTGTTCGAAGCGCCCGACGAGACCGCGCACATCGACGCCTCGGTGCACCTCGCCCTCGGCGACGCGTGGGCGGCCCCCGGCGAGCTGTTCGTCACCAACGCCGTGCAGGCCGCCAAGGTCGAGCAGGCGACGAAGCCGTCCGACGAGTGGTCGACGGTGGGCGAGTTGCTGCAGAACGCCCCCGGCCCCTCGGCGACGGTCAACCAGATGACCCAGCACCCGCCGACCGCCTACCTGGCCGGAGCCGCCGTGCTCCGTGCCGTCGACTTCGGCGAGCTCCGCTGGGACCACGCGTTCATCGCCCTCCGCCTGGCCGACGTGCTGGCCGTGACCGCGCTGCCGCTGCTCGTCTGGGCGTCGGTGCGCCGGGTGACCCGCAGCCCCCGCGCCGCGCTGATCGGCGCCCTCGCCGTGTTCGCGACGCCCGAGCTCGCGTCCATCGGCTCGTCGTTCTCCAACGACGCCCCCGTCCTGCTCGTCGCCGGGATCGTCGTCTGGCTCGCCACGCGTCTGCTCACCGGGGACACCCGCTGGCGCACCACGATCGCACTGGCGGCGGTGCTCGGGGCCCTGGTCTGGATCAAGGGCACGGGGTTGCCGGCGGTGCCGTTCGTCGCGGTGGTGGTGCTGTTCGCCGGCGCCGGGGTGCTGTCCCTGCGGCAACGGATCGTGCGCACGGTCGTCGCGATGGCGGTCTCCGGCGGCATCGGCGCGTGGTGGTGGCTGCACAACCTGGTGTCGTACGGGCGGATCCAGCCGAACGGCTACACGGCCATGCGGCCCCCGAAGGACTTCCCGCCGGGTGAGAGCCCCACGCTCGGGCACTTCCTCGACGTCAGCTGGGGCACCCTCGCCCGCACGTTCTGGGGCAGCTTCGGCGGCCGGGCACAGGTCACGATCGGCGATCTGCTCACCGCCGTCCTCACCCTGGTCGCCCTCGTGGTGCTCGTCGGCTGGGCGTTCCGCCGCGGCCCGGACCTGCGGACGGCGCTCTGCCTCGCGGTGTTCCCGGCGCTCCTGATCGGCATCCAGAACCGCACGAGCGCGCACTCGTACCTGACCACCACCGAGGTCGCCGCCACCCAGGGCCGGTACTACTTCCCCGCGATCGTCTGCCTGATCGTGCTGAGCGCGCTCGCGTGGCGGCGGCTGGTACCGGCCGGACGGGCACGCGCCTGGGGCGCCGTGGCACTGGCGGTCGCGCTGCCCGCCGTGGGCGTGTACGGCTTCGCGGTGGCGTCCGCCTGGTTCTGGAACGCGGCGGTGTTCCCGGTGACGGGGCGTGGGCTGCTGCGCTACTCCGAGATCGGCCCGGTGCCACCCGCGGTGCTCGTGGTCGTCGTGGCGCTGGTCGCGGTGGGCCTCGTCGCCTCGGTCGTGCAGGTCGCGCGCGCCGACCGTCGCGCCCTGTCGACGACGGTTCCCGTCCGCTGACACGCCCGGCCGCGGAGCGCCGGGCGGGCACGACGTGCCGCAGGCGCGGCCCCGAGGGGTCGCGAACCGTCGTCTGGAGCGTCTCCAGGCGACACTTCGTGACCACTCGGCGGACGGCGCACGGCGCGGGTTGGACGCCCCTGCGAGACGGACAGGAGGCCCGGTGCCAGCTGGCACGGGCCTCCCGTCCGTCGCCAGGCGCGCCACGGCCGCCCAGTGAGCAGAAGACGTCGGGTCCCGACACGGGACCCGACGTCTTCTGCACACTCGCTGCCGCGTCAGGCGGCGGGGACGCCACTCTCGACCGCGGAGGGGTCGTCCGTCGGCCGGTTGCGCCGGAACCACGTGGGGGCCGCGGCGCAGAGCAGGAAGAGTCCGTCGACCGCGAGGCTCCAGACACGGGTGACGACGACGACCACGAGGGCGATCGGCACCGGCATCACGAGGGCCAGCAGGAGGGCCTGGACGCCCTCGCGGACACCGAGCCCGCCGGGCGCGAAGACGGCCAGCATGCTGATCGCCGAGGCCATGCTGGCGGCACCGATCACGAAGGCCGCGTCGGTGATCTTCAGCGAGGGGTACACCCCGAGGGTGATGAAGTAGTACGCCGTGCCGGACAGCACCGCTCCGGCGACGTAGAGACCGGCCCCGCCGAGGACCGTGCCGAGGTTCGGGCGGACGTCGGCTTCGAGCGGCTTGCGGCGCAGGATCTTCAGCGCGATCCCGATCAGGAACACGAAGACCCGCGGGATCAGGCAGACGACACAACCGACGAACGCCGCGATCATCAGGACGATGAGCCACGGGTCGAGGTTGTGGGTGCGCGGGTCGATGAGCAGCAGCACGAGCGCCAGGGCCAGGGTCGCGGCGATCTGCAGGGCACCCTCGAGCAGGCCGCTCACACCGAGACGGGCCTTCGAGACGCCGTGCTTCGAGGCGAAGTAGACCTTGCCGATGATCCAGGTGGCAGCACCCGGGATGTAGCGGCCCATCCACGACTTCGCGTACACGTAGGTCAGGGTGACGCCACTGCCCTTCAGCCCGGTCGCACCGAGTCGTCGCAGCAGGTAGAACCAGATGCCGACACCCCAGTAGCGGAACCCGAGGCTGATCACCGTCGCGAGGGCCACCCACGACCACTGCCAGTCGAGTCCGGCGAGCTGCCCCCAGTCGACGCCGCGCACGTACAGCACGAGGAACACCGCGAGCAGGACGTAGAAGACGATCGGGATCGCCTTGCCGAGGAACCGTCGTCGCTTCGACGGACGCTTCCCCTCGGGCGCGGGGGTGTCGCTGGTGCTGACGGACAAACGGGTCTCCTGCTCAGGTCTCGGGCTCAGGTCATGGTAGACGGTGGGGCGGGCCGCTCCCTGCGGTGCCGCTGCGGCCCTCGCTCGCCCCGTCGCTCGCGCTACCGGGCGAGCTTGATGACCTGGACGCGGCAGGGGACCTCGGGGTCGGTCGACCGGTCGGTGCTGCACGAGATCGTCGCGTTGTACGTGCCGACGACCTTGCCGGCCGCCGAGTAGTCGCGCGCCGGGGCGGTGGCCGCGTCGAACTGCACGAAGTACTGCACGCCCTGGTCGAGGAACAGCTTGCGCATCGCGTCCGACTGGTAGGTGTACCCCTGACCTGAGCGACCGTACACACGCGTGTCGGTCAGGAAGGCGAGCGACGCCAGCGACCGGTAGTTCGACCCGATGACGGTGGCGTCCTCGGGGAGCGCGCCGCTCGCCCGGATCTGGTCGGCGAGCCGGACGATCTCCGGCACCCGGGTCGGGCCGAGGACGCGCAGCGGCTCGGTCCGGTTCACCGACGGGTAGAACGGCGCCGGCGACCCGAGCCAGTTCTGCGTGTACGACGCCAGGGGCACCACGGCGATCGCCAGGCACGCGACGATCGTCCGCACCACGCCACGACGGCGCACCAGTCGCCAGACCGCCGGCAGCATGAGCGCACCGATCATCGCGGTCAGGTAGAAGAGCGGCCAGTAGTAGCGCGCGTTGCCGCCGCCGCTCGACGACGACGTGATCATGCCGTAGCCGACGAAGTAGACCAGGGTCGTCGCGGCGACGATGCAGGTGAAGGCGTAGCGGCGGAAGCGCACGACACCGATGACGAGTGCGGCGGCGAAGAGCAGCGCGATCGGTGCCGCGAACGGGGCGAACGTGCTGATCTTCTGCAGGTAGTACGGCAGGGCGAGCATGCGCTCGTGCAGGTAGTAGCCGGCGCGGGCGGCGATGCCGGACTCCTTCGTGACCTTCGGCGCGGTGTCGTCGCTGGACGACGAGGTGGCCGGCGGCACCACGGCGGGGTCCGGGTTGTCCATCGGGCCCTGCTTGTAGACCGACGGGGTGAAGTCCTCGTTCGGCGAGAAGGCGTGGTCGTTGGGCGGGACCGGCAGGAACGGCCAGTCCGTGGCTCGACCGCCGTCGTCGAACTTCGATCCGATGTTGACCGACAGCGACGACCCGAGCGTCACGGTGTCGTACTTGGCGGTCAGGGCACCGACCCAGGGGGCGATGACGACGACGAACACGACGATCGTCGCGACGGGCGCCGTCCACCAGTGCCGCACGGGCTCGTGGCGACGGCGGGCGGACCAGACGCGCAGCAGCAGCCAGAGGATCACGGCACCGATGGCCACCGGCAGCAGGAACAGCTTGGTGAAGTAGCCGAGGGCTGCGACGGCACCGAGCACGGCTCCGGAGACGACCCGCGCCCGCGTCGATCCGTGCAGCGCCTGGTCGGCCCACCGGAGTGCCCAGAGGAACCCGACGACCCACGCGACGACGAGCAGGTCCGGGGTCTGCACCGGCACGGCGCTCATCAGCGCGGGGATCGCCGTGACCATGAAGACCAGGGCCGGGACGATGCGGTGGTTCTGCGACCAGACGAGCCACCCGCCGATGCCGAGCACCACGGCCGCGGCGAAGCAGTTGACGATCGCGAAGGCCGTCTGCAGGCCGAGGCCGAGCGCGACGAACGGCGCCATCATCCACGAGACCAGCGGCGACCAGTACGCGTTGATCGCATCGGGCAGCCAGCCGTTCGCGTACTCGCGCGCGATGCCCATGTAGGAGATGCCGTCGACGTTGGTGACGCCGAGACGGTTGTGGTAGGCCACCGCAGCGCAGAGGACGACGCCGACCACCGTGAGGACCGCGAGGAGCAGGGGTGCGACCAGGTGCCGGTACCGTCGGGAAGCCGTCCCCGAACGGCCTCGAACGGGCTCGTGGGCGGACTGCGGTGCTGCGGGCGTCGTCACGGTCACGTGCTTCATCATGACATCCGATCGCTTGTCGGACCGCACCGGGCCGGATCGCGAGGGACGCTCGGCGTGTGGGAGACTGCCGGGGACCCCGCTCCGACCACCACGAGGACGTTCGTTGGCCACCGAAACCCGCGCAGCCGAAACCGCAGCCGAACCGAGGGCCGCCGCTCCCCGAGCCGGGGGCCGTCTCGAGTTCCCGTACCTGGACGGTCTCCGCGGACTCGCCGCCCTCGCCGTGGTGTTCTACCACGCGTACCTCTTCACGGGGATGCGGGGCACCGGTCCGACCGAGCTGCCGTGGCTCCGTCCGTTCATCGGGTGGGGCTACCTCGGCGTCCCGCTGTTCATCGTGCTGTCCGGCTACGTGCTGATGCTCCCCGTCGTGACCCGGTTCGACCGCTACCGGTTGCCGGGCGGCTTCTGGAAGTTCATCTGGCGCCGCGCACGACGGATCATCCCGCCGTACTGGGCGTCGCTCGTCGTCTTCGCGCTCATCATCCTGTTCGTCCCCGTGATGGGGCAGCCGGGTGGCACGCAGTGGGACACGAAGTTGCCGATGGGTTGGGGGACCTTCCTCACGCACTTCTTCCTGGTGCACGACTTCTTCCCGCAGTACATCGGCAAGATCAACGGCCCGATGTGGACGGTCGCCGTCGAGTGGCAGATCTACTTCCTCATGCCGCTGCTGATCCTGCCGCTCTGGAAGGTCTTCGGCGGCTGGGCGACGGCGTCCTCGCTGGTCCTGATCGGCATGTGGATGGGCTCCGAGAGCCGCTACTCGTGGATGCACCCGTGGTTCGTCGGCCTCTTCGCGGTCGGCATGCTGGCCGCCGAACTCACCGTGAAGGCCCGTGACGAGCACCTGACCGGCAAGCTGAACGCCTCGAAGCTCGGCGGCCCGCGGTGGCAGGGCGGCGTGTTCGTCGCCGCGATGTTCGTCGGGATGCTCCTCGTCTTCTTCCGCAACCGCGACTACTGGCAGCACCAGACCTGGCCGTCCGAGGTCGTCCTCGGCATCTTCGCCGGCATCCTGCTGACCTGGATGGGACGCCGAGCCGTGTCCGGGCAGCACACCTGGCTGGCACGGTTCTTCGCCTGGAAGCCGTTCGTGCTCGCCGGCCTCGTGTCGTACTCGGTCTACCTCTTCCACAGCCCGCTGCTCGGACTCGGCAACCTGCTGCTCCTGCCGATGGGCCTGTACCCGAAGTGGCAGTTCCTGCTGATGGTCTTCGTGGTGATCCCGGTCACCCTGGCCATCTGCGTCGGGATGTGGTGGCTCGTCGAGCGCAACTTCCTCAACCGCCGGCAGAAGCACGCCACGCGCGAGGTCGCCTCGCGCGGGCGCCTGCCGGAGGTCGAGACCGACGACACCGACACAGCGCCGCGCCGGCGGCGGTAGCCCACCGCGGCGGGTGCCGCCCGTGTGCGCCTGACGGACATGTGTCGCCGAGGCCGGGTAGCATCACTCGGACCTCGGCGTGGGAGATCAGGCCCACGGCATCTCGACAGGGAAGACGAGACCACATGCGCGCACCGATCAGCAGACTCCTCGGACTCGGCACCGCCGCCGTCGTCGCCGGGGCCATCACCTTCGCCAGCGGCCCGGCCGTCGGCGTCACCACGACCGACCCCGCGACCGCGGCACCGGCCCCCACGGCGGGTACGTCGGCAGCGGCGCCGGCGGCAGAGGCACCCACCGAGCAGCTGTCCATCGCCGAGATGGACCGCACCGGCAACCACACCATGGGTGCCGGCATCGCCGCGCACGCCGGCGAGTCCCACGTCACGACCGCCTCGCCCGACGCCCTGTCCGGCGGCGTGAGCGCGCAGGCCCTCAGCTCCTCCGCCGCTGCCGCCTCCGCCGGCGGTCCGCCCCCGGGCCGGGTGCAGGGCTTCGACATCAGCGCGTGGCAGCCGAGCGTGAACTTCCGGCAGGCGTACGGCAACGGCGCCCGGTTCGTGTACGTCAAGGCGACCGAGGGCACCTCGTACGTCAGCTCGACGTTCAAGCAGCAGTACGCGACCGCGAAGCAGCGCAACCTGTACCGCGGTGGCTACGTCTACGCCCAGCCGAGCCAGGCGAGCGGCGCCGCGACGGCGAACTACTTCTTCGCGCACGGCGGCCAGTGGAGCAAGGACGGCAAGACCCTGCCGCCGCTGCTCGACATCGAGTACGGCAGCGCCGCCCAGGGCACCTGCTACGGCAAGTCGTGGTCGTCGATGCGCAGCTGGATCAAGGACTTCAACCGGACGGTCGTCGCCAAGACGGGTCGGTACCCCGCGATCTACACCACGACCGACTGGTGGAAGCGCTGCACGAACAACAGCAACCAGTTCTCGAAGAACCCGTTGTTCGTCGCGATCTACCCGGTGAAGGACTTCACCACGCCCGGCACCCTCGGCCGCAGCTGGTCGAAGTGGACCTTCTGGCAGTGGGCGTCCAGCGGCACGCTCCCCGGCGACCAGGACGTCTACCGCAACGACATCACCTACCTGAAGCGCTTCGCCTCCCGGACGAGCTGACGCCCGTCAGGCACGCGGCTGCACCGTGCGCACCTGGTCAGTCCGTGCGCCGTTGCTCGCTCCGAGCGAGCATGCAAGCGCGCACGGAGCGGACGGCCCAGCACCGGACAGCGCAGCCCGCACCGTGCGCACGACGGACAGGAGGCCCGTGGCGGTGTCGCCACGGGCCTCCTGTCCGTCACGGGCGCGCGTTCGCGCCCGTCGTGTCAGCGGACGTCGCGCGTCGCCTCGGCGAAGTCGGCGTCGAGTGCGGTCGCCATGCGGGCCACGCCCTCGGCGAGCTGCGCACGGACCGCGTCGCGGTCCGCGTCGAGCGCCTCGAGCTGCGCCGTGACGTCGTCGACGAACGTGGACTCGAGCGCGGCCTCGATCGGCTTCGAGTACGCCTGCTGTCCCATCTGCTCGAAGAACAGCCGGCCCTTGTCGACGTAGTAGAGCACCGCGGCCGGCACCCCGGCGATGGTCGCCACGATCGCCGAGTGCAGGCGGCTCGCCAGGAACAGGCGGCTGCGGGACATCAGCCCGGCGTACTCGGACGGCGAGAACTCGTCGGCCTCGACCACGTGGGTGCGGTCGGCGTGCCGCATCAGCGCGATGACCTCGCGGGCGAACGCGGCGTCACCCTCGGACGCCTCCATGTGCATCGGGTAGAACACCACGTCGGCGTCCCAGCGGTCGATGACGCGGTCGGCCAGGTCGGCGACGGCCTGGCGGTAGGTCACGAGTTTGTCGCTGTCGACACCGGTCTGGCGGAAACGCTTCGGCAGGAACCGGAACGGGATCCAGCCGCTGCGCTTGTAGTGGAACCAGCGGCGGACGCCGAAGCCGATCGAGCCGTCGAGCTGCTCGGCGGTCAGGCCGGTGGTGCGCTCGAGCCGCTCGAGCACCTCGGCGTCGGGCGGGGTGACCGTCCCGACGACGGCGGGGTCGAAGGACGACACGATCGGCGTCGTCACGCCCCAGGACAGGAGCTTCTCGCGGGACTCGTCGTCACGGACGGCGAACGCGCTGCACAGGTCGACGGTGGCGCGGATCAGGCGCTTGCTGACCCCGGCGGTGGTCGGGCCGATGCCCTGGAACGCCCCGACGAGGTTCTTGTTGACCGCACGGACGAGCAGCATCTTGCCGAACCAGTACACGAGGCCGAGCTTGTTCGTGTAGTCCTTCAGGATCTCGCCGCCACCCCAGAGCACCACGTCGGCGCCGCGGGCGGCACGCAGCAGGGCGAACAGGTCGCCGATGCCCGTGCTGTACGGGGAGACCGGCAGGAACCGGATCCCGAACCACGCGGCGTCCCGCTCGGGGTACTGGGACAGGGACACGATCTCGGCGTCGGGCCACCGGCGGCGGACGAGCTCGACGTTGCCGGCGAGGATCGCCCGGTCCCCGCGGTTGTGGGGCGAATCGCTATTGTGGATCAGTACGCGCACGGGGTGAGAGCCTACCGGACCGTCCCCCGCCACCCCCGGAAAGGCACGATGTCCCGCACCACTCGCTCCGCCCGCTCCCCCCAGGGACGCCCCCGCCTGCTCGTCCTGGGCTCGACGTTCCCGGCCCGGCCGGACGACGGGGTGCCGGCGTTCGTGCTCGACCTCGCCCACCAAGAGGCGACCGAGTTCGACACCCTCGTCCTCACGCCCCGCGTGCCCGGCGGTGCCACGAAGGAGCGCATCGGCGAGGTCGCGGTCCGTCGCTACCCGTACTTCCCGCGTCGCTTCGAGGACCTGGCCGACGGCGCGATCCTCGACAACCTCAAGGAACGCCGCTCCCGCATCGTGCAGGTGCCCGCCCTGGTGCTCGCGCAGTACCTGGCCGTGCGGCGCGTGGTGCGTTCTGCGAGGCCCGACGTCATACACGCGCACTGGGCCATCCCCCAGGCCCTCGTCGCGACCCTGGCCGCTCCGGGCGTGCCCGTCGTCGTGACCACCCACGGCGGGGACATCTACGCGCTCCGTGCGGCTCCCCTCGTCCGCCTCAAGCGGTGGATCTTCGGGCGGTCAGCGCACGTCACCACCGTCAACTCCGAGATGCGTGATCGGCTGACCGAGTGGGGCGTGCCCGAGTCACGCTCGACCGTGATCCCGATGGGTGTCGACCTGGGCCCGGCCCGCGACACCCGCGCGCGCGTCGCGCCACAGGAGCACCACGTGGTCGCCGTCGGGCGGTTGGTCGAGAAGAAGGGCTTCGGCAACCTGATCGAGGCGCTCCGCGGCCTGGGCGACGACGTGCCGTGGCGGCTCACCGTCGTCGGTGACGGCCCGTACCGGACCCAGCTCGAGCAGCAGGCTGCAGGGCTGCCGGTGTCGTTCCTCGGCCAGCGTGGCCGCACCGAGGTCCTCGAGACCCTGGCCTCGGCGACCGTCGTCGCCGTTCCGTCGATCCCGGCGGCGAACGGCGACCAGGAGGGCCTGCCGGTGACCCTGCTCGAGGCCGCGGCGGTCGGCGCCGCGATCGTGGCGAGCGACCTGCCCGGCATCCGGGACGTCGTGCAGGACGACGTGTCCGGCGTGCTCGTGCCCCCGGGCGACGTCCCGGCACTCCGCGCGGCACTGCAGCGCGTGCTCACCGACGACACGGCGCGGACGCGCTACCAGGAGCAGGCCGTCGTCTCGGCGGCGGAGTTCTCCACCGAACGGATCGGCGAGCGGTACCGCGCGGTGCTGCGCGCAGCCATCGGCTGACGACGCGATGAACGCACAGGAGGCCCGGTGCCGGTCCCACGGACCGGCACCGGGCCTCCTGTCGGTCGCGGCTAGCGCCCCATGCCGCGGTACGTGAAGCCGGCGGCGGTCCACGCCTCGCGGTCGAGGCAGTTGCGGCCGTCGATGACGACGGGCGACGCAACGAGGGCGGCAGCGGCCGTCGCGTCGAGCTCGCGGAACTCGGTCCACTCGGTCAGCACGAGCACGAGCTCCGCTCCACCCAGCGCCTCGGCAGCGCTCTCGACGTAGTCGAGCTCGGGGTGCACGCGGCGCGCGGTGACGACGGCCTCGGGGTCGTACGCCGAGACGACGGCGCCGAGTTCGTGCAGGCGAGCAGCGATGTCGAGTGCCGGCGAGTCGCGGACGTCGTCGGAGTTCGGCTTGAAGGCCAGGCCGAGCACGGCGACGCGCTTGCCGCTGACGACCCCACCGAGCAGCTCCTGCGCCAGCTCGACGACGTGCGCGCGACGGCGCAGGTTCGTGGCGTCGACGTCGGCCAGGAACGCCAGGGACTCCCCGACGCCCAGCTCGTTCGCCCGCGCCTGGAACGCGCGGATGTCCTTCGGCAGGCATCCGCCACCGAAGCCGAGACCGGCGTTCAGGAACTTGCGGCCGATGCGGGCGTCGTGGCCGATCGCGTCGGCGAGCGCGGTGACGTCGGCACCGGCGACCTCGGCGATCTCGGCCATCGAGTTGATGAAGGAGATCTTCGTGGCGAGGAACGCGTTGGCGCTGATCTTCACGAGCTCGGCGGTGGGCAGGTTGACGACGAGTCGGGGCGTGCCGGTGGACAGTGCCTCGGCGTAGACCTCGTCGAGGGCGGCGACGGCCTGCTCGCCGGCCGCACCGTCGGGCACGCCGTACACGAAGCGGTCCGGCGCGATGGTGTCCTGCACCGCGAAGCCCTCACGCAGGAACTCGGGGTTCCAGACGAGCGTGGCACCGGGGACGGCCTCGCTGACCTCGGCGGCCAGGCGCGCCGCGGTGCCGACGGGCACGGTCGACTTGCCGACGACGAACTCGCCGGCGGACAGGTGCGGGGTGAGCGCGGCGACGGCGGCGTTCACGTAGGTCAGGTCCGCGGCGCCGGTGGGGCCCTGCGGGGTGCCGACGGCGAGGAAGTGCACGCGGGCACCGGCGACCTCGGCCATGTCGGTGGTGAAGCGGATCCGACCGGACTCGAGGGCCTCGGTCAGGATCTCGGGCAGGCCGGGCTCGAAGAAGGGGGCCTCGCCGGCAGCGAGCCGCTCGATCTTGGTGGGGTCGACGTCCACAGCGACGACCTCGTGTCCGAGTTTGGCCATGGAGGCGGCGTGCACGGCACCGAGGTAGCCGCAGCCGATGACAGAGATACGCACGTCGAAGACGGTACCGGTTTCTCGCCGAAGTCTCACCACTGCTCCCCAGGGGGTGTCGCGGCGTCCGCGGTCAGGCCCGCACGTCGCCCCACGGCGGACGGTCCGGACCGCCGACGATCTCGTCCCAGTCCGGCTCACGGTGCCGACGCCTGGCCTCGTACGCCTCCACCAGGTCGTGCAGCACGGCGACGACGAGGTCGGCGTGCGGCACGTCGGCGAGGACCACCGCCGGGTCGTCCCCGGGGAACACCAGCACGTCACCGGAGCGGAACAGGCCCTGCAGGCCCCGACGCCGCACCGTGACGTCGTAGCCGCGGGAGTGCAGGAGCTCCCGCCGCGTCCGGGTGCCGAGGCCGCCCACCACGACCAGACGACGGGTGGTGACCACGTACCGCTCCGACATCCAGCGGAACAGCGGGACCGCGCCGCCGAACACGACGAGCACCAGGACGACGAGCGCGACGACGGCGTTCAGCCACGCCAGCTGGGCCTGGAACACGCCGAAGCCGAACCCGCCGGCCGCGGTGACGAGCACGACGAACACCGCCGGGCGCACCAGCCGACGGGCGTGCGGTCGCAGGCGTGCGACGACACGTTCGGGCGGGGGCTCGGCGGTCATGCCGTCATGCATACCGCAGGTGGGTGACGTCCCCCACCGCGACGCCCCTGGTGCGCCCCGCCTGGTCCCGGATCGTGATGCGACCGGCGTCGTCGATGCCGGTCGCGTCGGCTTCCTCGACGCTGCCGTCCGGCAGCTCGAGACGGATGCGGCGACCGATCGTGCCGCACGCGGCGCGGACGTGGGTCCGGACCGTCTCGGCGGCGTGACCACCCGCGACCAGGCCGGCCACCGCCTCCAGGACGGAGCGCAGGAACGCGGACAGGACCGCGTCGGCCAGGGCGGGTGCGTCGTCGGCCGCGCCCGCGAGCAGGAGCGAGGTGGACGTGGGGGTGGGCAGCCGGTCGGCCGGGATCGTCAGGTTGACGCCGGCGCCGACCACGACGCTGCCGTCGGCGGCGACCTGGCAGAGGATCCCGCACACCTTGTGCCCGCCGACCTGCACGTCGTTCGGCCACTTCACGACGACGTCCGCGCCGGCGGGGAGCACCGACGCGATCGCGTCGCGCATCGCCGCACCGGCGACCAGGGGCAGCCAGCCGCGGTCGTGGTCGTCGAGGTCGGCGCGGACGAGCACGCTGGCGGCGAGCGTCTCACCGGCCGGAGCGGTCCAGGTGCGGTCGAGCCGGCCCCGCCCCGCGGTCTGGTGCAGGGTCGCGACGACGCTGCCGTGCTGCTGCTCGGGCGCTGCGGCGAGCAGGTCCGCGTTGGTGGACCCGGTCTCGGCGGGGGCGGTGATGGTCGCGCCCGTCGACCGGACCGCCTCGCTGGTGGCGGGGAACGACGGCGACGGGGATGTGGACATGCACGCAAATGTACGGGCAGGAACCGTGGGGGTCCTCCAACCGGCAGCGTCCCACCCGCCGGTAGGGTGAGCGGGTGACTTCAGGAGACACCCCCGATCTGTCGACGACGGCCGGCCGGCTGGCCGACCTCCGCGACCGGTACCACGAGGCCGTGACCGCCGCGGGCGAATCCGCCATCGCCAAGCAGCACGCGAAGGGCAAGGGCACCGCTCGCGAACGCATCGAGCAGCTGCTCGATCCGAACTCCTTCGTGGAGTTCGACGAGTTCGTGCGGCACCGCACCACGTCGTTCGGCATGGACGCCAAGCGCCCCTACGGTGACGCGGTCGTCACCGGCGTCGGCACGATCCACGGCCGGAACGTCGCCGTGTACGCGCAGGACTTCACGGTCTTCGGCGGGTCGCTCGGCGAGGTCGCCGGCGAGAAGATCATCAAGGTCATGCAGCACGCGCTCAAGACCGGCGTGCCGATCATCGGCATCCTCGACTCCGGCGGCGCCCGCATCCAGGAAGGCGTCGTCGCGCTCGGCAAGTACGGCGAGATCTTCCGCCTCAACACCCAGGCCTCCGGCGTCATCCCGCAGCTCTCCATCGTGATGGGCCCGGCGGCCGGCGGTGCGGTGTACTCCCCCGCCCTCACCGACTTCGTGATCATGGTCGACAAGACCAGCCACATGTTCGTCACCGGTCCGGACGTCATCAAGACCGTCACCGGCGAGGACGTCGGCTTCGAGGAGCTCGGCGGCGCCCAGACGCACAACGCGGTCTCCGGCGTGGCCCACTACATGGCCGAGGACGAGACCGACGCGCTCGACTACGCCCGCTCGCTGATCGGGTTCCTGCCGGACAACAACCTGTCCGACCCGCCCGCGTACGACGTCGCCCCGGAGCTCGAGACCACGGACGCCGACCACGAGCTCGACGTCGTGATCCCGGACTCCACGAACCAGCCGTACGACGTCACCACGATCATCGAGCACATCGTCGACGACGGTGAGTTCCTCGAGGTCCAGCCGCTCTTCGCGCCGAACATCCTGATCGGCTTCGGCCGGGTCGAGGGCCGAACGGTCGGCATCATCGCGAACCAGCCGCAGGCGATGGCCGGCACGCTGAACATCGACGCCGGCGAGAAGGCCGCCCGCTTCGTGCGGTTCTGCGACGCCTTCGGCATCCCGATCCTGACCCTGGTCGACGTGCCCGGCTACCTGCCCGGCACCGACCAGGAGTGGACCGGCGTCATCCGCCGCGGCGCGAAGCTGCTCTACGCCTACGCCGAGGCCACCGTCCCGCTCGTCACCGTCATCACCCGCAAGGCCTACGGCGGCGCGTACATCGTGATGGGCTCGAAGCAGCTCGGCGCCGACATCAACCTCGCGTGGCCGACCGCCGAGATCGCCGTGATGGGCGGTCAGGGCGCCGTCAACATCCTGTACCGCGCCGAGATCAAGCGGGCCGAGGAGTCCGGCGAGGACGTCGCCGCGGTCCGGACGAAGCTCGCCAACGAGTACACGTACAACGTGGCGTCGCCGTACCTGGCGGCCGAGCGTGGTGAGCTCGACGGCATCATCCAGCCGCACGCCACCCGCGTGTCGGTCATCAAGGCCCTCCGGTCGCTGCGGGGCAAGCGTGCAACGCTGCCGCCGAAGAAGCACGGGAACATCCCGCTCTGATGGGACGCCACGCAGCACCCGTGCCCTCGGACGAGCCCGCTTCGGTGGCGGACGTCCGGGTGGTCTCCGGCGAACCCACCCCCGAGGAGCTCGCCGCCGTCGTGGCCGTCCTGCAGCGGCAGGCCGACGAGGCCGCGGCGGCCGGACGCGCTGCCGTCGTCGTCGAACCGCGCACCGGCTGGGACGTGGCGGCTCGGGGGCTCCGCCGCCCGCTCGAGGACGGACCGGGCGCCTGGGGCCGATCGCTGCGCTGATGTACCCCTCGGTGCGCGGCCGATCATGACGGTCACGGGGCGCACTTCCCGGTCGGTATCCCCTCGCTCGGGGGACACGATCTGCGGATGCGGACCGGAAATGCCGAAATTGTCCCCCATAATGACGACTGACATGCAGCTGGTGCGTGAGCATAGTAGTTGGTGTTCGGTGTCCTTCAACGAAAGACATCGCTGGTCGGTGGCCGACTAGGGTACGAAGCCACCGCCCGCTGCGGGGCAGGGCGACATTCGGGTTGTCGCTCAGCCTCGGGTCGCGAACGGGCCGGTCGGTATCCGACCGGCCCGTTCCCCGTTCCCGGGGGCGTCCAGCGCGTGCTGGCGGGCGTCGGTGCGGCTCGCGGGGCCGATGCGGAACGACAGCGTCGACGTCGTACGACAGCGACGTGGTCGCTTCCACGCACGCGCCAGCCCGGCGCACCCACGTGACGGCCGGGAGGCTCGTGCCGGGGCCGCCGCGCGCCTCCCGGCTGTCCCACATCGCGCCCACCGCAGTGCGCGTCCGCACCACGTTCGCGACGGTCCACGCGTCGATCACGTGGTGCATCGTCGCGACACGCGCGCGGCCGCGTGGCCGCGCGCTACGCCGGCTCGTGCCGCGGGATCTCGAGCCAGAGCGCGACGGAGTCGTCCTCGTCACCGTCGTCATCGTCCAGCCCCGCTCCGAGCGCGGCCGACTCGCTCGCCGCCACGTCGAGGCGGAGCCCGACGACGGTCACCGCGGAGTCGGAGCCCTCGCCGACGGTCCGGACGATGACGTTGTCGGCGTCGCGGGCCTGCCGCAGCGCCTCGGCGACGCGGGCGTGGATGCGACGGATGTCCGGGGCATCCAGGTCGTCGAGCCCGCCGTCGTCGTGCAGCTGGACGGTCGCTCCACGGCGACGCAGGCGCATCACCTCGTCGCGGACGTCGTCCGACAGCAGCGACCGGCCGCGGATCTCGTCACGGATGGCCTGCTCGAGGTGCAGGCACTCGGCACGGTCGGCCTCGTCCAGGTCCCCGCAGGAGTCGATGATGCGCTGGAGCATCGGCAGGGCCATCCGGGTGGTCTGGCTCAGCCGGAACTGCCGCTCGAACACGTGGGCGTCCTGCGCAGCCTGCCAGTCGGCGGTCTCCTGCTCGGCGAGGACGAGCTCACGGGTGTTGCGGATGGCGCGGCTCATCGCGGCCGCGAAGACGGTGGCGATCGCGACCCAGGCGACACTGCCGACCACGCCCAGACCGCCGAGCGAGCCGAGGCCGGCCCAGGCGACGGTGTACACGGTCAGGAACAGCACGCCGGCCCACGCGAACGGACCCCGGCCGCGCACGACGAGCACGACCATGAGCGTGCCGATCGCCGCGATCCACCAGGTGGCGGAGCCGGGTCCGCGACCCTCGACGACGACCGGGGCGGCGATCACCGGCATCACGATCGCGGTGGCGAGGGAGAAGCAGGCCGTCCAGACCGGCAGGATCTTGCCGGGGACGAACAGTGCGAGGCCGGTGGCCGCGGCGTAGAGCGCCATGCAGGCGATGATCGGGGCGACCTGGTCGACCCGCGGGAGCGTGGCCGCGGCGAGGACCAGGTGGTAGACGGAGAACAGCGACGCGAGTCCGAGGGCGATGCTCGCCGGCAGGGAGACCTTCATGCGGTCGTCCTCGCAGCCGGCGACCACGTGAGCACGATGCGGGTGCCCTCGCCCGGCGCGGTGTGCACCTCGGCGTGCCCGTCGACGGTCGCGATCCGCTCGACGATGGAGCGGCGGACCCCCAGGCGTTCAGCGGGGATGGCCGCGACGTCGAACCCGCGGCCGTCGTCGCCGACCTCGACGCGCACGCCCTGCCCCTGCTGCTCGATGCTGACCCAGCGGGAGACGTCGCAGTCGCCGGCGTGCTGCACGCTGTTCACCGCGGCCTGCAGCGCCGCCGAGGCCAGCGCGTCCGCGACCGACGCGGGCAGGCGGACCGACCCGGTCGTCGTCGGGACGAGGCGGACGGGCGCGGGGAGGGCGCCGATCCCCTCGCGGATGCGCGCCCGGAGTTCCCCGAGCGCGACGGGTTCGACGTCGCCCGGGCCGTCGGTGGCCGCGGCCTCGAGGTGGTCGATCGCGTTCCGGGCCATCCTCGCCGCGAGGGTCTTGGCCTCGAGCGTGTCGGCACGTGCAGCGGAGAGCAGCGTCGTCAGGACGCTGTCGTGCACGATCGCGTCCACCTGGACCCGTTCGACCTCCGTCGCGTGCTCCCGGATGGCGAGCGAGTACCGCCGCACGGCCGTGGACTGCGCCGTGTCGACCGCCGTGGCCGCGCGGCGCAGCACCACCGCGATGACGAGCACCGCGCCGCTGAGGAGCGCCGTGTAGACCCCGTCGAGCAGCACCGCGAGGACGCCGACGTCGCCGCCGAGCGGGCTGAGCCGGACGACGACGTACACCGCCGGCACGAGCGCGGTGTAGACCGTCGCACGCCACGTGGCGAAGCCCATCGCTGCCGCCGTGCAGCCGACCGTGCAGAACCACCACGGCCACGGCTGCTGCGACGACGGGATGGGCTCCTGCACGGTCGCCGTCCACGTCACGAGCGCGACGAGGAACAGCAGCGCGCAGATGATCTGCGCCATCTGGGCGACCCGCTGCACGAAGGCCGCTACGCCGATGAGCACGAACGACGCCGCGAGCGCGAGCATCAGCGTCGGCCCCCAGAACGGGTCGAGGTACGGCAGCTGCTGCACGACCGCCGGCGCGTCGACGATGCCGAGCCCGATCGCGGCCATCGCCAGGAGGATCGCGAACGCCCGCTCCACCGATGCCTGCGTGATCGAGGCGCGGACGCTGCGCGCCGGATCGGCACCGAACGGTGCCGGTTCGACGGCCGTCCGCCCCGGCTCAGCCGCGGTGACCATCCGTGTCAGCGACCGTCGCCGTCGGGGTCGATGCCCGAGTCGAGCCCCGGGAGGATCCCGTCCTCGACGGCCCGACGCAGCAGGTCGACCTTCGTCGGGGCCGGGCGGCCGACCTCGACGTACTTCACCCGGATCCGGTCGAGGTACTCACGCGCCGTCGAGTAGCCGATGCCGAGCTGCTGGGCGGCGAGCTTGAGCGGGAGCCCCGAGGCGTAGAGGTGCAGGATCTCGCGCTCGCGGCGGCCGAGCTGCGCCTTCGCGAAGTCACGGTCGGCGTCGATGGCGCTCGCCCACTCGAGGTTGTTGAGCACGTCGCCCCGTGCGACGGTGGCGACCGCGGCCATCACCGTCTTGGTGGCGGAGGACTTCGGGATGACGCCGGCAGCCCCTGCTGCGAGCGCCTCACGCACGTTGGCGACCCGGTCCGCGATGGAGTGCACGAGCACCGCCGATCCCGTCCCCTGCACGCCCTTGACGTTCTCGGTGACGGTCGAGCCGTCACCGAGGGACAGGTCGAGGACGACGACGTCGACCTCTCGCCCGTCGAGGTTCTGGACGTACTCGGGGACGCTGGCGGCGGTGAGCGCCACCTCGAACCCCTCGTTCTGGCACGCCGCCTGGATCCCGAGTCGGACGGACTCGTGGTCGTCGACGATCGCGACCCGGACCGGCCTGGTGGCCGCCCCTGACGTCTCGGTGCTGGTGGTTGTCGTTCCTGCTGCCACTGTGGCCTCTCGTTCCGATGCGCGACGCCGGCCCCTGAAACCGGAGTGCCATCAACGACCCAGGATACCCAGCCCGGACTCAGGTGCGGGGCTTCTCGGCCGCGCCACGCTGGTCGGTCCGCCTATTGGTGGACACCCCGACACGCAAGGAACGGCGGTCGAACGAGCCCCGGCCCTCAGCGCGTGGGGACCAGGCGCGCGACGGCTTCCAGGTGGTGGGTGTGCGGGAACAGGTCGAAGGCCCGCAGGGCCTCGAGCCGGTACCCCAGGTCGGCGAACGTCGCGACGTCGCGTGCCAGTGCCACCGGGTCGCACGCCACGTAGACGACCTGCTCCGGCTGGAGCGCGGCGATCTGCACGACCACGTCCCGCCCGGCGCCGGAGCGCGGCGGGTCGAGCACGACCGTGCCGGCGCGGAAGCGGTCCTTCTCGGCGCGCGAGGCGTTGGCCACGGTGTTCGTCAGCCAGCGGTCGACCCGGCCGGTCTCGGCACGTGCGCCGAGCCACTCGGACAGGTTCTCCTGCGCGTGCTCGGTGGCACGGGCGGCGCTCTCGACGCTCGTGATGCGCGCCTTCGGGCCGACCAGGTCGCCGAGTGCGGCGGCGAGCAGACCGACACCGCCGTACAGGTCGAGGTGGGTGCCCTCGGGGTCGAGGCGGTCGCGGTCGACCAGGTCCTGCACGGCCTCGGTCAGCACGGAAGCGGCGGCACGGTGCACCTGCCAGAACCCGTTGTCGTCGACCTGGAAGGTGCGCTCCCCCACGACCTCGGTCACCACGGTGGGCTTCTGGTCGTCGATGACGAGCCGTGCCCCCTCGGAACCGCTCGGCGCGAGGACGTCGATGACCGACGAGCCCGGCAGCGCACCACGGCCGAGCGGGGCGCTCTGCTGCACGACGGCGGTCGCGAGCGGCAGGCTGGCGACGGGGATCACGGAGTGGGAGCGGGCAGCGAAGGGGCCGGCGGTGCCCTGCTCGTCGACGTGCAGTCGGACACGGGTGCGCCAGCCGAGGCCGTTCGCCGCGTCGTCGCCGGGCGCGGCCTCGACGACGACGTCGTGGCCGAGCACCTCGGCGAGGTCCATCCGCGCGAAGCGTGCGGACGAGTCGACGAGGACGTCGTGCTTCAGCGTGCGCTGGTGTGCGAGGGCGATGTGGCCGAACTCGGCACCGCCCGGGCGCGTCTCGGGGTCGCGATCGAGGGCTGCCTCGGGCCACACGTGGTCGACGCGGTGCTCGCTCGGCGTCAGGACACGGACCGTGTCGGCGCGCCAGAACGACTTCTTGCGGTCCTCGGTCACCCGGGCGACGACGCGCTCCCCGGGGATCGCGTCCGAGACGAAGACCACCCGTCCTTCGTGCCGTGCCACCGAGATGCCGCCGTGGGCGATCCCGGTGACGTCGAGTTCGAGCAGCGTGCCGACGGATTCACCCATGGTGAGATGGTCCCATGCGTCTGTACCTCGCGAGTACATCCCCCGCCCGCCGAGCACTCCTCGCCCAGTCCGGGATCGAACCCGTCCTCGTGTCCCCCGGGGTCGACGAGGACGCCGTCGGCGCCGCCGCCGCGGCATCGCTCGGCCGCGACCTGACCGGTCCGGAACTCGTCTCGCTCCTCGCCGTCGCGAAGGCGTCGGCCGTCGCGGACGCCACGGTGGCCGGGTCGCCGGTCGACGGGGTCGTGTTCGGCGGCGACTCCGCCTTCGAGGTCGACGGGCAGCTGTACGGCAAGCCGCACGACCCGGAGGTCGCGCGCGAGCGCTGGCGGCAGATGCTGGCCGCCGGCGGCGGCACGCTGTGGAGCGGGCACTGCGTGATCGACCGGCGACGGGACGACCGGCGCCCGGACCTGGAGCCGACCACGGGACGGCCTGGAGGCACGGGACCGGCACGCACCGTGCCTCCCGTCCGGTCCCTGGTCACGTCCGCCGCCGGCGTCCCCGAGCTCGGCGACGTCGCCCCCGGCGGGTCGGCGCTGGCCGCCGACGGCGACCGCGTGGTCGCCGTCGACAGCGCGGTGCTGACCTTCGCCGACGACGTGTCCCCCGACGAGATCGACGCGTACGTCGCGACCGGCGAGCCGCTCGAGGTCGCCGGCGCGTTTACCATCGACGGCCGGGCCGCCGCGTACATCACGCGGATCGAGGGGGCACCGTCCGCGGTGATCGGGATGTCCCTGCCGATGCTGCGCTCGATGCTCCTGCGTGGCTTCGGCATCGACTGGCACGATCTGTGGGCACTGTAGACATCCGCACCTGATCCGGGTGCTTCTTTGTGGGCGTCAGTCAAAACGCACGCACGCCGCACGAATACGCTGCTGTGTCATGCCCCGTATCAGCAAGGTCCTCATCGCGAACCGCGGCGAGATCGCCGTCCGCATCATCCGCGCGGCCCGCGACGCGGGCAAGGCGTCGGTCGCGGTCTACGCCGACCAGGACCGCGATGCCCAGCACGCCCGCCTCGCCGACGAGGCCTACGCGCTGAACGGCACCACGAGCGCCGACACGTACCTGGTCATCGACAAGATCATCTCGGTCGCCCGCCGCTCCGGTGCGGACGCCGTGCACCCGGGCTACGGGTTCCTGGCCGAGAACGCCGACTTCGCCCGCGCCGTCATCGACGCCGGGCTCGTCTGGATCGGACCGTCGCCGGACTCGATCGAGCGCCTCGGCGACAAGGTCTCCGCGCGCCACGTCGCCGAGAAGGTCGGCGCGCCGCTCGCTCCCGGCACCATCGAGCCCGTCAAGGACGCCTCCGAGGTCATCGCGTTCGCCGACGAGGTCGGCCTGCCGGTCGCCATCAAGGCGGCGTTCGGTGGCGGTGGCCGCGGGCTGAAGGTCGCGCGGACCCGCGACGAGGTCGCCTCGCAGTTCGAGTCCGCCACGCGCGAGGCGATCGCCGCGTTCGGTCGGGGCGAGTGCTTCGTCGAGAAGTACCTGGACAAGCCGCGTCACGTCGAGACCCAGTGCCTGGCGGACGAGCACGGCAACGTCGTCGTGGTCTCCACCCGCGACTGCTCGCTGCAGCGTCGCCACCAGAAGCTCGTCGAGGAAGCCCCGGCGCCGTACCTGACGCCCGAGCAGCAGACCGCGCTGTACGAGTCGTCGAAGGCGATCCTGCGCGAGGTCGGCTACGTCGGTGCCGGCACCTGCGAGTTCCTCATCGGCGCCGACGGCACCGTGTCGTTCCTCGAGGTGAACACCCGCCTGCAGGTCGAGCACTGCGTGTCCGAAGAGGTCACCGGCATCGACCTGGTGCGCGAGCAGTTCCGCATCGCCGAGGGCGGCGTGCTCGACTACTCGGACCCGGAACCGCGTGGACACTCGTTCGAGTTCCGCATCAACGGCGAGGACCCGGGCCGCAACTTCTTCCCCGCGCCCGGCCCCGTGCACGCGTTCAACGCACCGTCCGGCCCAGGCGTCCGCGTCGACTCGGGTGTCGTCGCGGGTGATGTCGTGTCCGGCTCGTTCGACTCGATGCTCGCGAAGCTGATCGTCACCGGCGCCACCCGTGCCGAGGCGCTCGAGCGTTCCCGACGCGCACTGGCCGAGTTCGAGGTCACCGGCCTGCCGACCGTGCTCCCCTTCCACCGTGCCGTGGTGTCCGACCCGGCGTTCGCGACCGACGACTCCTCGCCGTTCTCGGTGTACACGCAGTGGATCGAGACCGACTTCGTCAACGAGATCCCGGCGTGGAGCGGCTCCCCCGAGGAACTGCCGGCCCCGGCTGCGCGCGACAGCGTCGTCGTCGAGGTGCAGGGCAAGCGCATCGAGGTCACCATGCCGTCGATCGTCGGTGGCGGTGCTGCCGGTGCCGGTGTCGCCGGTCGTCGTCCCGCCGGGCCCACCGCTCCCCCGAAGCGCCGCTCGTCGGCCGTCCGTGGCGGTCTGGCGAAGTCCGGGTCGTCCGTGGCGTCGCCCATGCAGGCCACCGTGGTGAAGCTCGCGGTCGCCGAGGGTGACACCGTGGTGAAGGGCGACCTGCTCGTCGTGCTCGAGGCCATGAAGATGGAGCAGCCCGTGCAGGCCCACAAGGACGGTGTCGTCACCGGGCTGAACGCCCCGGTCGGCCAGACGGTCTCGTCCGGTCACGTGCTGCTCGAGCTCGCGTAGCGCGCGGGTTCCCTCCCGCAAAACACCGGTGTTCGCCGGTCGAACACGTGCATGCCGCGGTTCGGCTCGTGAACCCCGGTGTTTTGCTTCATCGAACACGGCGCACTCCGGCTGCCTCGAGTGCCACGGGGCCGTTGCCGCCTGGCTCCACGTCCGGCCACGTCACGCGGACGACCCGACGGACGTGGCGATGCGCACGGAGGCGGTCCTCCCGGAGCTTCTCGTCGATGACGACGCGCTCGGGCGATCGACCAGCGCGCATCGTCCGGTCGCGGTACTTGACCAGCCCGTCGAACTCCACCACGACGCCGGCGTCCTCGAACCAGAAGTCCACGCGGCCGATCAGGCCGGCCGCATCGCGGAACTCCTGCTGCAGCACCGGCGGCGGGAACCCCGCTTCTGCCCAGCACAGCCGCGCCACCGACTCACCCGGCGAGTCAGCAGCAGCGTCCGCGAACTCGATCGCGCGTCGCGCACGGGTGGACGCCCGCGGACGGGGCTCCCTGCTGCGCAGTTCGGCGAGCAGCGCGTCCTGCGGCACTCCTCGGGCCAGGACCGCGTCCAACACGACCACCGCCGTGCGGAACGACGCTCGGAGCGCGACGTCGACCCCGGTGACCACGAGGGTCGTGACGGGCAGGCCGCCGACGCTCGCACAGGCGATGGGGCGACCCGCCCCTCCGACCTTCTGCAGGTGCGCGCGACGTTGACCGGTGGCTCGACGCGG
This sequence comes from Curtobacterium sp. MEB011, assembly GCF_030209655.1. NCBI lineage: Bacteria > Bacillati > Actinomycetota > Actinomycetes > Micrococcales > Microbacteriaceae > Curtobacterium > Curtobacterium sp. MEB011. The sequence continues at coordinate 319,687 of NZ_JARVRN010000007.1, read as the reverse complement.
ATCGGTGGCGACGACGTGCGTGGGGAACTCCCCGAGCCACGGGAGTCCGAGCATCGCCACAGCCGACTCGTGGGAGATCACGAGGGCAGGGTGGATGTTCGGCACGACCGCTTCGACCCGTGCACGATGGCGCTCCGCTGCACTCGCTGATTCGAACGCCTCTCGTTCAACGTACCGACCCGCCGTCAGGCGGATGAGGGTCCCGCGGCGCGCGGCATCTGCAAGCCGTCGGTGCGCTCTCGGATCGGGATCGCTCGGAGCCGCGCCGAACACCGTGATGTGAGCCATGGCCCAACCGTCACGGCTCCGCGCGGCCTGCACGACGGCCTCCCCCTCCTTGTGAGCAGCCAGCGTTCCCCCACCCCCTGTGGAGGAACAGCAAAACACCGGTGTTCGCGTTCTGCACCGCGTTGTGCGGGTGTTCAGAGCGCGAACACCGGTGTTTTGCGGAAGCCCACCCCGCCCTAGGACACCAAGGGGCGCACGGCGTCGGCGATGGCGTCGACCAGGCGCTGGGCCTCGGCGGGGGTGTCCGCGACGGTGTCGATGTAGACCTTCACCTTGGGCTCGGTCCCGCTCGGGCGGACGATCACCCGTGCGTCGCCGGCCAGGTCGTAGCGCAGGATGTCCGACGGCGGGAAGCCCTGCACCCCGTCCGAGTAGTCCGTCACCGTGTGCACGTCGAGGCCACCGAGGGACGCAGGCGGCGTGGACCGGAGCGACGCCATGACCTCGCCGATGCGCGACAGGTCGTCGACCCGGGTCGCGACCTGCCCCGAGGCGAACGCCCCGAACTCGGCGGCGAAGGCGTCGAGCTGCCCGGCGATCGACGATCCGGCCGCGGCGAGGTCCGACGCCAACGACAGCAGCTCCAGCGCCGCCGAGATGCCGTCCTTGTCGCGCACGACCGACGGGTCGACCAGGTAGCCCAGGGCTTCCTCGTAGCCGAACAGCAGCCCGGGCACCCGCGACACCCACTTGAAGCCGGTCAGGGTGTCGCGGTACTCCAGCCCGTGGCGCGCAGCCACCCGGGCCAGGGCCGGCGACGAGACGATCGACGCAGCGAGGGTGCCGGTCGCGCCGGACTCGGACGCCCGTGCAGCGGCACGCCACCCGAGCAGCCAGCCGACCTCGTTGCCCGACAGCCGGCGGTAGGACGGCGCACCGGCGTCCGCGGCCGTCGGGATCGCGAGTGCGAGCCGGTCGGCGTCGGGGTCGTTCGCGATCACCAGGTCGGCGCCGACGGCGAGACCACGGGCGATCGCCAGGTCCATCGCGCCGGGCTCTTCCGGGTTCGGGAAGGAGACCGTCGGGAATGCACCGTCCGGCTCGATCTGCTCCGGCACCACGGTCGGTGACGCGAACCCGGCGGCGACGAACACCGCGCGAGCGGTCTCCCACCCGACGCCGTGCATGGCCGTGTAGACGACCTTCGGCTGCTCGTCGACCGGGAGCGTCGGAGCGGGCACGATCGCGGCCGTGGCGGCCACGTAGGCATCGACCAGGGCCGACGTCGCCACGGTGTAGTCGGTGCCGCGCGGCAGGTCGGTGACGGACCCTGCGGCGACGGCGTCGATGGCGGCCGCGATCTCGCCGTCGACGGGCGGCACGATCTGCGAACCGTCGTCGTCCTGTCCGAGGTAGACCTTGTACCCGTTGTCCCGCGGCGGGTTGTGGCTCGCCGTCACCATGACGCCGGCACCGACGTCGAGGTGCCGGACGGCGAACGCGAGCACCGGCGTCGGCAGGGCCGAGGGCAGCAGGGTGACCTCGAGTCCGAGACCCCGCATGACCTCGGCGGAGTCGCGCGCGAAGACGTCCGAGTTCACCCGGCCGTCGTAGCCGATGACGACACTCGGCGAACGCCCGGTCTCGATCAGGAACCGTGCGAGCCCCGCCGCCGCCTGGGTCACGACGACACGGTTCATCCGCAGCGGGCCCCAGCCGAGCTCGGCGCGGAGTCCGGCGGTGCCGAACTGCAGTCGCCCGTCGAACCGCTCGGCGAGCGCCCGGACCGCAGGACCGTCACCGTCGGCGGCCTCGTCGATCGCCGCGGCCAGCTCGTCGCGGGTCTCCGGGTCGGGGTCCTGCGCCAGCCACGCCCGCGCGGTGCCGAGCACCCGGTCGAGGTCGAGCTTCACGACGCCGGCTGCCCGAGTGCGGTGACGACGCGTGCGAGCAGGTCCGCGATCACCGGCTCCGCCTGCCTGCCCGCCTCGAGCACCTCGGTGTGCGACAGCGGCGTCTTCTGGATGCCGGCGGCGAGGTTCGTGATGAGCGAGAACCCGAGGACCTCCATGCCGGCCTGGCGGGCAGCGATGGCCTCGAGCGCGGTCGACATGCCGACGATGTGCCCGCCGATGGCCTTCGCCATCTGGACCTCGGCCGGGGTCTCGTAGTGCGGGCCGCGGAACTGCGTGTACACGCCCTCGTCGAGCGACGGATCGACCGTCCGGGCCACCTCACGCAGACGCGCCGAGTACAGGTCGGTCAGGTCGATGAACGTCGCGCCCTCGAGTGGGCTGTCGGCGGTCAGGTTGATGTGGTCGCTGATGAGCACCGGGGTGCCGGGTGTCCAGTGCTCCTTGATGCCACCGGCACCGTTGGTCAGCACCATGATCGAGGCACCCGTCGCCGCGGCGGTGCGGACGCTGTGCACGACCCGGCGGACGCCGTGACCCTCGTAGTAGTGCGTGCGGGCGCCGATGACGAGCGCGTGGCGGCCGTCGGCGAGGCGGATCGACCGGATCGTGCCGGAGTGTCCGGGGACGGCCGAGGCGCTGAAGCCGGGGACCTGGTCGGCCGGGATCTCGGACACGGTCTCACCGATGATGTCGGCGGCCTTGCCCCAACCCGAACCGAGGGTCAGTGCGATGTCGTGCCGCTCGATGCCGGACTGTTCGGCGATGACGGCGGCGGCGTCCCGCGCGACCTCGAACGGGTCGGCAGCGGGGTCGTTCAGCGGGTTCTCGGTGCTCATGCCCCAACTCTAAAGGGCGCACTACGCGCTCAGTGCTCGCCGAGCGCCCGGTCGACCGCCGCCGTGATCTCGCCCTGGTCGAAGTGGTTCTTGATCACGATCACCTCGGCGTAGGTGTCCCCGATCGCCTCGACGAACTCCTGACTCGTCAGGATCACGTTGGCGTCGTCGGAGACGTCCCGCACCGATGCGACGTCCGCAGCGACGACGGACGCCGACAGCCCGAGGGTGTCGAGCGCCTTCTCGGCGTTCACCTTGAGGATGCCGCTCGACCCGATGCCGGCACCGCAGATGGTCACGATCTTCACGCGGAGACCCCCATGATCGCGCGGACCTCGTCCGCCGTGGTCGCCGCCGCGATCCGCCCGGTGACGGTGGCGTCGTTGAACAGGTTCGCGATCTCGCCGATCGACTCCAGGTGGGTGCCGACCTCGGCCACCGCGAGCCCGAGCACGACACGGACGGGGTCGTTGTGCGGGTGGCCGAACGCCACCGGCGATGCGAGCGTCACGACCGCGAGTCCGTCCCGCACCACGGCGCCACCGGGCCGGGCATGCGCGAACGCGAGCCCCGGCGAGATGACGATGTACGGCCCGTGTTCCTCGACCATGCCGATCATGGCGTCGGTGTACTCGTCGGTGGTGGCGCCCGACGCGACGAGCGCACCGCCGACCAGGCGCATCGCGTCACGCCATGCGGGCGCGTCCGCACCGAGGAGGACAGCGGTGTCCGGCAGCGGTGGCAGTCCCATGCGTCAGGCCTCCTGGTACCCGGCCGTGATGGTGGCGATGATCTCCTCGCGGTCCTCGAGCGGCAGGAACGAGCCGAGCGCGGCGTTGATCTGGAACGCCGCCAGGTCGTCGAGGTCGTAGCCGAAGGTGCCGGCGAGCAGTGCGAGCTCCTTCGACAGCGAGGTGCCGCTCATCAGGCGGTTGTCGGTGTTCACCGTGACGCGGAAGCCGAGCTGGTAGAGCACGTCGAACGGGTGGTCGGCGAGGTCGTCGCCCCACGCGGCGATCGCTCCGGTCTGCAGGTTGGACGACGGCGAGACCTCGAGCGGGATCTCGCGGTCACGGACCCACGAGGCGACCTCGCCCAGGGAGGCCAGCGTCGAGCCGTCCCCGGCGTCGGACAGGGCGACGTCCTCGAAGATGCGGACGCCGTGTCCGAGGCGGAGCGCCCGGCCGTCGACGAGCGCGGAGCGGATCGAGGCGAGTCCGTCGGCTTCGCCCGCGTGGACGGTGACCGGGAACAGCTCGGAAGCCAGGTGGTCGAAGGCTGCGCGGTGGTTCGAGGCGGGGAACCCGGCCTCGGCACCGGCGATGTCGAAGCCGACGACTCCGGCGTCGCGGTGCCGGACGGCGAGTTCAGCGATCTCGAGCGACCGGTCGGCGTGCCGCATCGCGGTGACGAGCTGGCCGACACGGATGCGCCCACCGGCGGCGTCGACGGCTTCCTCGATGCCGGCCTGCACCGCCTCGACCGTCTGGTCGAGCGTCAGCCCGCCCTGCAGGTGCTGCTCCGGCGCCCAGCGGACCTCGCCGTAGACGACGCCGTCGGCGACCAGGTCCTCGACGAACTCGCGGGCGACGCGGGTGAGCTGCGGTGCGGTCTGCATGACGGACGTGGTCACGTCGAACGTCTTCAGGTACTCGACGAGCGAGCCGGAGTTCGACTGGTCGGCGAACCACTGCCCGAGCTCTTCCGGGTCGGTGGTGGGGAGCGTGACACCCGCGGATGCTGCGAGCTCGATGATGGTCGCGGGACGCAGGCCGCCGTCGAGGTGGTCGTGCAGCGAGACCTTCGGCAGGTCGTTGATGACCGCCCCGGCGTCGGGCAGGCGGTAGGTCGGGGCGTCGGCGCTCATTCCCCCAGGCTATCGGTGGTCACCGCCGCCGCGCAGGCACCTGTGCACAACCCACAACGGAAGACACTGGAGGCTCCCCACAGCTGTGCAGGGAGCCTCCGGTCGGCCGGGTGGCCGGGTTCAGGACCCGATGCGCTCGCGCACGATCGGACCACGTGCTGCGGCGGGAGAGTCCGCCGAGCCGATCGCCCACGCCCCCTCGAGCGACTCCAGCGCGCGCGGGATCCGCGACGCGTCATCGGAGTGCAGCGTCCACAGCGGCTGCCCCTCGGTCACGGTGTCCCCCGGCTTGACGTGCAGCTCGATGCCCGCACCGGCCTGCACCGGGTCCTGCGCACGGGCACGACCGGCTCCGAGCCGCCAGGCCGAGACGCCGAACGGCAGCGCGTCCTGCTGCGTGAGGACCCCGGACGTCGGCGCGGTCACGACGTGCTGTTCCCGGGCGACGGGCAGCGCCGCGGACGGGTCCCCGCCCTGCGCCTCGATCATCCGACGCCACGTGTCCATGGCCCGGCCGTCGGCGAGTGCCGCAGCGGGGTCGGCGTCGGGCAGTCCGGCGAGCGTCAGCATCTCGCTCGCGAGTGCCACGGTCAGCTCGACGACGTCGGCCGGTCCGCCACCGGCGAGCACCTCGACCGACTCCCGCACCTCGAGCGCGTTGCCGATCGTCAGTCCGAGCGGGACCTCCATGTCGGTCAGCAGCGCCGAGGTCGCCACCCCGGCGTCGTTGCCGAGGTCGACCATGGTCTGCGCGAGCTCCTTCGACGCCTCGTACGTCGGCATGAACGCGCCGGACCCGAACTTGACGTCGAGCACGAGCGCACCGGTGCCCTCGGCGATCTTCTTCGACATGATGCTCGACGCGATGAGCGGGATGCACTCGACGGTGCCGGTGATGTCGCGGAGCGCGTAGAGCTTCTTGTCCGCGGGGGCCAGCCCGGACCCGGCGGCGCAGATGACCGCGCCGACGTCCTGCAGCACCTGCATCATGCGGTCGTTCGAGATCGACGCCTGCCACCCGGGGATCGACTCGAGCTTGTCGAGCGTGCCGCCCGTGTGCCCGAGTCCGCGGCCCGACAGCTGCGGCACGGCGACGCCGAACGACGCCACCAGGGGTGCCAGCGGCAGGGTGATCTTGTCGCCGACCCCGCCGGTGGAGTGCTTGTCGACCGTCGTCTTGCCGAGCGACGAGAACGACATCCGCTCCCCCGACGCGATCATCGCGAGCGTGAGGTCCTTGATCTCGCGCCGCTCCATGCCGTTCAGGAAGATCGCCATCGCCATCGCGGCCATCTGCGGGTCCTCGACGTAGCCGCGGGTGTACGCGTCGACGAGCCAGTCCACCTCGGCGGTGCTCAGCGCGCCGCCGGAGCGCTTCGTACGGATGAGGTCGACGGTGTCGAACGGCTCGACTGCCATGTCAGTGCTCCTGCTGGTAGGTGGCGAGGGTGCGCGGCCCGAAGGCGTCCGGCAGGACCTCGTCGATGGTGCGGATGCCGGAGAGCGTCTCGAGGAGCATGCCCTCGGTGGAGTGCTCGAACAGCAGCTGGCGGCAGCGCCCGCACGGCATCAAGGTCGCCCCGTCGCCGTCGACGCACGTGAACGCGACGAGCTTGCCGCCGCCGGTCATGTGCAGCTGCGACACGAGCGAGCACTCGGCGCAGAGCGTCACCCCGTAGCTCGCGTTCTCGATGTTGCAGCCGGAGACGATCCGGCCGTCGTCGGTGAGCGCCGCGGCGCCCACCGGGAACGACGAGTACGGCGCGTAGGCGCGCCGCATCGCGGCCGTGGCGGCGTCCCGCAGGGCGCCCCAGTCCACGTCGTCGGCCGGGAGGCCCGTGGCCGCGTCCGTCAGGTCGGTGGCGGTGACCCCCTGGTCACCCGCAGCGTGCGTGTCGGTCATGTGTCGTGCCTCCAGGCCGGTGGGTGGTTCGCAAAACACCGGTGTTCGTCGATCGAACACCCGCGAACCGCGGTGCGGAGCACGAACACCGGTGTCTTGCGGAAGGGAACTAACTCTTGATGTAGGGCTTGCCGGACGCGGCGGGCCCGCGCGACTGCCCGACCAGGCCTGCCACGGCGAAGATCGTCACCACGTACGGCAGCATCAGCAGGAACTCGCTCGGCACGGGTGAGTCGATCGCTCCGAGCGTGTTCTGCAGGTTCGACGCGAAGCCGAACAGCAGCGCCGCGAGCGTCGCCTTGATCGGGTCCCACCGGCCGAAGATGACGGCGGCCAGGGCGATGTAGCCGGCGCCCGCGGTCATGTCCTTCGTGAACGGCCCGACCGCGTCGAGCGTGAAGTACGCCCCGCCGAGACCGGCGATCGCACCGGCGAGGGAGACGTTCCAGAACCGGGTGCTCGTGACGTTGATGCCCACCGTGTCGGCGGCCTGCGGGTGCTCGCCGACGGCGCGGAGCCGCAGCCCCCAGCGGGTCTTGAACAGCCCGAAGGTGACCACCGCGACGGCGATGTAGGCGAGGTAGACCACGACGGTCTGCTCGAAGAACACCGGTCCGATGACCGGGATCTGGTGCAGCAGCGGGATCTCGACCTTCGGGAACCGGATGCCGATGTTGAGCGTCTCCTCGTTCGGGGAGAGCACCTGCGAGTACAGGAAGCCGGTCAGGCCGGAGATGAACGCGTTGATGACGACACCGACGATGACCTGGTCGACCAGGTACTTGATGCTGAACGCCGCGAGGACGAACGACACGAGCATGCCGGCGACGAGCGCGGCGACGAGGCCGACCCAGGGCGACCCGGTGATCGACGCGACCATCGCGGAGCTGAACGCACCGGCGAGGAACTGGCCCTCGATCGCGATGTTCACGACGCCGACCCGTTCGGAGATGACGCCGCCCAGGGCACCGAACACGAGCGGCACGCTCAGGCTCAGCGCGCCGAGCAGCAGGCCGGGGATCGGCAGGGACGAACCGGCGGCGGCCCAGGTCAGGAACCCGACGACGAACACCACCGCGAAGACCGACGTGACCCACAGCGCGACCCGGCGCAGCGCACGCGTCTCGATGAACGCGTAGACCGTCAGGATCGCGAGCAGGACGATGACGACGATGCCCGTCCCGAGCGCGGGCAACGGGACGTTCGGCAGCGCGAAGAAGTCACCGGCGTTCGCCAGGCGGAACGTGGTGGTGCCGGAACGCGGCAGCAGGCCGAACAGCACGATCGCGATGAGCGTGAACACGCCGTACCCGATCGGGAGCTTCCAGCTCCTGGTGGTCTCGAGCGGGCGGTCCGCGAGCGGCGACGCGGGGGCCGCGGTGGGGCTGAGGGTGCTCATGCGGCGACCGCCTTCTTGCTGGTCTTGTTCGTCTTCGTGCGCTTGCGGGCACCCGGCTGCGGGATCCGGAAGATCGCGCGGACGAGCGGCGGCGCCGCGATGAAGAGGACGATGAGGGCCTGGATGACCCCGACGATGTCGATCGGGATGCCGTTGGCGGCCTGCATGGCGTAGCCACCGTTCTTCAGCACGCCGAACAGGATGGCCGCCCAGAACACGCCCCACGGCTTGGAACGGCCGAGCAGGGCCACCGTGATGGCGTCGAAGCCGATGCCGGCGTCGATGCCCGAGGTGAAGCCCGACGTGACGGCGCCCTGCACCTGGTAGGCGCCGGCGATGCCCACCAGGGCACCGGAGATCAGCATCACCCAGATGGTCAGCGACGGGACGCTCATGCCGGCCACGCGGGCGGCACGGGGGTTCTCACCGATGGTACGGAACCGGAAGCCGAGGGACGACTTGTTGACGAGCCACCAGACCACGACGACCGCGAGGATCGCGACGATGAACCCCAGGTCCACGCCGTACCGGACGCCGAAGAGCTGCGGCAGCAGGGCGCTGTCCTTCGTGGGTGGCGAGATCGGGTTGCTGCTGCCCGGGGCCTGCAGCAGGCCCGGGGTGCGGAGCAGGTAGCTGACCAGGTAGAGCGCGACGTAGTTGAGCATGATCGTGACGACCACTTCGTTCGCACCCGTCCGGGCCTTCAGCACCCCGACGATGCCACCCCACACGGCGCCGCCGACGATGCCGGCGAGGATCGTGAGCGGGATGTGGACCGCGGCGGGCCCGTCGAACGAGAACCCGACCCACCCGGCGGCCGCGGCCCCCATCAGGATCTGGCCCTGACCGCCGATGTTGAACAGTCCGGCGCGGAACGACAGCGCGATCCCCAGGCCCGCGGCGATGAGCGGCACCGAGTAGTCGACGGAGCGCGTGAGCGGCCCGATCGCCTGCTGGAACGAGTCCGCGCCGAAGTTGAACACCGAGCCCTGGAACAGCGAGGCGTACGCGCCGCCGACCGCGGTGCCGACCGCCTGGAGCATGTCCGTGGGGCGGGCGAAGAAGTACCCGGCGGTGGCACGGACGTTCTCGTCCGTCACCGCGATGAGGATGCCGCAGGCGACCAGCGCGAGGACGACGGCGAGCACCGTGACGAGCACGGAGCCGTTCAGGATCCCCTGTAGGGCGGCGTGCCAGCGGTCGCCGCCGGCGCCGTTGCGGCGCTCGGTGTCCGCTGCCGAGTCCGTCATCAGGTGCGGGGTCGACTCGACCTCCTGCAGACGGTCGTCGGTGAGCGGGGCGTCGGCGGTGTCGTTCGCCGCCGGGGCCGGCTGCTGCGTGTTGTCTGGCGGTGGGGTGGTCACGCTGCCAGCTCCGTTCCGGTCGTGGGTGTGGCGTGGATCTCGCCGGCCGAACCGGTCATGCGGCCAGCTCCGTTCCTTCAGGGATCTCCCCGGCCATCATGAGGCCGAGGACGTCGCGGGGGGTGGTCGCGGGGACGATGCCGACGATGCCGCCGCGGTACATCACGGCGATGCGGTCGGCCAGTGCGACGACCTCGTCGAGCTCGGTGGAGACGACGATGACCGGCACACCGGTGTCGCGGGTGGCGACGATGCGCTTGTGGACGAACTCGATCGAGCCGACGTCGATGCCGCGGGTGGGCTGCGCGGCGACGAACAGCCGCAGTTCGCGGCTCAGCTCGCGCGCCAGGACGATCTTCTGCTGGTTGCCGCCGGACAGCCGACCGGCAGCGGTGGTGCGACCAGGCGTCCGGATGTCGAACTCGGCGATCTTCTCGTCGGCGAACGCGTCACGTTCCGCCGACCGGATGGTGCCGGCGCGGACGAACTCGGCGTGGTCGGCGCGGTCGAGCATCAGGTTCTCGGCGATGGTGAACTCGCCGACCAGGCCGTCCTCCTTGCGGTCCTCGGGGACGAAGCCGACGCCCGCGTCGAGCACCTGCTTGACGCTCCGGCCGGTGAGTTCCTTGCCGTCCAGGGTGATGCGGCCACCGTGCGCGGGCTCGAGGCCCATGATCGCCTCGGTGAGCTCGGTCTGCCCGTTGCCCTGCACCCCGGCGATGGCCAGGACCTCGCCGCGACGCACCGTGAAGGAGACGTCGTCGACGAGCACGATGCCGGACGGGTCGGTGACGGTGAGGTGCTCGACGACCAGGGCGTCGTCGCCACCGGTCGAGGGTTCCTTGTCGACCACGAGCGAGACGGCGCGGCCGACCATCAGCGCGGCCAGCTCGTTGTTCGTGGCTGTCGGCGAAGCTTCGCCGACGACCTTGCCGAGGCGGATGACCGTGATGCGGTCGGCGACCTCGCGCACCTCACGGAGCTTGTGGGTGATGAAGACGATGGCGGTGCCGGCTTCGCGGAGCTGGCGCATGATGCCCATCAGCTCGTCGGTCTCCTGCGGGGTGAGGACGGCCGTCGGCTCGTCGAACACCAGCACGGAGGCATCGCGGGACAGCGCCTTGATGATCTCGACGCGCTGCTGCACACCGACGGGCAGGTCCTCGACCTTGGCGTCCGGGTCCACGTCGAACCCGAAACGGTCCGAGATCTCCTGCACGCGCTTGCGGGCACCGGCCAGGTCGAGACGGCCACCGAAGGTCGTCTGCTCCTGCCCGAGCATCACGTTCTCGGCGACCGTGAACACGGGCACGAGCATGAAGTGCTGGTGCACCATGCCGATGCCGGCGCGCATGGCGTCACCGGGGCCGTCGAAGTCCTGCACCACGTCGTCGAGCAGGATCTCGCCCTCGTCGGCGTCGTACAGGCCGTACAGGACGTTCATCAGGGTGGACTTGCCGGCGCCGTTCTCACCCAGGAGGCAGTGGACCTCACCCGGCTCGACGGTGAGCGAGATGTGGTCGTTGGCGACCAGGGCGCCGAACCGCTTGGTGATGCCGCGGAGTTCGAGCTTCATGTTCGGGAGTCTATTTCTGTCTCGCGCGCGCCACGCGGGCGCACGCTGTCGCGTGCACCCTGCGGAAGCACGGTCTGGCGCGCACCCTTGGGTGCACGGTCTGGGGGTGCACCCTGGGGATGCACGGTCTGGGGTGCGCCACCTGGGCGCACGAGAACGCGGGCGAGGGATGCTCCCCCGCCCGCGTTCACCGGGTCAGGACTGGGTCTTGACCTTGATCGAGCCGTCGATGATGCCGGCCTTCACGTCGTCGAGCTCGCCCTGCAGGCCCTTGTCGACCTTGGACTCGAAGTCGTGGAACGGAGCGATGCCGACGCCGTCGTTCTTCAGGGTGCCGACGTACGGCTCCTTCGAGAACTTGTCGTCAGCCGCCTGCTCGACGACGTCCTTCACGGCCGGGCGCATGCCCTTCTCGACCGAGGTGAAGGCGATGTCCTTGTAGCGGGGGTCGGCCTCGTAGAGGTCGCTGTCCGCGCCGATCAGGACGGAACCGTTGTCGGCGTCCTTGATGGCCTCGGCAGCGGACTGGTAGATCGGGCCACCGACGGGCAGGATCACGTCGGCGTCCTGGTCGAGGAGCGTCTGCGCGACCGACTTGGCCTGCGTGCCGGCCTCGAAGCCACCGGTGAAGGAACCCTTGCCGGTGTCGACGTTCCAGCCGACGACCTTGACGTCCTTGTCCTTCTGCTCGTTGTAGTACTTCACGCCGTCCGCGAAGCCGTCCATGAAGATGGTGACGGTCGGGATCTGCATGCCGCCGAAGGTGCCGACGACGCTGGTCTTCGAGTACGACGCCGCCGCGTAGCCGGCGAGGAACGCGGCCTGCGAGGTGTCGAACGTGATCGGCTTGACGTTCTTGGCGTCGATCGAGTTGTCGTCGATGATCGCGAAGTCGGTGTCGGGGTTCGCAGCGGCCTGCTTCTTCGTGGCGTCGGCCAGGTTGAAGCCGACGGTCACGACGAGGTTGCAGTTCTGGCCGATGAGCTGCTCGATGTTCGAGTCGTAGACGGTGGCGTCCTTGGACTCGGCTTCCTTGTAGGTGGCGCCGAGGTCCTTGGCGGCGTCCTTCATGCCCTCGTAGCCGAGCTGGTTGAACGACTTGTCGTCGAACCCACCGGCGTCGGAGACCATGCAGGGGCGGAAGTCGGTCTTCTTCGCCGTTTCGGTGGTGGACGGCGCCGAGGCACAGCCGGCCAGGACGGCGACGGTGCCGGCGAGCGCGAGGCCGCTGAGGACGACCTGTCGGGTACGAGATGTCACGGGTTGGTTCCTCCGGGGAGCGTGCCCGGACCACGTGCGTTCCGGGCGATCGTGGCGACAGTACACGACCGTCGGGTCGGTACAGGACCCGTTGCGGGGGTCCCGTGGATCGGTTACGGGATCGCGACCCCGCCGAAACGCGCCCGTAACGCGGGGCCGCCCGCTCACCCCCAGTTCGAGGGGTTTGTCGGTGGAGCGCTACAGGACGTCGCCCCGGCCGCTGATCTTCAGGGCATCCACGACACCCTTCACCCGCTGGGCGTTCGCGCTCGTGGTGACGAGCAGGGCGTCCGGGGTGTCCACGACGACGATGTCCTCGACGCCGATGAGTGAGATGAGTCGCTGGCTGTGCGAGATCACGATGCCGCTCGACGAGTCCGCCAGGATGCGCGCACCGTCCCCGAGCACCGCGAGGTTGTTCGGTCGCCCACCGGACTGCAGCTTGGCGAGCGAGGCGAAGTCGCCCACGTCGTCCCAGTCGAAGTCGCCGGGCACGACGGCCATGCGACCAGCAGCAGCAGCGGGCTCGGCGACTGTGTAGTCGATCGCGATCTTCTCGAGCGTGGGCCAGACCGCGTCGACGACCGCGCCGCGCGCCGAGGTGTCCCAGGCGTCCGCCAGCTCGTTGATGCCGGCCAGCAGCGTCGGGTTGTTCCGGCCGATCTCCTCGAGCAGCACGTCGGCGCGGGCGATGAACATGCCCGCGTTCCACAGGTACGTGCCCTGCTCGACGTACGAGCGGGCGGTGTCCAGGTCGGGCTTCTCGACGAACGACCGGACGGCGTGCGCGGTCGGTGCGCCCTCGATGTCCAGGGTGTCGCCGTGCGCGTGGATGTACCCGAAGCCGATCGCGGGCTCCGTCGGGGTGATGCCGATGGTCGTGACGTAGCCGGCGCGGGCGACGGCGACGGCTTCGCGGACCGAACGGCGGAAACCGCGTGCGTCGCCGATGACGTGGTCGGCCGCGAAGGAGCCGATGATGACGTCGGGCTCGCGGCGCACCAGGATCGCCGCGGCCAGGCCGATGGCCGCCGTCGAGTCCTTCGGCTCGCTCTCGAGCACCACGTTGTGGTCCTCGACGCCGGGTAGCTGCGACTCGACCGCGACGCGGTGCGCACGGCCGGTGACGACCATGATCCGCTGGTCGCCGGCGAGCGGCGCCAGGCGGTCCCAGGTCTGCCGCAGCAGCGAGGTGCCGGAACCCGTCAGGTCGTGCAGGAACTTGGGTGCGTCCGCGCGCGACAACGGCCACAGGCGCGATCCGATGCCCCCTGCGGGGATGATCGCGTAGAAGTCTTCGAGAGCGTCAGCCACGCGCTCACCGTACCGCCCCCGCCGGGCGGATCCTGGGTGGTCTCCGCACGATTCCCGCATGCGGCCTCCCGCAGGACGCCGTCCGGCGTCCGCACCGGAGGGCGTCGCGTTGTTCACCCGGCGCGCGCGTCCCGTTCACGTCGTCGGCCCCGTCGGGTCACGTCACGCCCGGAGCATGGGCAGCACCATGAGCGCACGCAGCGTGGAGCGCGGCACGTCCCCCCGGACCGTCGCCGTCGTGACCGAGAGCTTCCTGCCCACCCTCAACGGCGTGACCACGAGTGTCCTGGCGGTCCTCGACCACCTGGAACGACGTGGTCACCGCGCGGTCGTGATCGCCCCGGACACCCCCGGACTCGCGCAGTTCCGCTCGCGCAGCGCGGTCGAGCGCTACCGCTCCTTCGACGTCCACCGTGTCCCTGCGGTCGCCTACCGGCAGTTCCCGGTGGCGCTCCCCCACCCGGTGCTCGACACGATCCTCGCCGCCTCCGGCGCCGACGTGCTCCACGCCGCGAGTCCGTTCCTGCTGGGTGGGCGCGCGATCACGGCGGCCGGGAGGCTCGGCATCCCCTCCGTCGCCGTCTTCCAGACCGACGTGGCCGGGTTCGCCCGCCGCAACGGCCTGACCGCGACCGTCCCGTTGGTGCGGAAGATCCTCGGACGCATCCACGCGGGCGCCTCGCTGACGCTCGCCCCGTCGAGCGCGACGGCCGCGATGCTCGCCGAGGACGGCGTACCGCGCGTCGCCCGCTGGGGTCGCGGCGTCGACACCGAGCTGTTCCACCCCGCACGCCGGACGTCGGGGCACGTGCGGGCGCTCCGCCGCCGGCTCGCCCCGAACGGCGAGACGATCGTCGGGTACGTCGGTCGCCTCGCCCCGGAGAAGGAGGTCGAGCGACTCGCCGAACTCGGTGGTGTCCCCGGCATCCGGGTCGTCGTCGCCGGCGGCGGTCCGTCGCGGGCGATGCTCGAGCGGCGGCTCCGGCACCTCGACGTCACCTTCACCGGCCCCTTGCGCGGCGACGCCCTCGCCGACGCGTACGCAGCACTCGACCTGTTCGTGCACACCGGTCCGGCCGAGACCTTCGGGCAGACCCTGCAGGAGGCCCACGCCTCCGGCCTACCGGTGATCGCACCGGCGTCCGGCGGCCCGCTCGACCTGGTCGCCCCGGGGCTCGACGGGGAGCTCTACGACGCCGACGCACCCCAGGCCCTGCGGCACGCCGTCCTGCGGCTGCACCACGACCGCGCCCTGGCCGAGCGGATGGGTTCGGCCGGTCGGCTCCGCGTCGAGGGGACCACGTGGGAGGCCGTCGGCGACCAGCTCCTCGACCACCACGACACGGCCCGGACCATCGGCGCGCCGCCCGTCGGACGGGGCCTCCGGGCAGGTCGGGACGAGAAGGTCAGCGCTCGCGCATAGGATGGGTCGTGTTCCACACGAACACGAACGGCAAGGGCTCGCCGATCGGGCGAGCCCGTCCTATGGAAGGACGAGCTCATGGCTGAGCACACCGGCGGGGGTACGGCGACGGCGGTGCCCGACGTCTCGATCGAAGCGCCCAGGGCTTCTCGGACGCCACAGGGCACGCTCTACCGCGGATCCATCGGGATGTGGTCGTGGGTCCTCCACCGCATCACGGGCGTCGCGATCTACTTCTTCCTGCTCGTGCACATCCTCGACACGGCACTCGTGCGGCTCTCCCCCGAGGCCTACAACGCCGTCATCGGCACGTACAAGACCCCGATCATGAACCTCGGCGAGATCGCGCTGGTGATGGCCATCGTGTTCCACGCGTTCAACGGCCTGCGGATCATCCTGATCGACTTCTGGTCCAAGGGCCCGAAGTACCAGCGGGCCATGTTCTGGATCGTCATGGTCCTGTGGGCGGTGGCGATCGCGGGCTTCCTGCCCCGCCAGCTCATGAACCTCGTCGCGGACTTCAACTGAGGGGCACGGACATGACCACGCAGATCGTCGAACCTCCCCGCTCGGCAGCGGCCGCCCGGAGCACCACCAACTGGGAGAAGTGGGGCTGGATCTACATGCGCGCCTCGGGCGTCCTGCTCGTCGTGCTGATCTTCGGCCACCTCTTCGTCAACATGGTGGCGGGCGAGGGCGTCAAGCAGATCGACTTCGCCTTCGTCGCCGGCAAGTGGGCCAACCCCTTCTGGAAGGTCTGGGACTCGCTCATGCTGGTCCTCGCCCTCATCCACGGCTCGAACGGCATGCGCACCATCGTCAACGACTACGTGTCGAAGCCGGGCATCCGCAAGACGCTCCTCATCGCGATCCTGGCCGCCTGCGTCGTGCTGATCGTGCTCGGGCTCCTCGTCTGCTGGACCTTCGACCCGTGCCCCGCCGGCGCAGCTGCCGCCGACCTGCCGTCCTTCTGCCCGGCGCAGTAGCACCACCACCGTTGCTGCCCGCGTTCCCACCGTCTACGGAAAGACCCCTGTGACCGAGACCACCGTCCACCACCACCAGTTCGACATCGTCATCATCGGCGCCGGAGGCGCGGGCATGCGAGCCGCGATCGAAGCCGGCCCGAAGGCGAAGACGGCCGTCATCTCGAAGCTCTACCCCACCCGGTCGCACACCGGTGCGGCGCAGGGCGGTATGGCCGCAGCCCTCGCGAACGTCGAAGAGGACTCGTGGGAGTGGCACACCTTCGACACGATCAAGGGCGGCGACTACCTGGTCGACCAGGACGCCGCCGAGATCCTCGCGAAAGAGGCGATCGACGCCGTCATCGACCTCGAGAACATGGGCCTGCCGTTCAACCGCACGCCCGAGGGCAAGATCGACCAGCGTCGTTTCG
Organism: Curtobacterium sp. MEB011; assembly: GCF_030209655.1. Classification (NCBI taxonomy): domain Bacteria; kingdom Bacillati; phylum Actinomycetota; class Actinomycetes; order Micrococcales; family Microbacteriaceae; genus Curtobacterium; species Curtobacterium sp. MEB011. The sequence goes on along the minus strand of NZ_JARVRN010000007.1, from coordinate 303,202 downwards.
GTGGGCACACCCGCGACCACGGCAAGTCCCCGGTCCGCCGGGCCTGCTACGCCGCCGACCGCACCGGGCACATGATCCTGCAGACGCTGTTCCAGAACTGCGTGAAGCTCGGCGTCGAGTTCTACAACGAGTTCTACGCACTCGACCTCATCATGGTCGACGTCGTCGGCGAGGACGGCGTCACCCGCCAGCAGCCGGCCGGCGTCGTCGCGTTCGAGCTCGCGACCGGTGAGCTCCACGTCTTCCACGCCAAGGCGATGATCTTCGCGACCGGTGGCTTCGGCAAGATGTACAAGACCACCTCGAACGCGCACACCCTGACCGGCGACGGCGTCGGCATCGTCTGGCGCAAGGGCCTGCCGCTCGAGGACATGGAGTTCTTCCAGTTCCACCCGACCGGCCTCGCAGGGCTCGGGATCCTGCTGACCGAGGGTGCCCGCGGTGAGGGCGCGATCCTCCGGAACGCCTCGGGTGAGCGCTTCATGGAGCGGTACGCCCCCACCATCAAGGACCTCGCTCCGCGTGACATCGTCGCGCGCTGCATGGTGCAGGAAGTGGCAGAAGGTCGCGGCGCCGGTCCGAACAAGGACTACGTGCTGCTCGACTGCACGCACCTGGGTGCCGAGGTCCTCGAGACGAAGCTGCCGGACATCACCGAGTTCGCCCGGACGTACCTCGGTGTCGACCCCGTCGTCGAGCCGGTCCCCGTCATGCCGACCGCGCACTACGCGATGGGCGGGATCCCGACGAACGTCAAGGCCGAGGTCCTGTACGACAACACCACCGTCGTCCCCGGGCTGTACGCCGCCGGCGAGTGCGCCTGCGTCTCCGTGCACGGCTCGAACCGTCTCGGCACGAACTCGCTGCTCGACATCAACGTCTTCGGCAAGCGCTCGGGCAACAACGCCGCCGAGTGGGTCCAGACCGCCGAGTTCCTCCCGCTGCCGGAAGACCCGGCTGCCGGCGTCCGCGGCATGCTCGACCAGCTCCGCGCCTCCACCGGCACCGAGCGCGTCTCTGCCCTCCGCAAGGAACTGCAAGAGGAGATGGACAAGAACGCGCAGGTGTTCCGCACGGACGAGTCGCTCGCCCGTGTCACCGAGACCCTGCACACACTGCGCAACCGTTTCATGCAGGTCTCCGTGCAGGACAAGGGCAAGCGGTTCAACACCGACCTGCTCGAGGCCGTCGAGCTCGGGTTCCTGCTCGACCTGGCCGAGGTCGTCGTCTACTCCGCACGCAACCGCAAGGAGAGCCGCGGCGGACACATGCGCGACGACTACCCGAAGCGCGACGACGAGAACTACATGCAGCACACCATGGCGTACCTGACGGGCGACCCGCACTCGTCGCTCGCCGACGACCACATCACGCTCGACTGGAAGCCTGTCGTCATCACGCGGTACCAGCCGATGGAGAGGAAGTACTGAGATGACCGACACCCTGGTCTCCGAAGCACCCCGCACCGACACCGTGCAGGACGCCCCTCCCGGATCCTTCTCGGTCACGGTCATCGTCCGTCGCTTCGATCCCGACGTCGACGACGAGCCGCGCTGGCAGGACTTCGACGTCATGATGCTGCCGACCGACCGCATCCTCGATGCCCTGCACAAGATCAAGTGGGAGCAGGACGGGTCGCTGACCTTCCGCCGTTCCTGCGCGCACGGTGTCTGCGGCTCCGACGCGATGCGCATCAACGGTCGGAACCGTCTGGCGTGCAAGACCCTGATCAAGGACCTCGACGTCTCGAAGCCGATCTACGTCGAGGCGATCAAGGGCCTGCCGCTCGAGAAGGACCTCGTCGTCGACATGGAGCCCTTCTTCCAGAGCTACCGCGAGGTGCAGCCGTTCCTGCAGTCCTCGTCGGCCCCGACGCCCGGCAAGGAGCGTGTGCAGTCGGTCGCCGACCGCGCCCGCTTCGACGACACCACGAAGTGCATCCTCTGCGCGGCGTGCACGTCGTCCTGCCCGGTGTTCTGGACCGACGGGCAGTACTTCGGCCCCGCCGCGATCGTGAACGCCCACCGCTTCATCTTCGACTCCCGCGACGACGCCGCGAACGTCCGTCTCGACATCCTCAACGACAAGGAAGGCGTCTGGCGCTGCCGGACCACCTTCAACTGCACCGACGCGTGCCCTCGCGGCATCCAGGTGACGAAGGCGATCTCCGAGGTCAAGCAGGCGATCATGCGGGGTCGGGCGTAGTCCCGGCTCCGTCCAAGCTCCGCACCACGCCGACCGATAGGCTCCCGACCATGACGTTCGCGGACACCCGCCCCATCCTCGACCAGCTCGGCTACACGACCCGGTACGTGCAGCTCCCCGGTGAGACCCTGCACGAACCGCCGGTCGAGGGGGCGCTCCGCATCGTCCAGACCGACGCCTCCGACTACGCGCTCGAGGTCGTCGACTACGGCACGGCTCGTCGGCTCGCGCAGGCGACGGGCGAGGACGACGCGGTGGAGATGCTTCGCCGGTTCCTGAACCGTCCGTTCCCGCAGCCGCGCGACATCCCCCGCCACGAGCTCGACGGGGTCCGTGACCGTGCGGCGTCGACCTACCCGCAGCTCGCGCAGCAGGTCTCCCAGGCGGGCGAACAGGGCCTGACCATCCAGATCCCGGCCGGCGTCCCCGTCGACCGCATCGGTGGCCCGGACGGCTACCTGCTCCACCCGCTCGACACCCCGCTGCCCAGCCGCTCGCTGCCGCCACACGTGACCTCGTCGCCCGAGACGCACCGCTACGTCGTCGACCGGCCGTTCCTGGTGAACGTCCGCTTCGTCCAGCCGTGGTTCGAGCAGCCGGGCGGTGCCCTGCGCTTCCAGATCGCCGACCCGTCCGCCACCGTGCGCGACCTGGTCGTCGACGGCGCGCTCGTCCGTCTCCGGGTGGTCTGACCGTCCACGAACGAGAACAGCCCACCCTGCGCTCGATGCGTGGGGTGGGCTGTTCTCGTTCGTGGAGCTACCGCAGGTCAGGGCGGTCGTACTGCGCGCCGGCCGGGTTCGACGGCAGGCAGCCGAACACGATCGCAGCCGCGCTGACGAACAGCGCGATCAGCCAGAACGGGCCTGCCAGGTTCGCGTCGTGCACGCGACGCCAGCCCAGCGCGATGCCCGGCACGATCGTGGCGAGCCACCACAGGAAGGAGAGGCCGAGCAGCACGAAGGCGAACGGCGACGGAGCGCTGCTCCCCGTGGGGTTGCCGTACTCGTCGACGCCGCTACTCGCCCCGACCGTCGCGAACAGGACGGCGTATAACCCGCCGAACAACACGATGGTCACGATGGCGTTGGCGAGGACGAAGTACCAGAACTCACTCCGGCTGGCGCGCCCGTCGAACCGGGCGTACTTCTTGAAGAACCGCGTGAACGCATCGAGGAACCCGATGCCGTACCACGGCGCCCAGAGCGGCGGGGTGCCATCAGGCCCGAGCGGGATCGGCTGCGCGAACTGCGGGTACGGGTCGACGTAGGGCTGGGCGTACGGCTGCTGCCCGTACCCAGGCTGCTGCCCGTACCCGGGCTGCTGCCCGTAGCCCGGCTGCTGCCCGTACCCAGGCTGCTGCCCGTACCCGGGCTGCCCCTGCGGCTGGTCGCCGCCCGGCTGGCCCCACTGCGGCGTCCCGTCGTTGCTCATCGGCTCGTGTCCGGACGGTCGTACCGAGCGCCCTGCGGGTTCGACGGCAGCAGTCCGAAGACGACACCGGCGACGCCGATGAACAGCGCGATGATCCACAGTGCACCGGACAGGTTCGCGTCGTGCAGGCGTCGCCAGCCCAGGGCGAGCGACGGCACCAGGGTCGCGAGGCCCCAGAGCACCAGCAGGACGAGCACCACCCAGAAGATCGGCGGGACCGGGTCCACCACCTGGTACGCAGTGCCGTAGTAGTCGACCGTCCGGGCGTTGCGCGTGGTGAGGCGGATGACGGCGCCGATGGTCACCAGGGCCCCGGTGACGATCGTGTTCGCCAGGAACCACCACCAGAACTCACTCCGACTCGCACGACCGCTGAACGTGGCGTACTTCGCGAAGAAGCGGGCGATGGCCTTCGGGAACGAGATGCCGTACCACGGAGCCCATCGCGGCGGGACGCCCGCGGCGCCGGTCGACTGACCGGTCTGCTCCGCGGGCGTCCACTGCTGCGTGCTCTCGGTCATCGGACACCCTGCGGACGGTCGTACCGCGCGCCCTGCGGGTTCGAGGGCAGCAGACCGAAGACGATGCCGACGATGCCGACGAAGAGCGCGATGATCCACAGCGCACCGGGGAGGTTCGCGTCGTGCAGTCGGCGCCAGCCGAGGGCGAGCGTCGGGACGATGATCGCCAGGCCCCAGAGCAGGGCGACGATGCCGACGATGACGAAGAGGGCGGACGGCTCGGTGACGGTCGACTGGACGCTGGTGGACGTCGCAGTCGACATCGACACGGTCGAGCGCTCGGAGGTGGCGATGCCGATGCCGTACAGGATGCCCAGGACGATGCCGATGATCCCGTTGGCCAGGTACCACCACCAGAACTCGCTCCGGCTGGCGCGACCGCTGAAGGTCGCGTACTTCTTGAAGAAGCGGCCGACGGCCTTGCCGAACGAGATCCCGTACCACGGTGCCCACAGCGGCGGTTCCCCGTCGGGCCCGGTCGGCGGCTGCTGGCCGTACTGCGGCGTGCCACCGAACTGGGCGTTCGGCTGGTTGTTCGGATCCTGCGGGTACTGGTCGCTCACGTGGTCCCCCTCGAGTGTTGGCTGATGTACACGTCCGAGTCAACCAGAACTCCCGAGCGGGCGGCAGGGCCGATCCGCTGCGCTACCCCTGCTGCGGCCGGTCGTACTGCTGCCCCTGCGGGTTCGTCGACATCAGGCCGATGATCAACGAGAACAGGATGCCGATGGGCGGGATGATGAAGAACAGCGCGAACATGCCGCTGAGGTTCACGTCGTGCAGCCGGCGTACGGTCAACGCGATGAACCCGAGGGCGCAGGCGAGGCTCCAGAGGCTGCCGAGTCCGTCCGAGCCGTCGTTGACGAACGGCAACACGTCGAACCCGCTGCCGATGATGCCGGCGGCCGCCGACCCGATCAGGTACCACAGCGCCCAGAACCAGTACTCCGACTGGCTGGCCCGACCGTCGAAGCGCACGTACTTCTTCCAGAACCGCAGGAACGCCTGGGGGAAGGGGATGCCGTACCAGGGCGCCCAGAGCGGCGGCTCGGATCTCCCACCACTCGGCTGACCCGGACCGGGCTGCCCGTACTGCCCTGGAGGCTGCTGACCCGGCTGCCCCCACGGCTGCTGGCCGGACTGCCCCGGCTGCTGCCCGTACGGGTCCCTGGGTGGGTACTGGTCACTCATGCGTGCGTTCCTTCCGGCGCGGGCTGTCGGTCCACACAGAGTGTGGCACTCCCCCGAGCCGGCGAGCGTCATCCGCGGGGACGACACCCGGCTCGGTCTCGCATCAGGGCAGGAGGGCGAGCTTGCCGCCGGGGTGCCCGGACTCCAGCAACTCCGCCGCCGCCTTCGCCTCGGACAACGGGAACGTCCGCGCGACCGGGACCTCGAGCCCTCCGGCACCGGCGCGGTCGATGAGCCGCTGCCGCACCGAGTCCCGGAACGCCTTGCTGGCCGGCTGCGCCCCACCCACGGCGGCGATACCGTCCGATGCGGCCCGCGCCTGCGCGGCGATCGTCACGATCCGTGACCGGTCCGCGACCAACGCGAGCGAGACGTCGACGGCCTCGTCGGTGCCGACGCAGTCCAGTGCCACGTCGATGCCGGAGGGGGCGAGATCACGGACACGCGCCTCCAGGCCGTCGCCGTACGCGACCCATTCGCCACCGAAGCGTCGCACGACGTCCGCACCACGCTCCGACGCGGTGCCGATGACGCGCGTGCCCAGCAGCCGCAGCTGCTGGAGCAGGCTGACGCCGACCGCGCCCGAGGCGCCGTGCACCAGGACGGTGTCGCGCCCCTCGGCGCGGGTGACGCGGAGCATGTCGGCGGCGGTCGAGCCGGCGAGGAGCAGGTTGGCGGCCTCCGCGAAACCGAGCGCGGTGGGCTTCGCGAAGACGTCGGCCGCGGGCACCGTGACCGACTCGGCCCAGCCGCCGCTGATGCGGAAGGCGAGGACCTCGTCGCCGACCGCTCCCCCGCCGGACGCGATCTCGGTGTCGGGGCCGACGGCGGACAGGACACCGGCGACCTCGTACCCGACGGCGATCGGCAGGTCCGCGGGGTCTCCCTGGCGGGTGTGCTTCGTGTCAGCAGGGTTCATGCCGGCGGCGCGGACGGCGATCGTGACCTCGCCGGGACCGGGCGCCGGCACCTCGGTGTCGACGTACTCCAGGACTTCGCTGCCGCCGAACCGTGGGGCCACCCAGTGCTTCGTCATGCGGGCGACGCTACGCGTCGCGGCCCCGGGACGAACGGGAGGCCCGTCACCAGCTGGTGACGGGCCTCCCGTTCGTCGGTGCTGACGTCGTCAGGCGCGTGCGGACCGGATCCGGTCGGCGAACGCGGCGTGCAGCGGGTGCTCCGCACCGAGACCGGTGATCTGCGTGGCCACGTCGGCGTCCGACGTGTCCGATGCGAGGAGAGCCTGCAGTTCGAGGCTCTGTTCGTCGTCCGCGACGTCGAAGCGGAGCGCAGCGGCCATCGCGTCGAGCAGCGCGGTCGGTTCGGTGCCGTCTTCGGCCAGCGCTGCGGCGGGCGAGACGAACCGCTCGTCACGCGACAACTTGCGGAGCGGCTGTCGGCCGACGCGGGTCACCGTGTCGGGCAGGTGCGGGTTCTCGAACCGGCCGATGATCGCCTGCACGTAGGCGCGGTGCACCTCGGGGTCGAGCTCGTGCCGGCGGACCAGCAGATCGCTCGTCTCAGTGAGCACGGACTCGAGCTCGGAGCGCACGGCGGGGATCGCGATGGCGTCCGAGATCTTGTCGGCCCCGGCGACGAAGCCGTGGTACGCGACGGTGGCGTGTCCGGTGTTCACCGTGAAGAGCTTGCGCTCGATCGAGGCGGCGAGGCCGTCGACGTAGTGCGCGCCGGGGATCTCCGGCTCGTTCCCACCGAACGGTGTGCGGTCGATGGCCCACTCGAAGTATGTCTCCACGGTCACGTCGAGTCCGCCGCCCTCGGGCTGCGCGGGCACGATGCGGTCGACGGCGGTGTTCGCGAACACGGCCTTCGCCAGGGCGGCGTCGCGGCCGTCCTCGGGCAGGGCAGCGACGATGAACTCGCGCAGGCGGTCCGTGGCGTTCAGGGCGTTCTCGCACGCCATCACGGCGATCGGTGCGGCGTCCGCGTCACGGGCGACCAGCGCGCGTGCGATGACCGGGGCGATGAACTTCAGGACGTTCGGGCCGACGGCGCACGTGACGATCGCGGCCGTCGCGATCTCGGCGACCACGCCGTCCTCGTCCTGCGCGCTGTTCAGTGCGCGGAAGTCCGTGACCTCGTGGTCCTGGGCGCCGGACCCGACCTCGTGCACGGTGTACGAGTCGGCTGCGGCCAGGGCGTCGATGAGCGGGGCGGCGACGTCGGCGAAGACGACCTCGTACCCGGCCTGGTGGAGCAGGAGCCCGACGAAGCCACGGCCGATGTTGCCGGCGCCGAAGTGGACGGCGGTGCTGGTGCTCACTCGTTGACCTCGCCGAGGATCGCCAGGATCGCGGCGGTGTCGGCGGCGTCGGTGAGCTTCTGGACCTCGTCCTCGTCGGAGAACACGATCGCGATCTTCGACAGGATGTCGAGGTGCTCGTTGTTCACGCCGGCGATGCCGACGACGAAGCGCACGGGGTTGCCGTCCCAGTCGATCGGGCTGGCGTAACGGATGAACGACAGGGCGGACGACTTGATGGCGTCCTTCGCGTCGTTGGTGCCGTGCGGGATCGCGAGGAAGTTGCCCATGTAGGTGGACACGCTCTTCTCGCGCTCGAGCATCGCCGGGTAGTAGTCGGCCGTGACCGCGCCCGCAGCTTCGAGGATCTCGGCCGCCTCCTTCATCGCCTCCGACTTGGTCGGCGCGGTGTCCTCGGTGTGGATGCGGATCTGGCTCTCCTGCAGGACGGGCATCGGGGGTTCTCCTTGTGTTGAGGACGTGATGGAGGGGACGGGTCAGCCCCGTCCCCTCCGATACTGCACTTCGTTACTGGTTGTGGCGTTACTGGTTCTTCAGCTGCTCGACGACCTGGTCGTACTGCGGCGCGTTCATGAAGTTGCCGACCGACACGTGCTGCGCGTTCGGGTTCTTCTGCTTCGCACGGTCCGTCAGCTCTTCCTGCGTGATGATCAGGTCCTCGTCACCGGACAGGTTCGCGATCGCCTTGTTGGAGACCGTGACCCCTTCGATGCCCGCCTTCTTGATCTTGTTGCGCAGGACGCTGGCGCCCATGGCGCTGGAGCCCATGCCGGCGTCGCAGGCGAAGACCAGGTTCTGGACCTTCGTCGCCGTCGCCGTGCTCGCCGAGCCGACGCCGCCGAGGGAGGCCTCGGCCTCTTCCTCGTTGGCCGGGGAGTTGTTGCCGAGCAGGCCGGCGGTCGCGGAGTTGACGTCGCGGCCCTTGTTGGCCTGGAGCTTCGCCATCGCGGCGCTCATGTCGCCGTCGTTGCCCATCTCGCGGTCACGCTTGCGGGTGGCGAGGAGGAAGAACGACGCGACCGCGAACGTGACTGCCGCGGACAGGACGACCGACAGGATGACGCCGAGGAAACTGTCCCGCGGCGTGTTCAGGAACACCGCGAAGATCGACCCGGGGGACGCAGGTGCCGTCAGGCCGGAGTTGAAGATGACGTTCGTCAGCACGCCCGTGCCGCCACCGAGGATCACCGCGATGAACATGACCGGCTTCTGCAGCACGTACGGGAAGTAGATCTCGTGGATGCCGCCGAAGAACTGGATGATGATCGCGCCGGGGGCGGTCGAACGAGCGATGCCGACACCGAAGATGGTGAACGCCAGCAGCAGGCCGAGGCCGGGGCCGGGGTTCGCCTCGAGCAGGAACAGGATCGACTTGCCCGACTCCTTGACCTGGTCCACGCCGAGCTGGTCGAGCACGCCGTGGTTGATCGCGTTGTTGAGGAAGAACACCTTCGCCGGCTCGATGAAGACGCTCGCGAGCGGGAGCAGGGAGTGGTTGATCAGGAACTCGACGGCTGCACCCAGTGCGGTCGCGATCCCGGTGAAGACCTTCGACAGCCAGAAGAACCCGGCCAGGAACAACCCGAACCCGAGGATGCCGGCGGCGTAGTTGTTGACCAGCATCTCGAAGCCCGGCTTGATCTTGCCGTCCCAGAGACGGTCCAGCTGCTTGATGATGTACGCACCGAGCGGCCCGCAGATCATCGCACCGAGGATCATCGTCGAGTCGGAGCCGAGGATGACGCCCATCGCGAAAATCGAGCCGACGACTGCACCGCGGGTCTCGTAGACCATGCGGCCACCCTGGAACGCGATCGCGAGCGGGATGAGGTACGTCAGGATCGGGCCGACGACACCCACGACACTGCCGTCGCGGGACCCGCCGAGGGCTGCGACCGGCGTCCAGCCGTCCGGGATGAAGAAGGCCGTGATGATGCCCCACGCGATGAAGATCGCGATGTTGGGCATGACCATGCCGGAGAGGAACGTGCCGAACTTCTGAACGGCGACGCGTGCGCCGCCCCGCGACTTCGCGGGTGCGTCGGGCGCTGCAACGGACGACGTTGTCATGTGCGGTGACTTTCTGTGTGGTGGAGCTGCTGCGTGGTGCTGGGAGGGTGGTGCTGGGAGTGGTGGGTCAGGCGGCGTGCACCGCGGACGCGGCAGCGGACTTCGCGGCCGCCGCCGTGCTCGCGGCGAGTGCCGCCGTCGCCATCTCGCGGGCCTGTTCGAGCGTGTAGCGACCGAGTTCGGCGCGCACGTCGGCCAGGGCCGCGGGGGTCATGGAGAGGGTGGTGGCGCCGAGACCGACCAGGACCACGGCGAGCAGCGGGTCGGCTGCTGCCTCGCCGCAGATCCCGACGGGCTTGCCGGCGGTCGCGCCCGCGGTGCCGAGCTGCGCGACGAGGCGCAGGACGGCGGGGTGCCACGGGTCCTGGTAGGACGCGACGGTGCCGAGCATGCGGTCGGCGGCCATCGTGTACTGGGTCAGGTCGTTCGTGCCGATCGACACGAAGTCGGCGTTCTGGAACACCTGGTCGGCCATCAGCGCGAGCGACGGCACCTCGGCCATGACGCCCGCGGTGCGGATGCCCAGCTCACGCGCCAGGGTGACGAAGTACTCGGTCTCCTCGGCGTCGGCGACCATCGGGGCCATCACCCACAGGTCGGCCTCGGTCGCGGCGTCGGCCTGGGCGAGCGCGGTGAGCTGGTCGCGCAGGACCTCGGGGTGGTTCCGCAGGGCACGGAGACCGCGGCGCCCGAGGGCGGGGTTCTCCTCGTCCTTGTCGGTGAGGAACGGCAGCGGCTTGTCGGCGCCGGCGTCGAGCGCACGCACGACCACCTTCTTGCCGGGGAACGCCGCGAGGAGCTGGCGGTACGACTCGGTCTGCTCGTCGACCGTGGGGGCCTTGGGCGAGTCGAGGAAGAGGAACTCGGTGCGGAAGAGCCCCACGCCCTCCGCACCGAGAGCAACGGCGCCGGCGGCGTCGGCGGGGCTGCCGAGGTTCGCGAGCAGGGGCACGACGTGGCCGTCGGCGAGGGCACCGGCGGTGAGCGGTGCCGCTGCGGCGGCGAGGCGGTCGGCGATGCGGCGCTCGACGTCCGCGACCAGTGCGGCGTCGGGGTCGGTCACGACCGTGCCGGCGATGGCGTCGACCACGACGGACTGGCCGTCGACCAGGTCGTCCGCACCGGTCACACCGACGATGGCGGTGATGCCCTTGGCACGGGCGAGGATCGCGGTGTGCGAGGTCGGGCCGCCGTCACGGGTGACGAGCGCCAGGACCTTGTCGAGGTCGAGCAGGGCGGTGTCGGCCGGTGCGAGGTCGCGGGCGACGAGGACGAAAGGGGTGTCCGACTCGGGGACACCGGGGGCGTGCACGCCGCGGAGCTTGGCGATGATGCGCTGGGCGACGTCGTCGAGGTCGGCCGCGCGCTCCCCCATGTAGCCACCCATGCCGACGAGCAGGTCGCGGAACTGTGCGAAGGCCTCGTACACGGCACGCTCGGCGTTCGTGCCGCCGTCGATGCGGGCGTGCACGTCGTCGAGCAGCGTCGGGTCCTGCGCCATCAGCGCCTGGGCCTCGAGCACGGCCTGGGCGTCGCCACCGGCGAGCTGTCCGCGCTTGTTGAGGTCGTCCGCCACGGCGGCGAGTGCGTCGTGCACGGCCTGCTTCGCGTCGTCCGCAGAACCCACCAGGGCATCCTTCGACGGTTCGCCGAGCGGGTCAGCCATCCGGAGCACGGGGCCGTGGGCAACGCCACGGCCGACGCCGGTGCCGAGCAGTTCGGACATTCGAGACTCCTTCATCTCACACGCGCTTGCGGTGGGGTGGATCGTTCGGTGCACGCGGCACGGGAACAGACCACGCCCGTACGGCTGATCAGCACACTACCCCGATCAGCGTTGACAAACAAACACATCCGGGGATAAAAATACAGAAACAGATGCCCGTTTGCGTCTGGCGGATCGACCGACGGCACCGACATCACGGATGTCGCGCCCGAACATGTCCGTTCCGTTCCGACCCGAGACGACGAGGTCCGATGTACGCACCAGAACGCCACCAGCGCATCGTCGAGCAGGCGCGCGCGCAGGGCCGGGTGGACGTCAAGGACCTGGCCGAGCTGCTCGCCGTCACGCCCGAGACCATCCGCCGCGACCTGACGAGCCTCGAGCGCCGCGGCCTCGTCCGGCGCGCGCACGGCGGGGCGATCCCGGTCGAGCGCATCACCCTGCACCCCGGCGTCGGTGACCGCGGCGGCATCAACCAGACCGAGAAGATGGTCATCGCCGAGGCCGCCCTGGCGGAACTGCCCGAGAACGGCTCGATCATGATCGACGCCGGCACCTCGACCATCTGCCTGGCCGAGATGCTCCCGACCGACCGCGGCCTGACGGTCGTCACGCACTCGCTGCCGGTCGCCACCGCCGTCGCGAACCGCCCGGGCCTCGACCTGCACCTGCTCGGCGGCAACATCCGCAGCGACTCGCTGGCCGGCGTCGGCACGTGGACGCACCAGCTCATCGGCATGGTCAGCGTCGACGTCGCCTTCATCAGCATCAACGGCATCACGCCGGAGCGCGGCCTGACGACCCACAACGTGGCCGAGGCCGCCGTGAAGAGCGCGATGATCAAGTCCGCACGGCGGAGCATCCTGCTCGCCGACCACACCAAGTTCGGCCGCGAGGAGTTCGGACGCGTCGCCCCGCTCGCCGCGATCGACACGATCATCACCGACCCCGCCGTCAACCTCGACCTGGTCCGCGAGGTCGAGGCCGCCGGCACCGAGGTCTTCTGGCCCGGCCGAGCCTGACCGTGCCCCGTTCCCGCCCACCCAGCGCTCGCTAGCATGAGCCAACCACCCGTCGACAGGAGTACATCGATGTCCGAAGCCACCCGCACCGTGACCGTCGCCAGCGCATCCGGCCTGCACGCTCGCCCCGCCTCCCTCTTCGTCCAGACCGTGACGGCGTCGGGGCACCAGGTCACGATCGCCAAGGGCGACAAGTCCGGGAACGCCGGCAGCATCCTCGCCCTGCTCGGACTCGGCATCGAGCACGGCGACGAGGTCACCCTCACCGTCTCGGGCGACGACGCCGAGACCACCGCGGACAGCCTGGTCGAGTTCCTCGGGACGGACCACGACGCGGCCTGATCGCGCAGGTCGCGTCCTGCACGCGACCACAGGGCGGACGGGAGGCACGGTGCCAGCTGGCACCGTGCCTCCCGTCCGTCCGTCGGGGGCGTCCAGGGCTGTCGGCACCCGCCGATAAGGTGTTCTGCATGACACGCCTGCGCCTCGCATCCGTCAACGTGAACGGCGTCCGCGCCGCCTTCCGCAAGGGCATGGGCGACTGGCTCGCCACCCGTGACGTCGACGTGCTGGCCCTGCAGGAAGTGCGCGCGTCGAGCGACGACCTGACGGCGCTGCTCGGCGACGAGTGGGACATCGTGCACGACCCGGCGACCGCGAAGGGTCGCGCCGGCGTGGCCATCGCGTCCCGACACTCGGCGCAGATCCACCGCGTCGCGCTCGGACCGGACGACTTCGACTCCGCCGGCCGGTGGCTCGAAGCCGACTACGAGATCGGCGGCACCACCGTGACCGTGGTCTCGACGTACGTGCACTCGGGCGAGGTCGACACCCCCAAGCAGGACGAGAAGTGGAAGTTCCTCGACGCGATGACCGAGCGGCTGCCCGCACTCCGGGCGCACAACCCGCTCGCGGTCGTCGTCGGTGACCTGAACGTCGGGCACGACCAGCGCGACATCAAGAACTGGAAGGGCAACGTCAAGCGTGCCGGCTTCCTGCCGCGCGAGCGTGCCTACTTCTCGCGGTTCTTCGGTGCCGACGGCGAGCCCGTCGAGGGCGCCGACGGCTCCACGGGTCCCGGCCTCGGGTGGGTCGACGTGGGGCGCGCCCAGGCCGGTGACGTCGACGGGCCGTTCACGTGGTGGTCGTGGCGCGGTCAGGCCTTCGACAACGACACGGGCTGGCGCATCGACTACCAGATGGCGACGCCCGACCTGGCCGCGAAGGTCACGGAGTACACGGTCGACCGCGCTGCGGCGTACGACCAGCGATGGTCCGACCACGCCCCCGTGGTCGTCGACTACGAACTCTGACCCCACTTCTCTCGCTTCACCTGACGCACCGGAGCACCACCATGACCAAGACCCGCATCTTCTCGGGCATCCAGCCGTCCGCCGGCTCGCTGCACCTCGGCAACTACGTCGGGGCACTCATGCAGTGGAGGACTCTGCTCGACGACTACGACGCCATCTACTGCGTCGTCGACATGCACGCGATCACGTCCCCGCAGGACCCTGCCGAGCTCCGTGCGAACACCCGGGCCACCGCCGCGCAGTACATCGCGTCGGGCATCGACCCGTCGAAGGCGACGCTGTTCGTGCAGTCCCACGTCCCCGCACACGCCGAGCTCGCCTGGGTGCTGAACACCCTGACCGGCTTCGGCGAGGCGAGCCGGATGACCCAGTTCAAGGACAAGTCGGCGCGCCAGGGCGCCGAGGCGGCGTCGGTCGGGCTCTTCACGTACCCGATCCTGATGGCCGCCGACATCCTGCTGTACGACACCAAGGTCGTGCCGGTCGGTGACGACCAGCGACAGCACGTCGAGCTGACCCGCGACCTGGCCGGACGCTTCAACTCGCGGTTCGGCGACACCTTCGTCACGCCCGAGGCGCGGATCCTGACCGAGACCGCACGCATCTACGACCTGCAGGACCCGACCAGCAAGATGAGCAAGTCCGCAGCGTCGGAGAACGGCCTCATCCGCCTCCTCGACGACCCGAAGCGCACCGCGAAGAAGATCAAGTCGGCCGTCACCGACGACGAGCGCGAGATCCGGGCCGACCGCCAGGCCAAGCCCGGTGTGACGAACCTGCTGTCGATCCTGTCGGCGTTCACCGGCACGTCGATCGCCGCGCTCGAGGAGTCGTTCGCCGGCAAGGGCTACGGCGACCTGAAGGGCGAGGTCGCCGACGCCGTCGTGGCCGAGCTCGAACCGGTCCGCGCCCGCACGCTCGAACTGCTCGACGACCCGGCCGAGCTCGACCGCCTGCTCGCCGTCGGTGCCGACCGTGCCGAGTCCATCGCGCAGGACACCCTGGCCCGCGTCTACGACCGCATCGGGTTCGTCCCGCGGTCGCGCGGCTGAGCGTGCAGCCCGTCACGCTCGAGTCGGCGCGCGTCCGGCTCGACCTGCCCACCCGCGCCGACACCGCGGCGATCACCGAAGCCTGCCAGGACCCGGAGATCGTCCGGTGGACCACGGTCCCGAACCCGTACCGCGAACAGGACGCCCGCACCTTCGTCGACGCGCTCGTCGGCCCGGGCTGGGCCTCGGACCGTGAGTACACCTGGGCGATCAGGCCCGCCGGCTCGACGTGGCTCGCGGGCATCATCAGCTACCGCACCGCCGGCCGCGACCTCGGGTTCTGGCTCGCGCCGTCCGCGCGCGGCGCCGGGATCATGCACGACGCCGTCCGGCTCGTCGTCGACTGGGCGCTCGAGCAGGGCGCCCCGGACGTCTACTGGGAGTGCTACGAGGGCAACACAGCGTCGGCGGTTGTCGCCCGTGCGGCCGGGTTCTCGTACACGGGCCGCGGCGAAGCCCGTGTGCCGGACCGGGACGGGGGCCCCACGGCGGCGTGGACGGCGCTCCGACGCGCCGACGGCGCACCTGCCTCCGACCTCCCGTGGCCCGTCGTCTGAACACGCTCACAACCATGGTGACGCGTCACCCGAATGCCGCCGGTAGGCTCGGCCCGTGAGCGACACGGCACGACCCACCGAGGTCCGGGCGATGCGCCGCGGGCTCGAACTCGCGGCCCTCGGACCCGCTGTCGGCGACCACGCACGCGTCGGCGCGGTGATCCTGTCCCCCACCGGCGAGGTCCTCGCCGAGGGCTGGCACAAGGGTGCCGGGACCCCGCACGCCGAGGTCGACGCGATGGCCAAGGTCGACCCGGCGCTGCTCCGCGGCGCGACAGCGGTCGTCACCCTCGAGCCCTGCAACCACGTCGGTCGCACCGGCCCCTGTGCCGTGGCACTGCTCGACGCCGGAGTCGCCCGGGTCGTGTACGCGATCGACGACCCCGGAGCCGACGTGCACGGCGGCGCCGACCGACTGCGCGCAGCGGGGGTCCAGGTCGTCTCCGGGGTCCTGGCCGACCAGGCCGAAGCGTTCCTCGAACGGTGGCTCCTGTCGGTGCGGCTCGGTCGCCCGTGGGTCACCGTGAAGTGGGCGTCCAGCCTCGACGGGCGTGCCGCCGCTGCCGACGGCACGAGCAAGTGGATCACCGGCGCCGCCGCCCGCCAGCACGTCCACGAGCAGCGTGCCGCCCACGACGCGATCCTCGTCGGCACCGGCACCGTCCTGGCGGACGACCCGAGTCTGACCGCCCGCGGCGACGCCGGCGAGCTGCTCGCCGACCAGCCGCTCGCCGTGGTGCTCGGCGACCGCCCGGTGCCCGACGACGCCGCGGTCCGCCGGCACCCGCGCGGACTCATCGCCCTGCCCGGACACGACCTGGCCACGTCGCTCGGAGCCCTGCGTGGGCACGGCGTGCACTCGGTGTTCGTCGAAGGGGGTCCGACGGTCGCCTCGGCGCTGATCGCCGCCGGACTCGTGGACGAGTACCTCGTGTACATCGCCCCGGTCCTGCTCGGCGGTCCCCGAGTGGCCCTCGGCGACCTGGGCGTGGGAAGCATCTCCGACCGTCGCCGGTTGGACGTACTATCGACCACCAGCCTCGGCCCCGACCTGCTGGTCCGAGCCCGGCCGCAGCGGACACAGCACCACGACCACCAGCTGCAGCGGCAGCACGACGCGACATCCGGGCTCGGGAACGACGGGCCCACGAACGACCGGAGCACCACATGACCGACGCGCTGACCTCACCCACGCCGGGGAGCCCGGTCCACTTCGAGGTGTCCACGAACGTGCCGACCACCCACGGCACCTTCCAGATGCGCGCCTACCGCGACCTCGTCACGAGCGCGGAGCACGTCGCCATCATCGGCGCCCTGCCCGACGGCTCGCTGCCCGCCGATGGCGCGCTCGTCCGTGTGCACTCCGAGTGCCTCACCGGCGAGGCCTTCGGCTCGCTGAAGTGCGAGTGCGGCCCCCAGCTCGACGCGGCGCTCGACACCATCGCGGCCGAGGGCGGCGTGGTGATCTACCTGCGCGGGCACGAGGGCCGCGGCATCGGTCTCATCAACAAGCTCAAGGCCTACCGCTTGCAGGAAGACGGTCTCGACACGCTCGACGCCAACCTCGCGCTCGGGCTGCCTGCGGACTCCCGTGCCTACGGCGGTGCCGCGGGCATCCTCGCCGACCTCGGCATCACCCGCGTCCGGCTGCTGTCGAACAACCCCGAGAAGCGCCGCCAGCTCGAGGAGCACGGCATCACCGTCGACTCCCTCGTGCCGCTCGTCGTCGGCATCTCGGCGCAGAACGCCGGGTACCTCGACACCAAGCGCGACCGGATGGGCCACCAGCTGCCCGAGCACCTCGAAGCCGGGGCCGGCGCCGGCGCCTGAGCGCGCACGGGCAACGGACGGCCGCGACCAGCTGACTCTGGGCTGATTCGCAGCCAGACGACATCTGTCGTATGATCGGGCTTCCGTCACAAGCGGTCCCCCTCAGCCGAACGCACCCGATCGGTGCCCGCGCCACCCCGCGCGAACCGATCGGTGTCCGCCGTCCGGACCCTCGTGCTCTCCCCCGGGAGCACGCAGCACGGAAGACCCCGCCCTGTCATGACCGCCGCTCCGGCACCCGCAACGCCCACCTCCGCTCCGGCCCCCGCCGGCAACCCGCGCTCCCGCGTCGTCATCGCCAGCCTCGTCGGCACGTCGATCGAGTTCTACGACTTCTACGTCTACGCAACCGCCGCGGTGCTCGTCTTCCCCACGCTGTTCTTCCCCAACGAGGACCCGACGGCCTCGCAGCTGTCGTCGTTCGTCACCTTCGCCCTGGCGTTCTTCGCCCGGCCGGTCGGGTCGATCATCTTCGGGCACTTCGGTGACCGGATCGGCCGCAAGACCACCCTCGTCGCGTCGCTGCTCGTGATGGGCACGGCCACGTTCCTGATCGGCTGCCTGCCGACGTTCGACACCGTCGGGGTCTGGGCCCCGGTCCTGCTCGCCGTGATGCGCTTCACCCAGGGCGTCGGCCTCGGCGGCGAGTGGTCCGGTGCGGCGCTGCTCGCGACCGAGAACGCGCCGAAGGGCAAGCGCGGCGTGTTCGGCTCGATGCCGCAGCTCGGTGCCCCCATCGGCTTCCTGCTCGCGAACGGCCTGTTCATCGCCATCAACGCGGCGATGCCCGCCGGTGCCGACGGCTCCCCGAACGCCGACTTCCAGGCGTGGGGCTGGCGCATCCCGTTCCTGCTGTCCGCGGTGCTCGTCATCATCGGCCTGTACGTGCGGTTCAAGCTCGTCGAGTCGCCGGTGTTCCGCGGGGTGCAGGAGTCCGGCACGGTCGCGAAGGTCCCGCTCGGCCGGGTGTTCCGCACCTCGTGGAAGGCCGTCATCGTCGGCACCTTCGGCATGGTCGCCACCTACGTGCTCTTCTACTTCCTGACGACGTTCACCCTGCAGTACGGCACCACCGGCACCGTGAACAGTGCGCTCGTGCCGAAGGTCGGTCTCGGGTACTCCCGCGGTGAGTTCCTGACGCTGCTGATGATCGGCGTCGTGTTCTTCGGGATCTTCACGCCGATCGCGGGCCTGCTCGCCGACCGGTTCGGCCGCCGCAAGACCCTCATCCCGACCACGATCGGCATCGCGCTGTTCGGCCTGACGTTCCAGTTCTGGTTCGCGGCGTCGAGCGGGCCGATCACGGTGGTGACGTTCCTCATCGTGGGGCTCTCCCTGATGGGTCTGACCTTCGGCCCGATGGGTGCGCTGCTGCCCGAGCTGTTCCCGACGAACGTCCGGTACACCGGCTCGGCCATCGCCTACAACGTCGCGTCGATCCTCGGTGCGTCGCTCGCGCCGACGGTCGCGCTGGCGCTCTGGCGGCCGGACGGCGACATCTTCCTCGTCGGCCTGTACCTGACGATCGCCGCGGTCGTGACGCTGGTCGCGCTGCTCTTCGTGCGCGAGACGAAGTCGAAGGACATCGCCGACGCCTGATCGGCGACCACCTGACGGACGGGAGGCCCCCGCTCAGCAGCGACGCGAAGCGTTGCGCGGGGCGCGCCGACCGAGCCTGCGAGGGAGGGGTGCCAGCTGGCACCGGGCCTCCCGTCCGTCGCGTGCGTGCCTCGCGCCCCGCGCAACACGCCGTCGTACCGGCAAGGCGCCGCAAGCCCGCCGAGACGCCGCCGAATCCGGCGGCGTCTCGCGCGAGTGACGGCGTCGAACGAAGACGCCGGCGTCTGCGCACCTCACCCGGCACTCGTCAACCCAGATTGACGAGTGTCGGTGCGTCAATGTACGTTGACAGGCATGGACCGACCGACCATCACGAGCCTCGCGGCCGGAGCCTCGGGGGACGACCCGTTCTCCGCCCTCGCCAGCGTGCGGGAGCTGCGTCGTGAGCTCGACCGGGCCGAGGAACTCGCCGCACGCCGTGCACGCACCGCCGGCGCATCGTGGCAGGAGATCGCGACGCTGCTCGGTGTCAGCCGACAGGCAGTGCACAAGAAGTACGGCAGAAACTAGGAGCACGATGAGCTTCCCCTTCGCACGCCCGAAGACCTCCGACGGCCCCCGCGCCACGTTCGGTCGCCTGCTGTCCTACCTGTTCGAGAACAAGCCCGCGATGGTGGTCATCATCGTGCTGAGCGTCCTCGGCGCGGGGGCGTCGCTCGCCCAGCCGCTGCTGGTCAACCAGGTGATCACGGCGGTGCAGCAGGGCAACACCCTCAGCACGCTCGTGTGGCTGCTGGTCGGGCTCGTCATGATCGCGGGCGTGCTGAACGGCGTGCAGCACTTCCTGCTGCAGCGCGCGGGTGAGGGCGTGGTGCTCTCCACCCGCCGCAAGCTCATCGCGCGCATCCTCAACCTGCCCATCTCGGAGTTCGACACCCGCCGCACCGGCGACCTGGTGTCCCGTGTCGGCAGCGACACCACGCTCCTGCGCGCCGTCCTGACCCAGGGGCTCATCGAGTCGATCGGCGGCGCGCTGACGTTCGTCGGCGCCGTCATCGCGATGGCCGTCATCGACCCGCTGTTGCTCGTGATCGTCGTGGTCATCGTCCTGGTCGCGATCGTCGTCGTCGGCGGACTGAGCCGTCGCATCCGGGTCGCGTCGAAGCGCGCGCAGGAGAAGGTCGGTGACCTCACCGCCGCGGTCGAACGCGGGATCGGCGCGGTCCGCACCATCCGTGCAGCCGGCGCGACCGAGCGCGAGGTGCACGAGGTCGACGGCCACGCGACCGAGGCGTACAAGCGGGGGCTCGACATCGCCAAGATGTCCGCCTTCGTCGTCCCCGTCGCGAGCATCGTCATGCAGGTCGCGTTCATCGCCGTCCTGGGCGTCGGCGGCGCGCAGGTCGCGGCCGGCACCATCACCATCGCGACGCTCATCACGTTCATCCTGCTGCTCTTCATGATGATCATGCCGCTCGGCCAGGCGATGGGCGCGGTCGTCGCCGTCGCCCAGGCGCTCGGCGCCCTCGGCCGCATCGAGGAGATCCTGCACCTGCCGACCGAGTCCCAGGACGACGCGTCCGTCCGGCCGGCTGCGGCGGTCGCGACCGACGACGCCATCGCGTTCGAGCACGTGTCGTTCCGGTACCGCGGCCAGGCGGACGCCTCGGGTGCCGACGGCGCGGTCGCGTCCGACGCCGCGGATCACCCAGGAGGCCCGGATCGCGTCGACGACGAGCGACCGGTCGACGACGTGGTGCTCCACGACGTGTCGTTCCGCGTGCCGCGCGGGTCGCGCGTCGCACTCGTGGGTCCGTCCGGTGCCGGCAAGTCGACGACCCTGGCGCTGATCGAGCGGTTCTACGACCCCACCGACGGCGTCATCCGCCTGGGCGGCATCGACGTGCGCGGCATGGACCGCGACGAGCTCCGTGCCCAGATCGGCTACGTCGAGCAGGACGCACCCGTGCTCGCCGGCACGATCCGCGCCAACCTGCTGCTCGGGTCGCCCGACGCCACCGAGGACGACTGCGTCCGCGTGCTCGAGGCGGTCAACCTCGGCGAGGTCCTGCACCGCGACCCCCGCGGCCTCGACGCGCAGGTCGGTGAGGACGGCGTGATGCTCTCCGGCGGGGAACGGCAGCGCCTGGCCATCGCCCGTGCGCTGCTCGCCGCTCCCCCGATCCTGCTGCTCGACGAGTCGACGTCGTCCCTCGACGGGGTCAACGAGCAGAAGATGCGGCTCGCGATCGACGCCGTCGCCGAAGACCGCACGCTCCTCGTCATCGCCCACCGGCTGTCGACCGTGGTCGACTCCGACGTGATCGTCGTGCTCGAGCGCGGCCGCGTCGTGGGTAGCGGCACGCACTCCGAGCTCGTGCAGTCGACCCCGCTCTACCGCGACCTGGCGAAGCACCAGCTGCTGGTGTGAGCGTCGGTGCGGCCGCGTCCACCGCGGCCGCACCGTGGGACCACGCGCAGGCTCAGGCGGCGAACGGGTCCGGGGTGAGCACGTAGACGGTCTCGAGGTACTCCTCGATGCCCTCGTGTGCCCCCTCACGACCGAGGCCCGACGACTTCACGCCGCCGAACGGGAACGCCGCGTTCGACACGACGCCCGTGTTCAGGCCGAGCATGCCGGTCTCCAGGCGCTCGGCGAGCCGCTGACCACGCCGGAAGTCGGTCGTGAAGGCGTAGGCGACGAGGCCGTACTCGGTGTCGTTCGCGAGCCGGATGCCCTCGTCCTCGGTGCTGAAGCGCGTGACCGACGCGACCGGTCCGAAGATCTCCGTCGTCATGATCTCCGAGCCGGGCTGCACGTCGTCGATCACCGTCGCCTCGTAGAACGTGCCCGGACGGTCGATCCGGTGTCCGCCGGTGACGAGCCGCGCACCCCGGCCGACGGCGTCGTCGACGAGCCCGGCGGCCTTGTCCACGGCGCGGTCGTCGATGAGCGGTCCGAGCGTCGTCCCGTCCTCGGTGCCCCGGCCGACGCGCAGTGCGTCGACCTTCGCGGTGAGGGCTGCGACGAACGCGTCGGCGATGCCGTCCTGCACGAAGAACCGGTTCGCAGCGGTGCAGGCCTCGCCCGTGTTCCGGAACTTCGCGAGCATCGCGGCGTCCACAGCCGTGTCGAGGTCGGCGTCGTCGAACACGAGCAACGGGGCGTTGCCGCCGAGCTCCATGCTCGTCTTGAGCACGTTGTCGGCCGCCTGCTTGAGCAGTGCCGACCCGACCGGGGTCGAGCCCGTGAACGTGAGCTTGCGCAGGCGCGGGTCGGCGATGATCGGTCCGGACAGTCCCTTGGCGTCGCTCGACGGGATCACGTTGAGCACACCGTCCGGCAGCCCCGCGCGGCGGAACAGCTCGACCAGGAACAGGGTCGTCAGCGGGGTCAGGTCGGCAGGCTTCGCGACCACGGTGCAACCGGCGGCCAGCGCCGGGCCGATCTTCCGGGTCGCCATCGCGAGCGGGAAGTTCCACGGCGTGATGGCGTAGACGGGGCCGACCGGACGCTTCAGCACGATCGCCCGGCCGGTGCCCTCGGGGTTCGTGCGGTAGTCGCCGGTGATGCGGACGGCCTCCTCCGAGAACCAGCGCAGGAACTCGCCGCCGTAGACGACCTCACCCCGGGCCTCGGCCAGGGGCTTGCCCATCTCGAGCGACATGAGGGCCGCCAGGTCGTCGGTGTGCTCGTGCACCAGGTCGAAGGTCCGGCGGAGGATGTCGGAACGCGTGCGCGGGGCCGTTGCCGCCCAGGACTCCTGCGCTGCGGCCGCGGCGTCGAGCGCGGCGATGCCGTCCTCGGCGCTGGCGTCGGCGACCTCGGCCAGCACGGCGCCGGTCGACGGGTCGTGCACGGCGAAGGTGGACCCGCTCGACGAGGCACGCCAGGTGCCGCCGATGAACAGGCCGGTGGGGACGCCCTGGACGCGGACGTGTTCGTCCGCGACGGTCGTCACGAGACGCGCGTCGTCCGCGGCGTCGGTGGTGGGGGTGTCGTTCGTGGTGGTTTCGGTCACAGTCGTGCTCCTCCTGGGTTCGCGAGGCCCTCGTCCATGTCGCTGCGGTCGACGTGTCCGCCGGCCGCCCGGATCTCGTCCAGCGCCCGGGCACTGCGCTCAGCGTCGACGCCGGCCACCAGGTCCTGGTACACGGCGACGTCGAGGCCCGCGGCACGGGCGTCGAGTGCCGATGCCCGGACACAGTGGTCGGTCGCCATCCCGACGACGTCGACCGTGTGCACGCGGCGTTCGGCGAGTACTGCGGCGAGCGGGACGCCCGCCTCGGTCCGGGCCTGGAACGCCGAGTAGTCCGGCGTGCCCTGGCCCTTGAAGACCTCGACGTCGATCAGGGCGGTGTCGAGATCGGGATGGTAGTCGGCGCCCGGCGAGCCCGCGACGCAGTGCACCGGCCAGGTGTCCACGAAGTCGGGTCCCTCGGGTCCGGCGAAGTGCCCGCCGTTGTCGTCGTCGCCGTGGTGCCAGTCGCGGGACGCCACGATCAGGTCGTACTCGTCCCCGTGCCGACCGAGGAACGCGGTGATGCGCTCCGCGAGCGCCGCTCCCCCGGTGACCGCGAGCGCACCGCCCTCGGTGAAGTCGTTCTGGACGTCCACGACGAGCAGTGCTCTTGCCATGGATCCATCCAACACCCGTCGGCTCAGGAGCCGGTGAGCTTGCTCCCGCACGAGTAGGTGGCGGCCGTCACCGCGTCCAGTGCCGGCAGGGCGGCCGCGCGTGGTGAACCGATGGCGTAGAAGGCGAAGGTCAACCGGGAGCCGTCAGCAGCGTCGATGTAGCCGCCGAGGGTGTTCGCGCTGTCGATCCAGCCGGTCTTCGCGTGCACCTTGCCGCGCGCGACGGCGTTCGCCCCGGTGAACCGGCTGGCGAGGGTGCCGGACTGCCCGGACACCGGCAGGGCGTTCGCGAGCGTCCCGAGGCCCTTCGCGCCCGAGGCGACCTGCACCATGAGGTGCGCGACGAACTCCGGCGACACGGCGTTCGAGGCGCTCTCGCCCGAGCCGTCCTTGATCGTGATGCCGGCCGGGTCGAGGCCGTACGAGCGGAGCGCCGACTGGTACACCGATGTCAGTGAGGCCGCCGAGCCGTTCGACCCCGACTCCTTCGACGAGATCCGGGCGAGCATCTCGGCCAGGGTGTTGTCCGAGTTCGGGATCATCTGCCCGATGAGCGTCGACACCGGCTGCGAGTTCACCGTCGCGATCGTCTCGGTACCCGTGGTCGCACGCTTGACGATCTGCGCGGAACCCGCGCCCGCGACGCCCGCGTTGGCCAGTGCTGTCCGGAACGCGGCGCCGGCACGACCGACGGGGTCCTCCGACCGGGGCGAGGTCGCCGCGGCGGGGTTCGCCCGGTCACCGTCGACCATCAGCGCGGTGACCTCCGGCTGGTACCCGATGGTGCGCTCGGACACCGGCCACGTGGGGTCCCAGGCGTCGGCGTCGCTCCAGTAGGAGTCGTCGGTGACGATGGTGGTGATCGGGGTGTCGCCGACCTCGGCCTTCACCTGCTGCGCGAGCTGCGCGAGGGTCGGGGCGCCCGGGTAGACGGTGCCGCCACCGGCGGACAGGGTGGCGTCCCCGTGGCCGACCAGGGCAACGGTGTTCGCGGACTCCCGTGCGACGGTCGTCGGGATGCGGTGGTCGCCCCCGAGCACCGAGAGCGCGGTCGCCGAGGTGAGGGTCTTCATGACGCTGCCGGTCTGGGCAGCCCGCTCCCCGTTCTTCGAGAACAGGACCTTGCCCGTCTTCGCGTCCATCACGTACCCCTCGAAGTCACCGAGGCCGCTCGCCGACGCGGCGGTGGCGATCGAACAGGTCCGGAGTGCGGACGGGCCGGCCAGGTCCTTCGGCACGGCACGGGCGGCCGCGGGCGGGGTCGGGGACGGCTTCGTCGCCGGGCGCTTCGTGGTGGTCGTCGAGTCCGGCGCCGAGGACCCGCTCCGGGTCGGGCTCGGCGCGGCGGCCGACCGGGAGTCCGAGGTCGTGGCCGCCGCGACGGCGACGGCCCCACCGGAACCGACCACGAGGAGCGCCGCGAGCCCACCCGCGATCCAGGGCACCGGGCGTCGCGCCGCGGAGGCACGCACCGCGGCGACGGCGGCGTGGAACCGCTCCGGGACGGAAAGCGGGGTGGGCTGCTGCTCGGACATCGCGACCGATCCTACGGAACTGCGGCAGGAGCCTCCAGGCCGGATGCGGGATCCGTGGCGGACGGGAGCCGGATCAGGGAGCCGAGACGGGACCGTCGGCCGGGTAGCGGACCCCGACCTGGCGACGTGCCTCGTCCAGCACGGCCATGATCGCGACCGTCTCGGCCGGGTCCATCGGGCCGCCGTCGTGGCGGCCGGACGTGATCATCGACTCGAAGGCGCGCGCCTCGTGCGCGTAGCCGGCGAGCTCCTCGCGACCGTCGAACTCCTCGACCACGACGCCGTCACGATCGCGGATCCGCCAGGTGGTCGGCGTGTACCAGGTGGAGTCGATGTCGATGCGGCCGGACTCACCGATGACCGACGCCGTGTTCGGGCTGCGGAGGTCCATGCCGAAGTGGATCATCGACTGTGCGCCGCCCTCGTGCGTCATCACCAGGCCCATCTGCTCGTCGACGCCCTGCTCGCTCAGCGTGCCCGCCGCGACCAGCGCTGTCGGCACCCCGAGCACGTCCACCGCGAAGGACACCGGGTAGATCCCGAGGTCGAGCATCGCTCCCCCACCGAGTGCCGGGTCGCGCAGCCGGTGGTCGGGGTCCGTCGGCAGGGCCTGGTGGTGGGTCGCCTCGACGACCATCGGGCGGCCGATGCGGCCCTCGGCGACGACCTCGCGGATCATCGCCATCTGGGGCAGGAACCGCGTCCACATCGCCTCCATCACCGCGACACCCGCCTGCCTCGCGGCGTCGACGACCGTCCGGGCCTCGGCCGCGGTCATCGTGAAGGCCTTCTCGACCAGGACGTGCTTGCCCGCGCGGATCGCGAGCAGGGCGTCCTCGGCGTGCCGGACGTGCGGGGTCGCGACGTAGACCGCGTCGACCTGGTCGTCCGCGACGAGGTCCTCGTACGACCCGTGCGCCCGCTCGACGCCGAACTCGGCGGCGAAGGCCTCGGCGCGCGCGCCGGTGCGACTGCCCACAGCCGTGAACACGACGCCTGCCGCGGCGCAGTCACCCACGAAGGAGCGCGCGATGCCGCCTGTACCGATGACTCCCCAGCGAACCGTCATGGGTCCTGTCTACCAGCGCCGCGGCGGTGGCGCCTCGCGGTGCTGGGCTGCTGCGCGGGGCTGCCGGTGCTGTGCGGTGCTGGGCTGCTGCGCGGTGCGGCCGGTGCCGTGCGTCAGCGGCGGTGTTTGCCGAGCGCGGCGTCGGGAGCGGCCAGCGGGTGGTTCCGGAACCAGCGCAGCAGCTCGCGCGCGCGGCTGGTGTCCGCACTCGCGTCGCCCTGGGCGAGGAACGTGTCGAAGCCGTCGGGCAGGTCGCCATCGGCCTCGCGGTGGAACGCCATCTTCCACTCGCCGAAGCGTCGGGTGTGGATGCGCTCCTCGACCAGCAGGCCGATCTCGGTGTGCCGCGGGTCGTCGGTGATCCGCCGGTAGGTCTCGAGCACGGCCGCTTCGGGACCCTCGAGCAGCTGCATGAACCGGCCGTCCTTGTAGACGAGCAGGCCGGACAGGTCGGACGCGGTGTTGTGCTCCCGCGCGTGCTCGAGCAACGCGTCGAGCAGCTCCTGGTCGAACACCTGGTTCGCCGCGCTCATGTAGACCAGGGACAGCAGCATGACGACCTCTCGGTGACGACGGAACGGGTTCCCACTCATCGTGGACCGCCCCGACGACGACGGGCAGCCCCAGAACGGGGAACGGCCCCACCCGCGCACCCGCGTCGAGGTTCGGGTCATCGACGCGAGCACACGGGTGTCGGGTCGTACGACCGGACTGATTCGGAGCCCCCGTCCGGGGGGTTTGGTCACTCCGCGTCGTAAGTGCGGACCCAGTCGATCTGGACGTGCCCCGGGGCGCCCCAGTTGCCGATCTGGAACATGTAGCGGTGCGGGGTGGTGGGCACGTTGCGCGGCACCGTGAACACGAGCTTGCCGTCGAGGTAGTACCGGATGATCTTCCCCGGCACCCACTCCGTCGTGTAGGTGTGCCAGTCGTTCCAGGACACCCGGGTGTTGTAGTGCTCGGTGCGGCGTTCGAGTCCCTGGAGCATCGAGTGGTGGAAGACCCGCGGGGAGCCGTCGAACTGGCCTTCCGGGTAGTTCAGCTCGCCGTCCGCCCAGGCGTTGGACGTCGGCCAGAGCATCACCGCGATCCCGTTGCCGTCGCCCCCGGTCGCCCGCGCACGGATGCTGAAGGTGCCGCCGACGTGCGACCAGGCGCCGGTGGGGGTGCCGAAGGTGCCGGCGGCGCCCCGCTCACCGTCCAACGCGACGTCCAGGTAGCCGTCGTGCGCGCTGATGAGCTCGTCCGAGTAGTACTTGCCGCCGGCGCCGTCGGGGTAGGGCTGCCACGAGTTCCGGTACGTCTCGGCGAAGGGACCACCGGCCGCAGCGGGGGTGTCGAAGTCTTCCGAGAAGGTCGGCTCACGGTCGGCCAAGTACGCCGGCCCGGTCGAGGACCCCGTCGGCGTCGCGGACGATGGGGCACCCGGCGACGCGGTCGACGCAGATGTCGCCCGCGACTCGGGCACGGCCGCTGCGGTCATCGCGAGCGCTCCGGCGGTGG
Source organism: Curtobacterium sp. MEB011 (assembly GCF_030209655.1). Taxonomy (NCBI): domain Bacteria; kingdom Bacillati; phylum Actinomycetota; class Actinomycetes; order Micrococcales; family Microbacteriaceae; genus Curtobacterium; species Curtobacterium sp. MEB011. The sequence goes on along the minus strand of NZ_JARVRN010000007.1, from coordinate 275,691 downwards.
CGGCGACCAGGACGACGACCAGCACACGCTTCAACACGGCGTCACTGCCGTCGGTGCGATGAGCTGGCGCTCGGTCATGGTGTCCCCCGTATCGCGGACAAGGCTAGTCCGCGCGAACGCCAGGGGTCTGTCCCTCGGGTGAGGGACACGGATTTCGTCCGGAATACGAAAACCCCGGTCAGAGCCACTTCGAGCAGGCCTGACCGGGGTGTTCACGGAGCCGCCTGTCGGAATCGAACCGACGACCTATTCATTACGAGTGAATCGCTCTACCGACTGAGCTAAGGCGGCGCACACTCCATGTCCGGAGTGGCACGAGCAATGACTATACAGGTTCAGACGAGTGAACGCGAAACCAGCACGCCGAGCTCGGAGAAGGACCGTTCGAGTTCGTCGACCAGGTGGGTTCCGGCCTCGGAACCCGACCACTCCCACCACGCGTGGCGCAGGGCGGCGAGGGCGACGATGGCCGCGAGACCGGCGCGGCGACGGAGCGCATCGGCGTCCGCGGCGAGCTCGGGGTCGGCGCGCTCGAGACGACGTGCGACGGCAGCCTGCAGTTCCGCCTGGAACTCCTTCATCGACGCCATGCGCCGGCTGAACAGCTCCGGGTTGGCGCGGAGGACCTGCTGCCGCTCCTCGATGAGTCCACGTTCCTCGATCAGTTCGCGCGTGGAGTGCACGAGCAGGGTGCCGATGTCAGCGAGCAGTTCACCGTTCGGCCCCCCGGCGACGAACGTCTGCAACGCCTGGTCGTCCGGCAGCTGCGGGTCGTCGCCGAGGATCGCCTGTTCCTTGCTCGGGAAGTAGTTGAAGAACGTCCGGGGCGAGACGTCGGCACGGCGGGAGATCTCGTCCACCGTCACCGCGCCGAGGCCGTCCTCGATGGCGATCCGGAGCGCAGCCTGCTGGATGGCGCGCCGGGTGGCGCGGCGCTTCCGTTCGCGCAGGCCGGGTTCAGCGTCGGGCATGCCGTGATTCTCGCATGCCCGGCCTCAGCGGCGGGCGCGTGCGATCGTGACGAGCAGCGCTTCGAGGGCCAGCAGTGCCGCGACGTTCGCAGCGATGCGCTGACGCGCCAGGGCCACGGCGTCCAGCACCTGGAGCGCGGCGGCGGGCGGGGTCGTCGGCAGTGCGTGCTCGAGCTGCTCACGCATGGCCAGGTTGACCGGTTCCGCCGGAGCACCGAGCCCCATCAGGAGCAGGTCGCGGTACAGGGACGAGACGTCCACCAGGATCCGGTCGAGCCCGTCGCGCAGGCTCCGGGTCGCTCGGCGTTTCTGGTCGTCCTCGAGCGCACGGAGCTGCGACCGGAGTGCCGGCGGGATCGTCCCGCCCGGCTCGACACCGAGCGAGCGCAGGGCCGCATCGCGTTCTTCCGAGTCGCGCTGCTCGGTGATGGACTTGGCGTCTTCGTCGGCGACGGCGAGGAGCTCGGCGGCAGCCATGACGGCGTCACCGACGCTCCGCACACCGAGCACGGTGGTCAGGGTCCGGCGTCGACGATCACGGGCCGGCTCGCTCGTGGCCAGGCGCTGCGCCATGCCGATGTGGCTCTGCGCCTGACGTGCGGCGTCCATCGCGAGAGCACGGTCGACACCGGTCCGGGCCACGAGCAGGTCGGCGACGGACTCGATGCCGGGCACACGCAGGCGGACCGAACGGACGCGCGACCGGATCGTCGGCAGCAGGTCGGCTTCACTGGGCGCGCAGAGGATCCACACCGTGCGCTCCGGTGGTTCCTCGAGCGCCTTGAGCAGCAGGTTCGAGGTCCGCTCGGTCATGCGGTCGGCGTCCTCGATGATGACGACGCGGTAGCGCCCGACCGACGGCGAGTAGTACGACGAGGTGACGAGCTGCCGGATCTCGTCGATCGTGATGATCACGCGCTGGGTCGTGAGCACCGAGACGTCGGGGTGGGTCTTCGCGGTGATCTGCCGCAGGGTGTGGTCGTCGTCGGGGCCGTTGCCCACGAGCGCAGCCGCGAAGGCGGTCGCCACGTTCGACCGACCGGACCCGGGCGGGCCGGTGATGAGCCACGAGTGGGTCATGCCGCCGGTACCGTCGGTCGACTCGGCCGCATTGCGCAGCGATGCGACCGCTTCTTCCTGCCCGGTCAGGCCGTCCCACACGCTCACGGGACCATCCTGTCAGTGACCACCGTCACGCTGCGTCGATCCCGACGAGCGGGGCGACCGCGCGACGGACTGCGTCCTGCACGGCATCGGTCGGAGCTGCGGCGTCGACCACGAGGAAGCGTGCGGGCTCCGCGGCCGCCATGGCGAGGAACGCCTGCCGGACGGACTCGTGGAACGCCGCGGCCTCGGACTCGAGGCGGTCGAAGGTGTCCCCCCGTGCCGCGGCTACCCGGGCACGCCCGAGCGTGACGTCGAGGTCGAGCAGGATCGTGAGGTCCGGTGCCAGGCCGTCGGCGGCCCATTCCGAGACCGAGCGGACCTGCTCGGCGCCGAGCCCCCGCGCGACACCCTGGTAGGCGACGGACGAGTCGATGTAGCGGTCCTGCAGCACGACGTCACCGCGTGCGATCGCCGGACGGACGACGGTCTCGACGTGCTGGGCGCGATCAGCCGCGTACAGCAGCGCCTCGGCCCGGGGCGCGATGTGGCCCCGCTCGTGCAGGACCATCTGGCGGATCCGGACGCCGAGGTCGGTGCCACCGGGCTCGCGGGTGCGCACCACCGTCCGGCCGTGCGCACCGAGCCACGCCGAGAGCAGCTCCGCCTGGGTCGTCTTGCCCGCGCCGTCGCCGCCCTCGAGCGTGATGAAGCGACCGGTCACTTCTTCTTGGCCGCCGTCCGACGAGCCGGGGTCTTCTTCTTGACGGGCCCCTTGGCGCGCTTGTCCGCGATGAGCTGGACGGCGCGGGCGTGGTCGACGGCCTCGACGTCCTCGCCCTTCGGGATGGTCGCGTTCGTCTCGCCGTCGGTGACGTACGGACCGAACCGGCCGTCCTTCATCTTGATCGCCTTGCCGGACACCGGGTCGGCGTCGAACTCCTTGAGCGCGGCACTGGCGGTGCGGCCGCCGTACTTCGGCTGTGCGAACAGCTCGAGTGCGCCGGGCAGGTCGATGTCGAAGATCGCGTCCTCGCCGGGCAGGGTCCGGGTGTCGGTCCCCTTCTTCAGGTACGGACCGTACCGGCCGTTCTGCGCCGTGATGTCGTTGCCGGTCTCCGGGTCCTGACCGACGACGCGGGGCAGGTCGAGGAGCTTCAGCGCGGTCTCGAGGTCGACCGTCTGCGGGTCCATCGACTTGAAGAGCGAAGCGGTGCGTTCCTTCGGAGCCGCGGCCTTCTTCGTCGTCTTCTTCGCGGGGGCCTTCTTCGCGGGGGCCTTCTTCGCCGTCGCCGTCTCGCTCGTCGCGGTCGCAGCAGCCGCCTCGGTCGCCGGGGCCTCTGCCGGTGCAGGCGACTCGACGACCTCGCCGGTCTTCGGGTCCACGGTGGGCTCGGGCTCCGGGGTGCGCTCGGTGACGTACGGACCGAAGCGGCCGTCCTTCGCCAGGACTTCCTTGCCGGTCTCCGGGTTGATCCCGACGACGCGGTCGCCGATCACCGGAGCGTCGACGAGTTCCTTCGCCTTCGCGACGGTCAGTTCGTCGGGGGCGAGGTCCTCGGGGACGTTGACGCGCCGGGGCTTCTCGGGGTCGTCGCTCGGCACCTCGATGTAGGGACCGTACCGACCGATCCGGAGCGTGAGGCCCGGAGCGAGCTCGACCGAGTTGATCTCGCGGGCGTCGATCTCACCGAGGTTGTCGATGACCGTCCGCAGGCCGCGCTGGTCGTCGTCGCCGCCACCGAAGTAGAAGCCCTTGAGCCAGTCCACCCGGTCGGCGTCGCCGCGGGCGATGCGGTCGAGGTCTTCTTCCATCTCGGCGGTGAAGTCGTACTCCACGAGCTCGCCGAAGTACTCCTCGAGCAGGCGCACCACGCTGAAGGCGATCCAGTTCGGCACGAGTTGCGTGCCGCGGAGCGAGACGTAGCCGCGGTCGATGATCGTCGGGCTGATCGTGGGGTAGGTCGACGGGCGTCCGATCCCCAGCTCTTCCAGCGTCTTGATGAGGCTCGCCTCGGTGAAGCGCGGCGGCGGGGTGGTGTCGTGCCCCTTCGCCTCGACGTCGGTGACCGCGAGGTGCTCGCCCTTGGCCACGTTCGGCAGGGCGACGTCCTGGCCGGCGCGATCGCTGGACTCGTGGCGGTCCTCGTCGCGGCCTTCTTCGTACGCGCTGAGGAAGCCGCGGAAGGTGATGACGGTGCCGGAGGCGGTGAACTCGGCGTCGGTGCCGTTCGCGGTCGACGCGATGCCCTCCACCGACTCGGTGGAGGCGATGCCGAGCACGATCGACGCGGTCGAACCCTTGGCATCGGCCATCTGCGACGCGATGGTGCGCTTCCAGATGAGGTCGTAGAGACGCCACTCGACACCGGTCAGGGTGCCCTGGAGGTCCTGCGGGGTGCGGAAGGAGTCGCCTGCGGGACGGATCGCCTCGTGCGCCTCTTGCGCGTTCTTGCTCTTGCTCGCGTACAGGCGGGGCTTGTCGGGGACGGTGGCCGAGCCGTACAGGTCGGCCGCCTGCTTGCGGGCCGCGTCGATCGCCTGCTTCGAGAGCGAGACCGAGTCGGTACGGATGTAGGTGATGTACCCGTTCTCGTACAGCGTCTGCGCGGCACGGGCGGTCTGTCGCGGCGATAGACGGAGCTTGCGCGCGGCTTCCTGCTGGAGCGTCGACGTGGTGAACGGAGCGGCCGGGCGTCGCGTGTAGGGCTTCGAGTCGACGCTGCGGACGGTGGCGTCACCGGCGCGCTCGAGGACGGTCGTCAGCGACGCGGCAGCGGCCTCGTCGAGGCGGACGACGTCGCCGCTGAGCGCGCCGCGGTCGTCGAAGTCACGGCCGGAGGCGACGCGGGTGCCGTGGATCCGGGCGAGTCGCGCGGAGAAGGAGGACTCTCCGGCCTTCTCGAACCGGGCGGACAGGTCCCAGTAGTTGGCGGACACGAACGCCAGGCGCTCGCGCTCACGGTCGACCACGAGACGGGTGGCGGCGGACTGCACACGGCCGGCGGACAGTCCGGGGGCGACCTTGCGCCACAGGACCGGCGAGACCTCGTACCCGTAGAGACGGTCGAGGATGCGGCGGGTCTCCTGTGCGTCGACGAGGGCGGTGTCGAGCTCACGGGTGGCTTCCTGCGCGCGCTGGATCGCCTCCTTCGTGATCTCGTGGAAGACCATCCGCTTGACGGGGACCTTCGGCTTCAGGACCTGCAGCAGGTGCCATGCGATGGCTTCGCCCTCGCGGTCTTCATCTGTTGCGAGGTAGAGCTCGTCGGCGTCCTTCAGGGCGCGCTTCAGCTCGGAGACGGTCTTCTTCTTGGCGTCGGACACGACGTAGTACGGCTCGAAGCCGTTGTCGACGTCCACCGAGAACTTGCCGAGGGAGCCCTTCTTGAGCTCGGGCGGCAGGTTCTTCGGCTCGACGAGGTCGCGGATGTGTCCGACAGAGGCCTGGACTTCGTATCCGTCACCGAGGTATTGCGCGATCGTCTTCGCCTTCGCAGGGCTCTCGACGATCACGAGCTTCTTCGTGCCTGGCACGTGTCTCCTTGATCGATGGTGCTGATCGGCCCTGTCCACGAGCGTGTCCGGGGCGACCGGGACATCGGTGACCGCGGGCCGACAGGCACACCATACACATAGTGTTCGGGCGGGTTGCCTGCCGGACCGGCCACCGCGAGCGCGCCGGTGACGAACGGACCGGTGCCCACGACCACGCGGACCCGGGCCGTGGTGGCGAGGAGTTCGCAGGTGTCGAGGGTGGCCCCGTTCGCCGTCGCGATCCGGGTGGCGACCGCGCACGGCTCCCCCGGGACCAGCCCGGAGGCGGCCGCAGCGGTCCCGACGGCCGCGGCGTCGGCGGCACCCTGTGCGCGGAGGGCCTGCGTGCGGTGGCCGGCTGCGGCGAGCGCCGTCGACCCGACGAGGACCCCCACGCCGAGGACCGCCACGAGCAGCACGGTCGCCGAGCCCCGTTGACCGTCGGGACGCACCACGTCAGCCCCCTCGGGCCACGGCGCACCCCGTCGCGGTCAGCGGGAGCGCCGCGAAGGGACCGGTCCCGCCGCGCGTGGCGTCGACGCACACCAGGTCGCCGTCGGCCCGGACGACGATCGAGGCCCCCGGGGCGATCCGTTCGGCCGCGGACCGCCCCTGGGAGTCGTCGTCGCGACCGATCGCCCGCGCTGCGGTGGCGGCGGCGAGTTGCAGCCGACCCTGCGCATCGACGACGAGCACCGCCGCGACGAGCGCGGTCAGCACGAGGGCCACCACGGGCAGCGCGACCGCGAACTCGACCGTCACCGAGCCACGCTCACAGCGAGAGCGCGCCACGGACGAGGTCGGTGAGGATGGTCTGGACCTCGCCCGAGCGCATCACCGCGACGAGCACTCCGGCGAAGGCCACGGCGGCGAGGATGACGACCGCGTACTCGGCGGTGGCCGATCCCCGGTCGTCGCGCAGTCGGGCGCGCCACCGTGCGACGAGGGAACGGTGGCGACGGTGGCGGATGGCCCGACGGATGCGGTGGTCGGGAGGTGACGTGGTGCTCATGGAGTCCGTCCTTTCTGTTCGGTGGGACCAGCCTGTCCGGGCTGCGGTGGCGACGACGGTGTCCCGACCGCATCTGTGGAGAGGTCACCCCGGTCCGCCCACCGTGGAGGAGAGGACCCCCACCACCACGGGCACGACCCCCACGAGCACGAACGCCGGCAGGACGCACACCCCGAGCGGCAGCACCAGGCGCACGGCCAGGCGTTCCGCCGCCACGAGCCCGTCGGCAGCGGCTTCGTCGCGGACGTCCTCGGCAGCGCGTCGGAGCAGCCCCGCGGCGGGGACCCCAGCGCGCCGGGCGAGGTCGAGCACCTCCCGCAGACGATCGACGTCCCCCGCGGGTGGGACGGCTGCGGCGGACGCCTCGGCGACGGCCTGCCCGGCGGTGGTCCACGATCCGCCTCCGGCCACCGCCACGGCCCAGGCGTCGAGGAGCACCCCGGGGACGTGGCCGTCGGGCGTCGCGGAACGGACCAGCCGCGCCGTCCACCGTCGTCCGGCGAGGACGAGGGCTGCGGCTGTGCCCGAGCACACCCAGCCGGCCGGCGAACCGACCAGGACCTCGACGGCGCCCGCACCCCAGGCCGCCCCGAGGCCCAACCCGAAGAGCGGCAGCGCGAGGACGACGCGGGCGCTCGTCCGCGGACCGGCCAGGGCGACCCGGATCGCGCGGTCCGAGGCGGCGGCGCGCCGGAGCGCGCCGGCGAGCCCGCGGAGGGTCTCGGCGACGGGTGCTCCCGTCCGGTCCGCGACGCGCAGGACGACGGCGACGTCCTGCTGGGCCGGTCCGCCGGCGCCGGGCAGCCCGCCGACGAGCTGCCACGCTCGCGGCGGCGGGACACCCGCCGCGACCAGCGTCGCCACCCGGTCGAGCACCCCCGCCACCCGAGCGGGGCCGTCAGCGGTGTGTCGGCTCACCGCAGCCCGTCCACCGGGCGCACCTCGAGCCTCCCGTCCGGACCGACGTGCAACGTGCCCACGCCGCCGAGCCGCCGCTGTCCGGCTCGTCGCTCCACGTGCAGGACCAGGTCGAAGGCGCTGACGGCCTGCCGGGCCAGCACCTCGGCACCGAGGCCGGCGAGCGCTCCGAGTGCTTCGAGGCGCGCAGCGACGTCGGCGATGCCGTTGGCGTGCACCGTGCCCGCTCCGCCGTCGTGCCCGGTGTTCAGGGCGGAGAGGAGTTCGCGGACCTCGGCGCCACGGCACTCCCCCACGACGATCCGGTCGGGTCGCATCCGGAGCGCTTCCCGCACGAGTCGGTCGAGACCGAGCGCGCCTACCCCCTCGGCGTTCGCCTGCCGCGCCTCGAGCGCGACGACGTGCGGGTGGGCGATCCGGAGCTCTGCGACGTCCTCCACCGTCACGATGCGCTCGTCGACGGGGACGCTCCCGAGCATCGCCGCGAGCAGGGTGGTCTTGCCGCTGCCGGTCGCACCGGTGACCAGGACGTTCCGGCGCGCGGCGACGGCGTCCTCGACGACCGACCGCGGAACGAACGCGAAGGTCCCGCCGCGTTCGAGGGCGGCGAGCGATGGCCGGTGGACCTGTGGCAGTCGGATCGACACCGCGGTGCCCCCGACCGACACCGGGGCCAGGACGACGTGGACCCGGACACCGTCACCGTGCCGGACGTCCGCGCACGGCGTGGTCTCGTCGACGTGACGACCACCGAGCGCGACGAGGCGGGTCGCGAGTTCGCGGGCACGCGTCTCGGTCAGCCGAGGCTGGACGGCTTCGAGTCCGGTGCCGCGGTCGACCCACGTCCCCACGCCGCCGAGCACCAGGACGTCCGTCACAGCGGCGTCCGCCACCAGGGCCGCGAGTTCCTCGAACTCGACGACCACGGCCGCACGGCGACGTGCCGGCGGTGCGGCGCCGGGCAGGAACGGGGCGGAAGGAGGGGGCGGTGGCGCGAGCGCTGCCGACGCGGACGCGGACGCAGACGCAGACGCAGACGCAGACGACGTCAGCGCGTGCGACGCCGACGTGGACGCGGACGAACCACGAGCAAGCGGAGAAAGCGGAGGAGCACGGTGGAGTGGCATACCGCCGACGGTAAGGAACGCTCGAGGGCGCCGATCGGCCGGTCCCCACTTCTGTGGACAACACCGAGCTGCCCTACCAACGGACCGGTTTGTCCCCCGAAACGGAAAGCCGTACCCCGGTCGATGATCGGACACGGATGCCACCGGGATCACCCACCACCCCTGCTCCCGGCGTCCGGACTGGACGTAGCACCTGCTACGCAAGAACATGCAGAATGCATGCACGAGCATGGACCGGTCTGTCCACGCGACCGGCGTCCCTGTGCGGATCGGGGCACATGCCAGAGCCCGACGAGCGGCCGATGCTCGAGTCAGACCCCGGGAAACAGAAGAGGCGGCACCGGTTGGGGGGAACAGGTGCCGCCTTGACATCGAGGGATTGGGGGGAATCCGATTCGATGCCGCCGGAAACGAGTCCAGCGAGAACTACTGTACCCCACGATCACCCCTCCGGGGCAACCCCGGACACGACCTCCGGGCGTGCCGCACCCCGACCCGGCCGAGGGGTAGTCTCCGGATGCACGCAGGCACCGGCGACGGATGCCACCAGAGGCCGCAACGACGCGAAAGGACATCGATGTCCACTCCGACCCAGACCGACCCCCGAGGCGACGACGGAGCGACGTTCGCGCCGCCACCCGAGTTCGTGGCCGACGCGGTCGCCGGCGAGGACCTCCACCACGCAGCATCGGCCGACCGCGAGGCGTTCTGGGCCGAACAGTCCCGCTCCCTGCTCGACTGGCGCACCCCGTTCACGCAGACCCTGGACTGGTCCGGCGCCCCGTTCGCGAAGTGGTTCGCCGACGGCACGCTCAACGTCGCCGAGAACTGCCTCGACCGGCACGTGCGGGCGGGCAACGGCGACCGTGTCGCGATCCACTTCGAGGGTGCCCCGGGCGACACGCGCCGGATCACCTACGCCGAGCTCACCGCCGAGGTGCAGCGCGCCGCGAACATGCTCACCGACCTCGGTGTCGGCCAGGGCGACCGCGTGGTCGTCTACCTGCCGCTCATCCCCGAGGCCGTCGTGACGATGCTCGCCGTCGCCCGCATCGGCGCCGTGCACTCGGTCGTCTTCGGTGGGTTCAGCGCCGAGAGCCTCCGTGCCCGGATCGAGGACGCCGGCGCGAAGCTCGTCGTCACCGCCGACGGTGGCTGGCGGCGCGGCGCCGTCTCTCCGCTCAAGCCCGCAGTCGACGAGGCGCTGACCGGCGAGGGCACCGACACGGTCGAGCACGTCCTGGTCGTCAAGCGCGGCGGCAACGACATCGCGTGGAACGACCGCGACGTGTGGTGGCACGAGGAGCTGGCGAAGGCGGCACCGACCCACGAGGCACAGGCGTTCCCCGCCGAGACGCCGCTGTTCATCCTGTACACCTCGGGCACGACCGGGAAGCCGAAGGGCATCGTGCACACCTCCGGCGGCTACCTGACCCAGGCGGCGTACACGCACAAGAACGTCTTCGACATGCACCCGGAGAAGGACGTGTACTGGTGCACCGCCGACATCGGCTGGATCACCGGTCACTCCTACGTCGTCTACGGCCCGCTCGCCAACGGCGTCACCCAGGTGCTCTACGAAGGCACGCCGGACGAGCCGAAGCCCGGCCGCTGGTGGGACCTGGTCGACGCGTACGGCGTCACCGTCCTGTACACCGCACCCACGGCGGTCCGCGCCGCGATGAAGGCCGGCCGCGAGATCCCGGAGGCGCGCAGCCTCGAGACCCTCCGCCTGCTCGGCAGCGTCGGCGAACCGATCAACCCCGAGGCGTGGCAGTGGTACCGCCAGGTCATCGGCCACGACCGCACGCCGATCGTCGACACGTGGTGGCAGACCGAGACCGGCGCCATCATGATCTCCGCGCTGCCCGGCGTCACGAAGCTCAAGCCCGGCGCCGCGCAGACGCCCCTACCGGGCATCGTCGCCGAGATCGTCGACGACGACGGCAACCGTGCCGATCCCGGCGAGAGCGGCTACCTCACGATCACCGAGCCGTGGCCGTCGATGGCGCGCGGGATCTGGAACGATCCGGACCGGTTCGTCGAGACGTACTGGTCGCGGTTCCCCGGCCGCTACTTCGCCGGCGACGGTGCGCGGCTCGACGGGCAGGGCGACATCTGGGTGCAGGGGCGCGTCGACGACGTCATGAACGTCTCCGGACACCGCCTGTCGACGGCTGAGATCGAGTCCGCCCTGGTCGGCCACGAGGGCGTCGCCGAGGCCGCCGTGGTCGGGGCCGCCGACGAGACCACCGGGCAGGCAGTCGTCGCCTTCGTCATCCTGACGGCCGAGGCCGCCGCAGACGTCGACCGCGAGACCGCCGCCGCAGAGCTCCGCAACTGGGTCGGCAAGCGGATCGGTGCGATCGCGAAGCCGCGCCAGGTCGTCATCGTGCCGGAACTGCCGAAGACACGTTCCGGCAAGATCATGCGGCGGCTGCTCCGCGACGCAGCCGAGGGCCGTCGCATCGGCGACACGACGACGCTGGCCGACCCGACGATCATGGCGACCATCGCGGAACTCATGTAGTCCGTGTCACGCAGGTGGGGCCTCCAGTCCATGTCGGACGGGAGGCCCCACCTGCGTTCGCTTCACTGCTGACGGTCCATCAGGACGTCAGTTCCACCACCAGCTCGACCTCGACCGGTGCGTCCAGCGGGAGCACCGCGACGCCCACCGCGCTCCGCGCGTGGACGCCGGCGTCACCGAAGACCTCGCCGACCAGGGTCGACGCGCCGTTGGCGACGCCGGGCTGACCGGTGAACGACGGGTCCGACGCGACGAAGACGGTGACCTTGACGACACGGGCCACGCGGTCGAGCGAACCGGCGACCGACTGCACGGCGGCCAGGGCGTTCAGCGCGGCGACGCGTGCCTGGGCGGCAGCGGTCTCCGCGTCGACGTCGGTACCGACCTTGCCGGTCACGGGCAGGGTGCCGTCGACGAAGGGCAGCTGGCCCGCCGTGTAGACGTACTGGCCCGTCACGACGGCGGGCACGTAGGCGGCGACGGGCGCGGCGACCGCAGGGATCGTCAGGCCGAGTTCGGCGAGTCGGTCCGAGACGCTCATGCGTCGGCCTTGGGGCGCTTCAGGTAGGCGACGAGGCCACCCTCGGGTCCGGTGACGATCTGGACCAGCTCCCAACCCTCGTCCCCGTAGTTGTTGAGGATCGCGGTGGTGTTGTGGATCATCAGCGGCGTGGTGAAGTACTCCCAGCGAGTCATGCGGTTCCTTGCCAGCCTTTCAGTCGGGGGTGTCGTTTAGGCTGCATCCTATGTCTGCCCAGAAGACGTCTGCATCGCGGACCAAGCCCGTCTCAGCAGTCGGCGCCTTCATCGGATTCGTCGGGTTCAGTGCCCTCGCCGGCCTGCTCGTCACGATCGGCGTCACGCCGGCCATCGCCGTCGCCGGTGTCACGACGACGTCCACGATCGGCGTGTTCGAGTCCCTGCCGGAGTACATCGAGATCGGTGACCTGCCGCAGCGCAACGAGCTGTACGCGTACTCGGGCGGCAAGTCCGTGCACTTCGCGACCCTGTACGACCAGAACCGCCAAGAGCTGAAGTTCGACCAGATCAGCGACCAGCTGAAGAACGCGGCGATCGACGGCGAGGACAAGCGCTTCTACGACCACGGCGGCGTCGACATGACGTCGCTCATCCGCGCCGGTGTGGGCAGCATCGCGGGCGGCCTCGGCGACTCGGGCGGTGGGTCGACGCTGACCATGCAGCTCGTCCGCAACATCAAGATGAACGAAGCCCTGAACCTCCCCACCAAGAAGGAGCAGGAGAAGGCCTACAACGAGGCCGTCGAGCAGACCATCCCCCGCAAGCTCGAGGAGATGAAGCTCGCGATCGGGCTGGCGAAGAAGTACTCCAAGAAGGAGATCCTCACCGCCTACCTGAACATCGCCTACTTCGGCGACCAGACGTACGGCGTCCAGGCCGCGGCGCAGCACTACTACAACAAGAGCGCCACCGACCTGACCCCGGCCGAGGCCGCGTCGCTCATCGCGATCGTGCAGTACCCCGAGGCGCGCAACCTGTCGAACCCGAAGAAGTACGACGCCAACGTCGCCAGACGCAACGTCGTGCTCCGATCGATGTACGCCCAGAAGAACCTCACCGAGGCCGAGTACCGCAAGGCCCGCCTGTCAAAGCCGGCGGACTACGTGCACCTGACGCAGCCATCGCAGGGCTGCCGCGCCTCGGTCGGCGACGGCTCGCAGTTCTTCTGCGACTACGCCAAGAAGGTCGTGCTCGAGATGTCGCAGCTCGGCTCGTCGCAGAAGGCTCGCGACACCGCGTGGCGCAACGGCGGGTACAAGATCCAGACGACGCTGAACATCGACCTGAACGCCGAGCAGAAGCGCCTGCTGAACACCTACGACAACAAAGCCGAGACGAACCTGGCCCTGGGTTCGACGCTCAACTCGATCGAGGCTGGCTCCGGCCGAATCATCACGATGGCACAGAACAAGGACTTCGACGAGTCCTTGAAGTCGGCGCCGACATCGACCTCGCTGAACTACAGCGTCGACGAGAAGTACGGCAGCTCGAAGGGCTTCCAGACCGGCTCGACCTACAAGTTGTTCACGCTGCTCGACTGGGTCAAGGCCGGACACGGCCTGAACGAGACCGTCAGCGGAGCTGAACGAGTGGTCACGCCGTGGACGATCTGCGGTCAGACCGACTACACGAAGTTCGACGTCTCGAACGACGCTCCCGGTGAAGGCGGCAACTGGAGTGTGCTGGGCGCCACCGCCGGCTCGATCAACGGTGCGTTCGCCTCGATGGCGCAGAAGCTCGATCTCTGCGACATCCGTGACATCGCGCAGTCGCTCGGTGTCCACCGCGCGGACGGCGGAGAGCTGCAGTACCAGAACCCCTCCGCGATCCTGGGCACGAACGAGATCGCTCCGATGACGATGGCCGCGGCCTATGCGGCCGTCGCGAACAACGGCATCTACTGCAAGCCGATCGCCATCGACGAGATCACCTCGCCGTCCGGCAAGAAGCTCGGCGGCCAGACGAAGGACTGCCAGCAAGCGGTCGACCCGGCGTTCGCGCAGGCGGCCATCTATGCGATGAAGGGCACGATCAGGAGCGGCACCGCCCAAGGTGCCCAGACCCCTGACGGGACGCAGTTGTTCGCCAAGACCGGTACCACAGACTATGCCGATCAGATCTGGCTCGTCGGCGCGAGCTCGCGGGTCGCCACCGCCTACTGGCAGGGCAACACCGACGGTCGCAAGATCAACCTCCGTCACTTCAGCAACGGAGTGGGTGGCACGTACGCGGGAGACCGAGCCAAGGTCTGGCGCGAGGCGATGACCCCGATCAACGCGATCTACCCCGCTGGCCCGTTCACGGACCCACAGCAGACCGCGATCCGCGGCAACGCCAAGGCCCTGCCGAACCTGCAGGGCAAGACGGCTGACGAGGCCCGCGCGGCGATCTCGGGCGCCGGGTTCACCTACGTCGACGGCGGTGCGCGCCCCGGCCCGGGGAACCCCGGTTCCGTGACCTCCACCTCCCCGGCGGCGGGTGCGCTCTTGTCCTCGGGCTCGAGCGTCACCGTCTACACGTCGGACGGCACCCAGGCGACCGTTCCGGAGATCGGCGGCAACTCCCTCGGGGATGCCCGCTCGGCCCTGAACGACGCCGGCTTCACCAACGTCAGCATCACCGATGACTACGCCAAGGGCGGCGGCGGCAAGACCTGCAAGGTCGCCGCGGTCGACCCGGCGATCAGCTCCACGGCGAACAAGGACGACCAGGTGCGGATCAAGCTCTACGGCGACAAGGACGGCAAGGCGCCCAAGGACTGCAAGTGACCCGCAGCCGCGCCGCACTCGGCGTCCTCGCTGCAGGCGCGGCCGTCGGGGCTGCTTCGGCAGCGTGGGGCTCGCTCGTCGAACGTCGCCGCTTCGGGATCCGGTGGGAGACCGTCCCGGTGCTCCCGCCGGGTTCCCGTGACGTGACCGTCCTGCACCTGTCCGACATCCACATGGCCCCGTGGCAGGCCGACAAGCAGCAGTGGCTGCGCGACCTGAGCCTGGTCGAGCCGGACTTCATCGTGAACACCGGCGACAACCTCGGCCACGCGACCGCGAACGCTGCCGTGGAGTACGCGCTCGAGCCGTTCCGCGGGGTCCCCGGGGTGTTCGTCTACGGGTCGAACGACTTCTTCGGGCCGTCCCCGCGCAACCCGCTCAAGTACTTCTCGGGCCCGAGCCGGATGCACAAGGCGGCGGAGCCGGTCGGTCTCGACATCGATCGGCAGACGGCGTTCTTCGAGTCGCTCGGCTGGCTCGACCTGAACGACCAGGCGCACGCGATCGAGCTCCGCGGCTCTCGGTTCGAGCTGTTCGGCACCTCGGACGCGCACCGCGACTGGGACCGCCTCGACCTGCTCCCCACCAACGTCGACGAGATGCGCAGCGACGTGCCGTGGTCCGAGGACGAGGACGGCCCCGCGCCCGTCGCGATCGGTGTCACGCACGCCCCCTACCGTCGCGTGCTCGACGCCTTCGTGACGCAGGGCGCCGACATCATCTTCGCCGGGCACACCCACGGCGGCCAGGTCGCGGTCCCCGGGGTCGGTGCGCTCGTCACGAACTG
Organism: Curtobacterium sp. MEB011; assembly: GCF_030209655.1. Lineage (NCBI taxonomy): Bacteria > Bacillati > Actinomycetota > Actinomycetes > Micrococcales > Microbacteriaceae > Curtobacterium > Curtobacterium sp. MEB011. The sequence goes on along the minus strand of NZ_JARVRN010000007.1, from coordinate 260,397 downwards.
TGACCTCCCCCGCCGGTACGCCAGCGGGCTGCACAAGTGGGAGCACCGCAACCACTGGTCGTGGCTCGAGGTCTCGGCCGGCCTCGGCACCTCGATCTACGCGCCCGTCCGGTTCGCCTGCCGACCCGAGGCCGTCGTGGTCACCCTCACCGCACGGGCTTCCTGAACCGACGCGCCCGGGAGTTCGCCGGATGGTCGTGAGCACCCTGGATCATCGGATAGTATTGTCTGGTTGCTCCGGTACGGAGTGATCACACCGCGGGGTGTGGCGCAGCTTGGTAGCGCGCCTCGTTCGGGACGAGGAGGTCGCAGGTTCAAATCCTGTCACCCCGACACTGTGTTGAGACAGTACGAAGAAGGCCCTGGTTCTCCGGAACCAGGGCCTTCTGCTTTCCCCGGACACCCTCGACATCGAAGAACCACTCCAGGTCCCGACGTCGGGTCGCCGCGAGTGCGGCGGCGGACCTCGAGCGGCGGGTACGGGTTCGTTCGGCGACGAGTCCGTCAACGCCTCGGGCATGCAGTGCGGCGATGTGTCCGGTGGCCCATCGTGCGGCGTGCGACACATCCGCGCGGCACCACGGCCGATACGCTCGCGACCGTCATGGACATCCCCGATCGACTCACTGCCCTCCTCGCGCAGATCGCCGCGCAGTTCCCCGACATCGCCGACGACCCGGTGCTGACGCAGAACCTGGTCGAGAACGTGACGTCGATGATCGCCGAGGCGCACGAGCGCTACGCAGCTGGAGCCGAGGCCAGCGTGGTGAGCAACGCCTACCTCGATCCGGACCACCTGGCGACCGGCAGTCTGCACGCCGAGCAGGCGCAGCACCCGGCCGGTGCCATGCTCGCGGCGGAGATGCTGTTCGACGCCTACCTGCCGGTCTTCGTCGACGAGGTCGGTGCGACGTCCACCGCCGAGGTCCTGCGGGCCACGAGGGCCTTGCACGCCGGCATCTGGAGCCGGTTCCCGGCCGGGGCAGTCGCGTACACGGAGGCACTGCGCCAACGCCTCACCACGGCGCACCTGGACTCCCGCACCCAGATCGCGCGGGACCTGCACGACCGCGTCGCCCACGGCATCCTCGCCGGGTTGCAGCGCCTCGACCTCGTCCTGCTGACGGACCCGCCGTCCGACGAGCGCGCCGACCAGCTCGAGGACGCCGCACGGCTGCTCCGGAGCGCCCTCGGCGACGTGCAGGACCTCGCGGTGAGCCTGCACGCCCGGGTCGGTGACGCGCTGCTCGACGACGCGCTCCGACGGCACGTGCGCGACCTGTTCCCCGACGACGACCGGCTGTCCATCGAGTCGACGGGGACGCCCGCTGCGCTGCCGAACTGGCAGGCCGAGGAAGCGCTGACGATCCTGCTCGAGGCGCTCACGAACCGCAGCAAGCACGCCCCGGGCTCGACGACCTCGGTGCGCTTCGCGTGGTCCGCCGCCGCCGTGGTCGTGACGGTCGCCGACGACGGCCCGGGCTTCGACGTGCAGGGCGACGCCGGCGGTCGCCTCGGGCAGCAGACGATGCGCGAGCGCGCCGCGGTGATCGGCGCTCGGCTCGCCGTCGAGAGCTCCCCGGGCACCGGCACCACCGTCCGCCTGACGATCCCGAAGGGCACCCTGTGACCGTCACCCACGTCGCCATCGTCGACGACCACCGGCTGTTCCGCGAAGGACTCGCCACGATCCTGGCCGCCGTCCCCACGATCCGCGTCGTCGCACACGGCGAACGACCGTCCGACGTCCTCGACTCCCCCGAGGCCGCCGCCATCGACGTCCTGCTCCTCGACGTCGAGCTCGACGGCCCGTCGGCGCGCACCACGATCGCCACCGTGCGCCGCACCCGCCCGGACATCCGCGTCGTGGTGCTCACGATGCACCGCGACGCCGTTCTCCGTCGTACCCTGCTCGACGCCGGTGCGGTCGACTTCGTCACGAAGGACACCCCGAGCCGCGAACTCGTCGACCGCATCGCCCGGGCAGCCCAGGCCGATGCGGCACCCGTCACGTTCCCCGTCGACCTGGTCACCGAGGCCCGTGCCGGCTCACCGTTGAGCGACCGCGAGCTCGAGGTCCTGCGACTCCTCGCCGCCGCGCGCACCAACGCCGAGATCGCCGCCGACCTGCAACTCGCGATCGGCACCGTCAAGCGGCACGTCTACAACGTCTTCCGCAAGCTCGACGTCGGGTCCCGCGTCGGGGCGGTCGCTGCAGCCACGCGCCTGGGCCTGCTCACCTGAGGCACCACACGAACGAGTGAGCAGAAGAAGTCGAGTCACGAGCGGTGGCCCGACATCTTCTGCTCACTCGGCGAACGAACCCGGACTAGCCGACGGACGACGCCCCGGCGCCAGCTGACGCACCCGCGGGCACGAGCTTGCCGGCAGCGTGCAGCCCCGCCACGACGTCGAGCGCCTGGTGCCGGTACCGCGCCTGCGCAGCGCCGGGCGACACGATCACGCCGTTCGCCCCCGTCGAAGCCACGAGCGCGTTGATCTTCTCCGCGACCTGTTCGGCGTTGCCGTAGGCCTGACGCTCGGTGCGAGCCGCGATGAACCGACGCTCGAGGTCGTTGAACTCGTACGCACGCGCCTCGTCCATCGACACCGGCTCGGGCTTCCGGCCGGAGCGCATCCGGATGAAGGAGATCATGCCCGGCGCGCTCTGCTCCTCGATCACGGCAGGGTCCTCGTCGGTGACGACCTGCACGCCGATCAGCGCGTTCGGCGTCTGCCGGAAGCGCGACGGACGGAACGAGTCGCGGTACAGGGCGAGCGCCGCCTCGGTGTTGTCCGACGCGAAGTGGTGGGCGAAGGCGAACGAGATGCCGAGCGCACCCGCGACCTGGGCGCTGTAGCCGGAGGACCCGAGCAGCCAGAACTCCGGCACGTCCCCGTACCCGGGCACGGCGCGGATGCGGGACAGCGGGTTCGCCTCGTCCATCCCGGTGAAGAAGCCGATGAGGTCGGCGAGCTGCTGCGGGAAGTCGTCGACGTCGAGTCGGTCGGTTCGGCGCAGCGCCATGGCGGTCGCGCCGTCGGTGCCGGGAGCGCGCCCGAGCCCGAGGTCGACACGGTCGCCGTACAGGGCACGGAGGGTGCCGAACTGCTCGGCGACGACGAGGGGCGCGTGGTTCGGCAGCATGACGCCACCGGATCCGATGCGGATCGTCGAAGTGGCCGCGCCCACGGCGCTCAGCAGCACCGCCGGGGCCGAGGACGTGATGCCCGGCATCCCGTGGTGCTCGGCGACCCAGAACCGCTCGTACCCGAGCTGCTCGGCGTGCACGGCCATGTCGATGGACCCCTGCAGGGCCTCGGTGTTGGACTGGCCGTACTCGCGGGTGGCCAGGTCGAGGACGGACAGGTGCAGGGTGTCGTCGGTCATGTGGTCACCAACGCGCTCCGGCGCACCTGCATTCCACGCGGCACCGGGACCTCGACCGGTCAGGACATGCCGCCGCACCGCCGCCGACCGGTCACCAGGTGACGCTTGGAGGTTGCGGCACCTACAGTCCGCGACCACTCGGCTGACGCACGCGGCGTGCCCTGGACGTGCGATGCGACGGCCGGGAGGCCCGTGGCGGGGCCGCGCCGCGCCTCCCGGCCGGCCTTCGGTTCCGTCTCGGACGCCGAGCGGTCACGACGTGCCGCGCGCGCCTTTCGGACCGGTCACGGACGGTCGCTCGACGGGCGCACCGCCGACGCGGTGTGACCGCGCGGCGAACCGAAGCGAGGTGTCGTGACCGGCGAGTGGACACGATCAGGGCGCATCACCGACGGGACGCGACCACTCGACGAATCCGACCTCGTGTCGTCGCCAGTCGGCGCGGGCGGTCAGGCGCCGTCGAGGCGGCCGCCGGACTCCGTCAGGTAGCAGTTGGCGCAGAGCGACTCGTAGGCGACGTCGACACCGTCGATCGCGACCTGGGAACCGTCGAAGACGAAGCGGCCGTCGACCGTGCGGGCGTTGAAGACCGCCTTGCGGCCACAGCGGCAGATGGTCTTGAGTTCTTCGAGGGAGTGCGCGACCTCGAGCAGGCGGGCGCTGCCGGGGAACGCCTCGGTGCGGAAGTCCGTGCGGATGCCGTAGGTGATCACGGGGACCTGGTCGAGGACCGCGATGCGCAGCAGGTCGTCGACCTGGCGCGGGGTGAGGAACTGCGCCTCGTCGACGAGCACGCAGCTGACCGGACGCACCATGCCGTCCAGGCGGTCCGACTCGGGGTCGACGGCTCCGGCGGCGGTGACGGCGTCGCGGACGTCGGCATCCGGCGAGAACACGATGTCGACAGTCCGGGTGACGCCGAGGCGGGAGACGATCTCACGGTCGCCCTTGGTGTCCACCGCCGGCTTGGCGAGCAGCACCCGGTGCCCGCGCTCCTCGTAGTTGTAGGCCGCCTGCAGCAAGCCCGTGCTCTTGCCGCTGTTCATCGCGCCGTAGCGGAAGTAGAGCTTCGCCACTACGCGAGGAACCCGTCCTCGGCGGCCCGACGGATGAGGTCGGACTTCTTCGAGGCGGGGCGGCCCACCTTGCTGTACTTCTCGCGCACGCGACGCAGGTAGGTCTTGGCGGTCTCGTACTGCACGTTCATCTGCGCGGCGACCTCGTTCGTCGAGTAGCCGGACACGTAGAGCCGCAGCGCCTCTTCCTCACCGGCGCTGAGCTTCGGCCGCTGGTGCGCGGTGGCCCCCGTCGGCAGCGGACGCCACTCGCGGGGCTGCGGGGTCTCGCGGGCGACGCCCATGATCTCGCGCGCGACGTCCATGACCTCGCGCATCGGCAGCGACTTCGACAGGAACGCCGCGGCGCCGGCGGCCAGCGCGCGGTCGCGGGACTCACGGCTGTCGACGCTCGAGAGCACGATCACCTTCGCTCCGGCGGCACGGCAGGTGCGCACGCGGGCTTCGATGGAGACGGGTTCCTTGAGCTGGAAGTCGAGGAACACGAGGTCGGTCGGGAAGCTGTCACTGTGGACCATCTCGAGCCAGGTGTGCGCGGTCAGGGCCAGGTCGAAGTCGAACGCGTTCACCGCGATCCAGCTCGACAGGCTGTCCAGCAGCACCTCGTGGTCGTCGAGGATGGCCAACCGAACACGTCGTGCTCCCGGGTTCGGGAGGGACGGCGACCCCTCCGAGAGCCTGTTCGGGTCAGTGCTGGTCATAGGAGAACCTTAGTGCGAGGGCGGAAGGACGGACTGCGACGTCGAGGTCGGGGAACGTCACGCGGAGGACGGCGAAGTACGGGTCGAAGGTGCGGTGGATGCCGATGTCGGAGTCCGCGACGGCGAGCTCCATCACGACCTCCACGCGGGCTGGTGGCGTGGCCGGCGTCGGCGCGCCAGCCGGCGACGCGGGGCCCGACGCGGGGCCTGACGCGGGGCCTGACGCGGAGCCTGACGCAGCGTCGGCTCGTCGCACCGTCGTCCGGAACCCGGCGGGGTCGACCGTCGAGGCGCGCAGGGCCGCTCGGACGAAGGTGCGGACCACCGTCCGCTGGTCGGTGTCGAGCGTCGCGATGAGGCCGTCGGGGTCGTCGACCAGCGGTGCTGCACCGCCGTCCACCCGGACGGCGAGCTCGAACCAGGTGCGGTCCGCGTCGGCGACCATCGACGCCCGGATGCCGTCGGCGATCGCACGCGCACGGGCACGGTCGGCGTCGGTGATGACGTCGCGCGTGCGGAGCTCGGCGAAGAACGGGGCGACGTCACGGGACAGGATGGTCGAACGGTCCTGCTGCACGCTCGCCGCGATGCCGTCCCGCTCGGCGCGAGCGACGGAGTACGACCCGGCACGGATCTGCACCCGCTCGGCGAGCCCCGCGAAGGTCCGTGCGAACACCGCCGCAGCAGCGGTCAGCACGAGTGTCGGGGCCGCGGCCAGGAACGCCGCGACGGCGACCGGCACCTCGTGCGGGAACTCCGCTGCGCCCGCCCCCCAGGCGACGGCGTTCACCGCGGCCAGCACGAGCCCGCCGATCGTCAGGTCGGTCCACGGACGGTACGAGGCGACCATCACGATGCCCGTCGCGGTGAGCAGGGACATGAAGTCGTTCAGGGCGCTGCGGTCCGGCCCCCACTGCGCGGCGATGCTCGCGACCGAGGCCAGGCCGAGCAACCCGACGTGTGCGATGAAGGCCCAACGGGGGAACGGCGCGCGGAACGGACTCGAGGCGGTGAACACCACCACCGCCGAGGCCGCGACGAGCAGCACCGTGAGGGCGCTCAGCGTGGGGCTGCCCACGACGTCGCGGTCGAAGATCGACACGAGCAGGGCCCAGACGACGCTGCCCGCCCCGAGCACGACGACGAGCGGGCGGGACCCCATCGCGCCGAGCGGGTCGTACTGCTGCGCGGTGCGGCGGGGACGAGGGCGGGTCGCCCGGCCCGGACGGACCGCGGTCACCGCACAGCCCCTCGGTCGTCGGCGGCGGCCGGCACGGTGACGGCACCGGTGACCGGCACGTACGGCACCGTCATCATCACGCTCGTCCCGGAACCCGGCGACGACCAGATCTGGACGTCACCCCCGACCCGTCCGATGCGGTCGCGGACCGACCCGCGGAGCCCCATCCGGTCGGCGCCGGTGGCGTCTTCGTCGAACCCACGACCGTCGTCCACGACCATGACGGTGCAGGACGCACTGTCGTCGAACACGCTGACCTCGGCTGCGTCGGTGCCGGCGTGCTTCCGCACGTTCGCCAGGCACTGCGCGACGGCCCGGACGATCGCCGACAGTGCGCGTTGGTCGAGGCGGTCGAGCGCCGAGGTGTCACCGGACACGGTGACGTCGAGTCCGAGCGCACGGTGCTCGTCGACCATGCTGCCGAACGTCTCGGCCGCCGCACCCGGGCGCGGACGGGCGGCCGGGGCGAGCCAGCCCTTGCCGGTGAGCACCGCGACGTCCGCGTCGACGGTCTCGGCGAGGTGCGGGTCCATCGGACCGTCCGGTGCCAGCGCGATGGCACCGAGGTGGTTGAGCACCGTGTCGTGCAGGATCGCGGACGCCTCGGCCTCGACCCCGGCACGGTAGGCGGAGACGTGCTCTTCGCGGGCCGAGCGCAGGAGCTCGGGCTGCACCCGTTCGCTCCGTCCCGTGCTGCGAGTCGTGAAGAGCACGAGCGAGACCACGAAGCCCAGGGTGATCCAGGCCAGGATGAGCGGCCGGGGCGGCGCACCGTCCTGCGCGATGGCGATCCAGGTGGCGAGTCGCCCGGTCAGGAAGCCCACGAACGACCAGAGCACGACGCGGCGCGGCACGGCACCGGCTCCCCCGACCAGGATGAGCGGGATCACCACGAGGGACATCAGGTACGAGGTCACCCAGCCGGTCGGGACCTGCTGCTGGACCCCGACGGCGAACCACCAGGCGCAGACGCCGCCGACCGCCAGGAACGCGATCGCCGAGAGCCGGGTGCCGAACTGCACGTGCACGCCGATCATGGCGAGCATGGGGACGACCGCCAGCGCGGTGCCGACCACCTGCACCCCGGGCTCGGACAGGCCGTAGAGCACGAGCGTGATCACCGCGGCCAGCAGGGACCCGACGGCGCCGGCGTGGAAGGCGCGCACGGTCGACCACGCGTTCACTCGCGGCGCGAGGTGCGTGGGGATGCCGAGCACGAGGTGAGTCCTTCCGGGTGGCGAGGGCGCCGTCCACGATCCAACCACCGGAGCAGCGGCCGTGTACCCCGAAACCCGGGCCGTACGGCGACCCGCTCGATGATAGCCACCCGACCCCGGGTCTTGCTGTCCCCCGAACGTGGACCGGCCAGCGCCCGGCGGATCACCGATCAGAAGAGCGTCTGCGACACCTGGGGCCGGAGCAACCGTCGGTCGAACCCGGGGTCGGCACGCTTCAGCGGCGAGACCGTCGGCACCGACTGCTCCTGCGGCGGGCCGTCCGGCACACCCGGCGGCAGCGCACGCGGCCCCGAGAACCCCATCGACCCCGTGGCCGGGTCCACCCGCCCGAGCCCCACCCCGTGCGCCGCCAGGATCGGCCGGATGCGCTCCGACAACCACCGCCGGTAGTCCTTGGGTGCGTAGGTGTTGTCGAGGTACATCGCGCGGTACCGCTGCACCAGGTCGGGCCGTTCACGGCCGAGCCACTCGAACCACCACGGCTTCACACCCGGGCGCAGGTGCAGCGCCGAGTACGTGATGCTCGTCGCTCCGGCCGCGACCGACCGACCGACGGCGTCGTCGAGGTGCGCCCGGGTGTCGGTGATGTACGGCAGCACGGGCATCAGGAACACGGAGCAGTCGAGCCCCGCGTCACGGATGGCACGCACGGTCGCGAGCCGCGCCGACGTCGTCGGGGTGCCCGCCTCGACCGACTGCTGCAACGAGTCGTCGTACACGGCGATCGACATCGCGAGGTCCACCGGCACGACCTTCGCCGCCTCGGCCAGGAGCGGCAGGTCGCGCCGCAGCAGCGTGCCCTTCGTCAGGATGCTGAACGGGGTACGTGACTCCGCCAGCGCTTCGATCACCCCGGGCATCAGCCGGTAGCGTCCCTCGGCCCGCTGGTACGGGTCGGTGTTCGTGCCGAGGGCCACCGGGTGGCGGTCCCACGTGGGCTTGCCGAGCTCACGACGCAGCACGTCGGCGACGTTCGTCTTCACCACGATCTGCTGGTCGAAGTCGGCGCCGCCGTCGAACTCCAGGTACGTGTGCGTCGGGCGGGCGAAGCAGTACACGCAGGCGTGGCTGCAGCCGCGGTAGGGGTTGATCGTCCAGCCGTACGTGCCGGACCCGTCTGCGCTCGGCACCCGGTTCAGGGCGCTCTTCGCCAGGACCTCGTGGAAGGTCACCCCGGCGAACTCGGGCGTCGTCACGCTCCGGACGAACCCGCTGTTCGATTCCATCCCGGGCAGCGCGTCGCTCTGCTCCGCGTCGATCGCCTGTCCACTCCACCGCATGTCGTCATTCGAACACACGTTCGAACGGACTGCAAGCCGGAGTGGATCGCTGCAGGCCTCAGTGGTGCAGGCCGAGCACCTTCGCCGTGCGCTCGAGCGTGGCGTCGGCCAGCTCCGGGTCGTCACCGAGGTCCTGCCCGTACGTCGGCACCATGGCGCGGACGTCGTCCTGCCAGCCGTCCCACCGGTCGGGGAAGCACCGGTGCAGCATCGTGAGCATGATCGGCACGGCCGTCGACGCACCCGGTGACGCCCCGAGCAGCCCCGCGATGGAGCCGTCGGCGGCGGTGATGACCTCGGTGCCGAACTGCAGCACGCCGCCCTTGTCCTTGTCGGGCTTGATCACCTGGACGCGCTGTCCAGCCGTGATGCGGTGCCAGTTCTCGGGCTCGGCGCTCGGCATGAAGTCACGGAGCGCCTCGAACTTGGTGCGCTTCGAGGCGAGGAGCTGACCGACCAGGTAGCGGACCAGGTCGAAGTTCGAGAACGCCACGCTCAGCATCGGGCGGAGGTTGTGCGGTCGGATCGAGCGGAACAGGTCGAGCACCGATCCCTGCTTCAGGAACTTCGGGCTGAACCCGGCGTACGGGCCGAACATCAGCGACGAACCACCGTCGACGATGCGGGTGTCGAGGTGCGGCACCGACATCGGCGGAGCACCGACGCTCGCCTTGCCGTAGACCTTGGCCGAGTGCTTCTGCACCACCTCGGGGTCGTCGGTCCGCAGGAACTCCCCCGACACCGGGAAACCGCCGTAGCCGCGGATCTCGGGGATGCCGGACTTCTGCAGCAGGTGCAGGGCGCCACCACCGGCGCCGACGAAGACGAACTTCGCGGCGATCCGCTGCGTCGACCGACCGATCTCGTTGCGGACGTTGAGCACCCAGCCCTCGGACACCTTCGAGCGGGTCAGGTTGGTGACCTGGTGCGAGGGCTCCATCTCGACGCCGTCGAGCTCGAGCTGGTCGAAGAGCTGGTGGGTGAGCGACCCGAAGTCGACGTCCGAGCCGGCCGCTGAGTACGTCGCAGCGATCGGCTGGTCCTTCTTGCGACCGGGGATGAGCGCCGGTGCCCACTGCCGGATCTGTGCGGGGTCGTCGGAGAACTCGATGCCGGCGAAGAGCGGGTGGTCGCGCATCGCTTCGTACCGCGCACGCATGTAGGCGACGTTGGCCTCGCCCCAGACGAAGGAGATGTGCGGCGTCGGGTTGATGAAGTTCGTCGGTTCCGGCAGCACGCCGGTCTCGACCAGGTGCGCCCAGAACTGTCGAGAGACCTGGAACTGTTCGTTGACCGTGACCGCCTTCGCGATGTCGACGCGGCCGTCCGGCAGTTCGGGCGTGTAGTTCAGCTCGCACAGCGCCGAGTGCCCGGTCCCCGCGTTGTTCCACGGGTTCGAGGACTCCTGCGCGACCGTGCCGAGCCGCTCGTACACGCGGATCTTCCAGCTCGGTTCGAGCTTGTGGATGATGGCCCCGAGCGTGGCACTCATGATGCCTCCGCCGATCAGGACGACGTCGATGGGGTCCACCTGCTTCTCTGCCACCCGTCGATCCTACCGGCGTCCCCCGACAGACGGACGGGAGGCCCGTGGCGGTGTCGCCACGGGCCTCCCGTCCGTCTGCTGGTCGCGCTCGGCGCGCGCTACGCGTCGACGGAGCGACGCGCGACGATGGTCTCGGCGATCTGCACCGCGTTGAGCGCGGCGCCCTTGCGCAGGTTGTCGTTGCTGACGAACAGCACCAGGCCGCGGCCCTCGGGCGCGGACTGGTCGGCGCGGATGCGGCCGACGAACGCCGGGTCCTGGCCCGCGGCCTGCAGCGGGGTCGGGACGTCGGACAGCTCGACGCCGGGCGCGCTCGACAGGATCTCGGTCGCGCGCTCGGGCGACAGCGGACGCTCGAACTCGGCGTGCACCGAGATGGAGTGACCGGTGAACACGGGGACGCGCACGCACGTGCCCGCGACGAGCAGGTCGGGGAGCTCGAGGATCTTCCGGCTCTCGTTGCGGAGCTTCTTCTCCTCGTCGGTCTCGCCCAGGCCGTCCTCGACGATGCTGCCGGCGAGCGGCACGACGTCGAACGCGATCGGGCGGACGTACTTGACCGGCTCGGGGAACGTCACGGCGGATCCGTCGTGCGTCAGCGCAGCGGTGTCCTGCTCGAGGGCGGCCTTCGCCTGGCCCAGGAGTTCCTCGACGCCGGCGAGCCCGGAGCCGGAGACCGCCTGGTAGGTCGTGGCGACGAGGCGACGGAGCCCGGACTCGGTGTCGAGCACCTTGAGCACCGGCATGATCGCCATGGTGGTGCAGTTCGGGTTCGCGATGATGCCCTTGGGCGCCTGGTCGATGGCGTGCGGGTTCACCTCGCTCACGACGAGCGGGACGTCGGGGTCCATGCGCCAGGCGCTCGAGTTGTCGACGACGAGCGCCCCGGCGGCGGCGAACTTCGGCGCGAGGGCCCGCGAGGCGGTGGCCCCGGCGGAGAACAGCGCGATGTCGATGCCGGACGGGTCGGCGAGCTCGGAGTCCTCGACCACAATCTGCTCGCCGCGGAACGGCAGCGTCGTGCCGGCGGAACGGGCGCTCGCGAAGAAGCGGACCCGGTCGGCCGGGAACGCGCGCTCCTCGAGCAGGCGGCGCATCACGGCGCCGACCTGGCCGGTGGCGCCGACGACGGCGACGGTGAGGGTGGTCATGCGGTGCTCCTGGTGGTTCAGCGGATCAACGAGCCGGCGGGTGTCAGCGGCCGGTGCCGGCGTAGACGACGGCCTCGGCGTCGGCGTCGAGGCCGAACGCGCTGTGCACGACCCGCATCGCCTCGTTCAGGGTGTCGGCGCGGGTCACGACCGAGATGCGGATCTCGGACGTGGAGATCATCTCGATGTTGATCGACGCGTCGTGCAGGGCGCGGAAGAGCTGCGCCGAGACACCGGCGTTCGTGCGCATCCCGGCGCCGACCAGGGCGAGCTTGCCGATCTGGTCGTCGTACTGGATGCTCTCGTAGCCGATGTCGGCCTTCGCGACCTCGAGTGCCGTCAGCACCGTCTGGCCCTGGTCCTTCGGCAGGGTGAACGAGATGTCCGTCCGCCCGGTCGACGCAGCCGACACGTTCTGGACGATCATGTCGATGTTCGCCCCGGCGCGCGCGACGTTGGTGAAGATCTCAGCGGCCTTGCCCGGCTGGTCCGGGACCCCCACGACGGTAATCTTCCCCTCGGAGAGGTCTCCGGCGATCCCGGTGATGATCGGTTCTTCCACGGTTTCCCCCTCGGCAGGGTTGTAGACGATGGTGCCCTCGTTGTTGTTGAACGAGGACCGGACGTGCAGCGTGACCCCGTGCCGACGGGCGTACTCGACGGCGCGGATGTACAGGACCTTGGCACCCGAGGCTGCGAGCTCGAGCATCTCCTCGCTGGTGACGCGGTCGACCTTGCGGGCCTTCGGCACGACACGGGGGTCGGCGGTGAAGATGCCGTCGACGTCGGTGTAGATCTCGCAGACGTCGGCGTCGAGCGCTGCGGCGAGGGCGACGGCCGTGGTGTCGGAGCCGCCGCGACCGAGCGTGGTGATCTCGCCCGTGGTGCGGTTGAAGCCCTGGAACCCGGCGACGATCGCGACGTGGCCGGAGTCGAGCGCCTCACGCACGCGCTTCGGGGTGACGTCGACGATGCGGGCCTTGCCGTGCTGGGCGTCGGTGAGCATGCCGGCCTGGCTGCCGGTGTACGACGACGCTTCGACCCCGAGGCTCTTGATCGCCATCGCGAGCAGCGCCATCGAGATGCGCTCCCCCGCGGTCAGGAGCATGTCGAGTTCACGGCCGGCGGGGATCGGCGTGACGGAGTGCGCCAGGTCGACGAGTTCGTCGGTGGTGTCGCCCATCGCCGACACCGCCACGACCACGTCGTTGCCGGCCTTCTTCGTCTCGACGATCCGCTTCGCCACGCGCTTGATGCTCTCGGCGTCCGCGACGGATGAACCACCGAACTTCTGCACGATCAAGGCCACTGGCTGGTACTCCCGGAGACGGCGACACCGCGAGGTCACGCGGTCTCACAATGGTAGAGGGTGTTTCGGGGATGTTGCGTGCGAGCGGGCCCCGACGCAAGGATCCTGCGTGGGGGTCAGCCGCCGACGACGCGGCGGCCTTCGAAGGCACGACCGAGCGTGACCTCGTCGGCGTACTCCAGGTCGCCACCGACCGGCAACCCCGACGCGAGCCGCGTGGTGCGGATGCCCATCGGGACGAGCAGCCGGCTGAGGTAGGTCGCCGTCGCCTCGCCCTCGAGGTTGGGGTCGGTCGCGATGATGACCTCGGCCACGGTGCCGTCGGCCAGGCGCGTCATGAGCTGCTGGATGCGCAGGTCGTCCGGGCCGATGCCGTCGATCGGGCTGATCGCCCCGCCGAGCACATGGTACAGCCCACGGAACTCGCGGGTCCGCTCGATCGCCGCGACGTCCTTCGCCTCTTCCACCACGCAGATGGTGGCGGGCGAACGACGCGGGTCACGGCAGATGCTGCACTGCACGTTCTCGGTGACGTTGCCGCAGATCTCGCAGAAGCGGACCCGCTCCTTGACGTCGGCGAGCAGCTCGGACAGTCGGCTCGGGTCGAACGACTCGGTCTGCAGGATGTGGAAGGCGATGCGCTGCGCCGACTTCGGGCCGATGCCGGGCAGGCGGCCGAACTCGTCGATGAGGTCCTGGACGATCCCGTCGTACATCAGGCACCGTCCTGGTGGAGGGCGGTCTCCTCGATGAACTGAGCGTTGAGGATCTCACGCACGACCGCCTCGCCGTACCGACCCGCGACCGGCGCGCGGCGCGCGGGCGGCGCGGTGCGCGGAGCAGCGGCGGCAGGTGCCGACGGCTGGGACGCGCGCTGCGGCGCGGCCTGCTGCGCCGGGGCCGCCGGCGCGGCGGCTGCGGTCGCCGCGCCGCGACCGATCCCCGGGTCGGGGAACGGTGCGCCGTCGTCGTACGGTTCGTCGTCGAGCGGGTAGTCGTCGACGGGAACGCCCGGCACGACGGGACCGCCGGGAGGCACGGCTGCCGCTCCAGACGCCGCCTGCTGCCCCGGGCTGGTCGGCTGGTCGGGCTGCCCACCCGTGGCACCAGCAGGTCGCGCGGGTGCTGCTGGCTGCGTCGGCTCCGTCGTGGTGGTCTCGGCGGGGGCGACCGGTGCGGACGCCGGTGCGGTGCCGAACGGTGCTGCCCAGCTCGGCTCGACGGACTCCGGGACGGCGTCGGCGGTGGGGTCGTTGGCGGGGATCGTCGCGACCGCCCAGTCGGTCACCGGTGCGCCCGAGGGAGCAGGGGTGGGATCGGCGGGTGCCGCGTCACGCTGCGGCGCGGGCGAGGTCGGTGCTCCGGGGGCCGGCGCGGCCTCCGGTGACGGCGCGGCCTTCGCCGCCTGCTGTTCCGACACAGCCTCGGGTACCGCTGCTGCCGCAGGGGCTGCTTCCGGCTCCGCAGCTGCAGCGGGCACTGCCTGCGACTCCGGCGCCGGAGCAGCCGTTGTCGCGGGCGCAGGCGCGTCAGCAGACTTCGGCGCCGGGGACTCCGGTGCCGCGGCGGCGGGGGCCTGGGCAACGGGAGCCGGACGCTGGGCCGGCGCAGCCTGCTGCGCCGGAGCAGGTTGCTGGGCCGGAGCCGGTTGCTGGGCCGGAGCCGACTGCTGCTGCTGCTGCGGACGCTGCTGCTGACCCGGCCCGCGGGCGACGAACTTCACGCGGAGCCCGAGCACGTCGACGATGGCGGCGCGCAGCAGTTCGCTGACGCTGGCCGAGGGATCGGACATCTCCTTGAACGAAGCGACGTCCTGCTGACTCGGGAACGTCAGCGTCAGGACGTCGTCGCGGAGCGCGGTGACCTGCGCCGTGACGACCACCGACCACGCCGAACGCTTGGCGTGCTGCACGTGCTCGACGATCTGCGGCCAGGAGTCACGCATCTGCTGGAAGCCGACGGCACCGACGGTCCGGACGGCGGGCTCGTCGCCGATCGTCGTGCCCTGACCGGTGGACGACGGACTGACCGGCTCGGCCGCCGACTTCGCGTCCTGGGGCTTCGAGGCCCCGGTCGAGGTCGGCGTCTGTGCGGGCGCTTCCGGAGCGCTCGGAGCGACCGCGGCCCAGGACGCCGCGGCGTCACGAGCGACGGCCCCGGAATCGGCCTGGGGCGCGCTCTGCTGTGTAGCCGGGCGCTCGGGGGCCGTCGTGCGAGCCGCAGCCGGTGCCGGAGCGGGCGTCGGAGCGAGGGAGGGAGCAGGAGCTGCGGGAGCCGCGGCCGCCGGCTGCTCACGACGCGGTGCAGCGGCGACGGCCGGAGCGGACTGCTCACCGGCGACGACCTGGTGCCCACCGGCGTCGTGTCCACCGACGTCACCGACCCCGACGCGACGTTCCAGGCGCTCCACCCGGGCGAGGGCTCCGCGCTGGGTGTCGTCGGCCTCGGGCACGAGCATCCGGGCCGTCATGAGTTCGAGGTGCAACCGGGGCGAGGTCGCACCGGTCATGTCGGTGAGGGCACGGTTCGCGATGTCGGCGGAGCGGGAGAGCCCCGTCGCACCGAAGACCCCGGCCTGGCGGCTCATGGTGTCGAGCTCTTCCGGCGAGACGCCGCGCAGGACGGCGGCGGCGCTCTCGTTCGTCGCCGCCACGACGATCAGGTCGCGCAGGCGCTCGAGCAGGTCCTCGACGAAGCGGCGGGGATCCTGCCCGGTCTGCACGACGCGGTCGATCGCGGCGAAGGCGGAAGCCGGGTCGGCGACGGCCAGGGCGTCGACGACGTCGTCGAGCAGGGCTGCGTCGGTGTAGCCGAGCAGGGCGACGGCACGCTCGTAGGCGATCGCACCGTCTTCGCTGCCGGCCATCAGCTGGTCGAGCAGCGACAGGGTGTCACGGACCGACCCGCCACCCGCGCGCACCACCAGGGGAAGGACGCCGGGTGCCACGGAGACGGACTCCTGCGTGCAGAGCTGCTCGATGTACTCGAGCATCACCGCGGGCGGGACGAGCCGGAACGGGTAGTGGTGGGTGCGCGACCGGATGGTGCCGATGACCTTCTCGGGTTCGGTCGTCGCGAAGATGAACTTGACGTGCTCCGGGGGTTCCTCGACCAGCTTGAGCAGCGCGTTGAAGCCCTGCGGCGTCACCATGTGCGCTTCGTCGAGGATGAAGATCTTGTAGCGGTCGCGAGCCGGGGCGAACACGGCACGGTCGCGCAGGTCACGTGCGTCGTCGACACCGTTGTGGCTCGCCGCGTCGATCTCGATGACGTCGAGCGATCCGCTGCCGTCGCGGGCGAGTTCGACGCAGCTCGGGCAGACACCGCACGGGGTGTCCGTCGGACCTTCGGCACAGTTCAGGCAGCGCGCGAGGATGCGGGCCGAGGTCGTCTTGCCGCAGCCACGGGGCCCGCTGAACAGGTAGGCGTGGTTGACGCGGTTCGTGCGGAGCGCCGTGCGGAGCGGGTCGGTGACCTGCGACTGCCCGATCAGCTCGGCGAAGTTCTCGGGCCGGTAACGGCGATACAGGGCGGTGACCACGCGACAAGGGTAGCCGTCACGACCGACAACCCGCGTGCCCGTCCACAGGCCCGGCGGGAACGAAGAAGACTCCTCACGCACCCGCACACGAGATCAGCGCAGCCCTGGTTACCCTCCGGGAACGAAGAAGACTCCTCACGCACCCGCCAGAGCCTGGTTACCCTTGCTGCGTTTCCGCCCTGGGGGAGTTGGCCTGGATGGCGTCACGTGAGGAGCCGCCGAGAAGTCTACCGGACGCGACGGGCAGACTCGAACACATGAAGATCGCCATCGCCGGAGGACACGGCCAGATCGCCCTGCTCCTCGCCCGCCAGATCACCGACGCCGGCCACGACGCCGTCGCCATCGTCCGCAACCCCGCGCACGTGGCCGATGTCGAGCAACAGGGGGCCCGTGCGATCGTCGCGGACCTGGAGCAGCTCGGCGACGACGACCTGGCGCTGCGCCTGCGTGGGGTGGACGCCGTGGTCTTCGCCGCCGGTGCCGGACCGAACAGCGGCGCCGAACGGAAGCTCACGGTCGACCGCGACGGCGCGATCCTGCTCGCCGACGCCGCCGAGCGTGCCGGCATCGAGCGCTACGTGATGATCTCGGCGATGGCGGCCGACACCTACGACCCCCAGCTCGCGGTCGTGCCCGCCCAGGACGACGCCGCGGTGTTCCAGGTCTACCTGCGGGCGAAGGCCGAGGCCGACGCGAACCTGCGGGCTCGACGCCTCCGCTGGACGATCGTGCGTCCCGGCGGGCTGCTGGACACTCCCCCGCAGGGAACCGTCGACGTCGGCCGGACGGTGCCACGGGGCTCGATCCCCCGTGCGGACGTCGCGACCGTCGTCCTGCACGCGCTGCTCGACGATGCCGCGGTCGGCGTGCAGTTCGAGCTCACCAGCGGCGACACCCCGATCCCGGCGGCGCTGAACGCCCTCACCTGACCCGTCGGTGCGGCCCGCACCGTGCGCGCTTCGTCACCCCGTGCGAGCTCCTCGCCGAAGGTGCCGGGCCGCGCACCGTGCGCACCTGCTCACCTCGTGCGGACTTCCGCGCCCCGTGCCGCGCCGCAAACGCGCACCCAGCAGGCAACCCCGCACCCGCCCACGAACACCGCACCGTGCCGCCGCGACGCAACCCACCGACGGACAGGAGGCACGCAGCCAACCCACCCCGCGCCTCCCGTCCGCACCGTGCGCACCTACTCACCCCGTGCGGACTTCCGCGCCCCGTGCCGCGCCGCAAACGCGCACCCAGCAGCCAACCCCGCACCCACCCACGAACACCGCACCGTGCCGCCGCGACACCGCGACACCGCGACGTGCGACGCCCGACACCGCGACGCCACGCCTCAGAGCGCGACCGCAGCCGACTGCCGAGCGATCTCGAGTTCCTCGTTCGTCGGGATCACGAGCACCGCGACCCGCGAGCCGTCCGTCGAGATGCGGCGGGCGTCCCGGGACGCCAGCTCGTTCCGGTCCGGGTCGACCTCGATGCCCAGGTGCTCGAGCCCCGCGAGCACGCGGCGCCGCAGCAGCGCGTTGTTCTCGCCGACCCCTGCGGTGAACACGACCGCGTCGAGCCCGCCGAGCTGTGCCGTGTAGGCGCCCACGTAGCGACGGATGCGGTGGCGGTACACGGCGAGCGCCGCCTCCGCCTGCTCGTCGCCCTTAGTAGCGGCGTCCTGCACGTCGCGCATGTCGCCGCTGCCCGTCAGGCCGAGCAGGCCGGACCGCTTGTTGAGCATGGTGTCGAGCTCGTCGAAGGTCATCCCGGCCTCGCGGTGCAGGTGGATGAGGACCGCGGGGTCCAGGTCGCCGGAGCGGGTGCCCATGACGAGCCCCTCGAGCGGGGTGAGCCCCATCGAGGTCTCGATGGACTTCCCGCCGTCGATCGCTGCGACCGAGGCGCCGTTGCCCAGGTGCAGCACGATCGTCTTGAGCTCGGCGAGCGGCCGGTCGAGGAACTCCGCGGCCTGCTCGGAGACGTACTTGTGGCTGGTGCCGTGCATGCCGTAGCGGCGGATCCCGTACTCGGCGGCCAGGTCGGCGGGGATCGCGTACGTGTAGGCGTGCGGCGGCATCGTCTGGTGGAACGCGGTGTCGAACACGGCGACGTGCGGGACGTCCGAGAACACCTGCTTCGCGGCCCGGATCCCCTCGAGGTTGGCGGGGTTGTGCAGCGGCGCGAGGCTGTTGAGGTCCTCGATCTGCTGCTCGACCTGGTCGGTGACGACCGTCGCGCGGTCGAAGGTGGTGCCGCCGTGGACGACGCGGTGGCCGACGACTGCGGGCGGGTGCTCGTCGAACGACGGGCCGACCTTCGCGAACGCGTCGATCATCGCCTGGAACCCGGCCGCGTGGTCGGGCACCGACGCGGCGTCGTTCGACGACGACTCCCCCGTCAGCGCGTTGGTGTGCTTCCAGGCCCCGGCGGATTCGCCGATGCGCTCGACGAGGCCGGAGGCGAGCGTGCGCTCGTCCTCGAGCTCGATGAGCTGGTACTTGAACGAACTCGAGCCGGAGTTGACGACGAGGGCTGCGGTCACGGGGTGGTCACTTTCTGTCGGGCCTGGAGGCGCGGTGCGGGTCGGGCGGTCAGGCCGCGTCGGTCGCGGTGCCGGCCTGGATCGCGGTGATCGCGACGGTGTTCACGATGTCGCCCACCAGGGCGCCGCGCGACAGGTCGTTGATCGGCTTGCGCAGGCCCTGCAGGACCGGGCCGATCGCCACGGCACCGGCCGAGCGCTGCACGGCCTTGTACGTGTTGTTGCCGGTGTTGAGGTCCGGGAAGATGAACACCGTCGCCCGGCCGGCCACCGGGGAGTCCGGCATCTTGGTCGACGCGACCGTGGGGTCGGCTGCGGCGTCGTACTGGATCGGGCCCTCCACCAGCAGGTCGGGGCGGCGTTCCCGCACGAACGCGGTGCCGGCGCGCACCTTGTCGACGTCGGCGCCGGAGCCGCTGTCGCCGGTGGAGTAGCTGAGCATGGCGACGCGCGGGTCGATGCCGAACTGGGTCGCGGTCTCGGCGGAGGAGATCGCGATGTCGGCGAGTTGCTCGCTCGTCGGGTCCGGGATCACCGCGCAGTCGCCGTAGACCAGCACGCGGTCGGCGAGCGCCATCAGGAACACGCTCGACACGATCGAGGTGTCCGGACGCGTCTTGATGATCTCGAACGACGGCCGGATGGTGTGCGCCGTGGTGTGCTTCGCGCCGGAGACCATGCCGTCGGCGAGCCCGAGCTGCACCATCATCGTGCCGAAGTACGAGACGTCGGTGACGGTGTCGCGGGCGAGCTCGATCGACATCCCCTTGTGGGCTCGGAGCCGGGTGTACTCCTCGGCGAAGCGTTCGCGCAGCTCGGGGTCGAACGGCGAGACGAGCTGCGCGGCCTCGAGGTCGAGGCCGAGCTCGGTCGCCCGGGTGCGGATGGCGGTGGGGTCGCCGAGGATCGTGAGGTCGCAGACCTGGCGCTGCAGCAGGGTGGAGGCGGCGCGGAGGATGCGGTCGTCCTCGCCCTCGGGCAGGACGATGCGCTTGCCGTAGCTGCGGGCCCGGTCGAGCAGACCGTGCTCGAACATCAGCGGGGTGACGACGCCGGAGGGGGCGAGCTGCAGGCGGTCGCGCAGGGCCTCGGCGTCGACGTGCTGCTCGAACAGCGCGAGCGCCAGGTCGGCCTTCCGGGGCGAGTCCGCGGCCAGACGGCCACGGGTCTGGGTGATGCGCAGGGCGGTGTCGTACGTTCCGAGGTCGTTCTGCGCGATCGGCAGCGAGCTCGACAGGCCCTCGAGCAGCCGGGACACCTGCGGGGCGATCTCGAACCCGCCGTTCAGGATGACGCCGGCCAGGCTCGGGAAGGTCTCGGACTGGTTGGCGAGCAGCGTGGCGATGAGGACGTCGCTCCGGTCACCGGGGACCACGACGATGCCGCCTTCGATCAGCCGGGGCAGGACGTTCTCCATGCTCATGCCCGCGACCACGGTGCCGAGTGCCTCGCGGTCGAGCAGGGCGTCGTCACCGCGCACCAGGGTGGCACCGGTGGCCTGCAGCAGAGCGCGGACCGTCGGGGCGACGAGCACGCGGTCCTCGGGGATCGCCCACACCGGGACGTCGGGGTGGTCGTCGTGCACGGCCTGCTCGACGCTCGTCACGATGGCGGCGAGGGCGTCCGGGTCGGCGCGGTTCACCACGACGCCGAACAGCTGCGCGTGTGCCGCCCGCAGCTCGCTGGTCGTGACGTCCGCGACCTGCGCCATGCCCTCGGGGCTGCGGGCCGCACGCTCGGCGGCGTCGCGGCCACCCAGCACGAGGAGCACCGGGGCGCCGAGGTTCGCGGCGACCTTCGCGTTGAAGGACAGCTCGGTTGGGCTGCCGACGTCGGTGTAGTCGGACCCGAGCACCACGACGGCGTCGCACTGCCGCTCCACCTGGGCGAACCGGGTGACGATGGTGCCGAGCGCCGCCTCGGGGTCGGCGTGCACGTCGTCGTAGGTGACCCCGACGGCGTCGTCGTAGGAGATGCCGACGGCCGTGTGCTGCAGCAGCAGTTCGAGGACGTAGTCGGGCTCGACCACCGAGCGGGCGACGGGCCGGAACACGCCGACGCGGCCGACGGACCGGGCGAGGGTCTCGAGGACACCGAGGGCGACGGTGCTCTTGCCCGTGTGCCCTTCTGCTGACGTGATGTAGATGCGGGTCGACACGACGCCCAGGGTAGTCGCCGGACGTGTCACGACATCTGGGAGCACCGGCACCGACGACACGCGGTCGTGAGCACCGCGCAGAACCTGTACCATTGGGTGTCGCCGTCGCGAGACGGTGTCAGGAGAATTCGCCTAGTGGCCTATGGCGCACGCTTGGAAAGCGTGTTGGGTGCAAGCCCTCGGGGGTTCGAATCCCCCATTCTCCGCAGCGAACGAGCAGCACGAACGAAGGACCCGCACCGGCTCGGTGTGGGTCCTTCGTCGTTCCGCAGGCGCAGTGGTCCCCCACCCGGCGGACCAGCACGTGCCCTGGTGCCCCTGCGTTGGCCGGGAAACGCTGATCAGGGGTGGAACGGGCTGTCCCCGATACCCGTCGGTCGCCTATGCTGGCCGAGCGAACGGCTCCGGGACGAGCCGACCGCGGTGCATCGAGCGGCAGGGGCGTCGCTCGGAAGGCGTGCTGGTCAGCGTGCCCGGAACACCCGAGGGGACGAGGAGACGCGCCATGGGGGAAACCACCCTGCCGGCGGCCGTGCCCGTTCGCCTGTCCGTCTTCGACACGGTCCTCCGCCCGCGCCGCTCGCTCGTCCGCTCCACGGCGCTGAGCATCGCCTTCTCGGCCGTGCCGCTCGCCGTCGCCCTGGTCTGGGTCTCGTTCCCGTTCCGCACCTGGGCTGTCTTCGCCGGCATCGTCGTCGCGATGGCCGCGGCCGTCGGCGTCGTGTTCGTCCGGCTGCACACCGCGTTCATCGGGATCGACGACGACGGCGTGACGATCCGCGGGGTGCTCACCGCGCACCGCCGGATCCCCCGTGACCGCGTGCACAGCCTGGTCCTCGCCACGACGTTCGGCTCGTCGGTGGACCGGACCGTGCGAGAACTCGTCGCGTTCGACCGGATCGGCACCCACCTGTTCCGGCTCCGGGCCGACGTCTGGGGCGACGACGGACTCGACCGGGTGGTCGACGTGCTCGGCGTGCAGGTCGTCGAGGACGCTCGGCCGGTCTCGGTCCGCACCTTCGCGAAGCGGTACCCGACGAGCCGCGCCTGGTACGAGCAGCGTGCGGCGTTCCTGCTCGTGGGCGGCCTCGTCGTGCTGGTCGTCGGCGGGCTGCTCGCCGTCGAGTTCGCCGGCCTCGACGCCCGCTGAACCGGCCGCACGGCATCGGTCAGCGTCGCCGCCGCAGCGTCGAGAAGATCCCCCGGACCACTTCTTTCGCGATGGTCCCGCCGAGCCCTGCGCCGAGCAGATCGGTCAGCGGGTCGTCCGCGGAGCGCCGCGTCCCGGGCCGGGTCGTCCGACCGGAACCACCGGTCCGACCGGAACGCCGCGACTCCGACGCCCGCTCGGCACGCTCGAACTCCCGCTGTTGCCGTTCGAACTCCCGCTGGGCCTCGACCGCCGACGCGTCCGCGGCGGTGTCGGCAGCGGCGGCTTCGGCAGCAGCAGCGGCCTCCATGCGACGCGCGAGCACCTCGCGGGCCGAGTCCGGGTCGACGCGGGTGCCGTAGGTCGCCAGGAGCGGTGAGGCCTGCACCCGGGCGGCCATCTCGTCGGCCGGCATCGGGTCCATCGACCCCTGCGGTGCGCGCAGCCGGGTCCACGCGACCGGGGTCGGAGCACCACGTTCGTTCATCACCGTGACGATCGCCTCACCGGTCGCGAGCGACGTGAGCACCTCCCCCAGGTCGTAGTCGCTCGTCGGGTACGTCGACACCGTCGCCCGGAGCGCCTTCGCGTCGTCCGGCGTGTGCGCGCGGAGCTGGTGCTGGATGCGCGATCCGAGCTGCGCGAGCACGTCGTTCGGCACGTCCTTCGGGGTCTGCGTCACGAAGAAGACCCCGACGCCCTTCGACCGGATGAGCCGAACGGTCCGCACGATCTGCTCGGTGAAGTCCTTCGACGCACCGCTGAACAACAGGTGCGCCTCGTCCAGGAAGAACACGAGCTTCGGCTTCTCCTGGTCGCCGACCTCGGGCAGCTCGTTGAACAGGTCGGCCAGCAACCACATCAGGAACGTCGAGAAGACCTCCGGCCGGTCCTGCACACCGGGCACCTCGAGCAGGCTGACGATCCCCCGCCCGTCCGCCGCCGTCCGCAGGAACACCTGTGTGTCGATCTCGGGCTCGCCGAAGAACTGGTCGGCACCCTGGTCGGCGAAGGTGACGAGCTCGCGCAGGATCACCCCGGCGGTCTGCTTCGACAGGCCCCCGAGCTCGGCGAGTTCCCCCTTGCCCTGGTTGCTCACCAGGAACGTCAGCACGCTCCGCAGGTCGTCGAGGTCCACCAGCGCGAGGCCCTGCTGCGCGGCGTAGTGGAACACCAGGCCGAGCGAGGACTCCTGCGTGTCGTTCAGCCCGAGCACCTTCGACAGCAGCAGCGGTCCGAAGCCCGACACGGTGGCACGGATCGGCACGCCGGTGCCCTGCCCGCCCAGCGAGAACAGTTCGGCCTGGCTCGCGACGCCCTGCCACTGCTGACCGATGCCCGCGGTGCGGTCGAGGAGCTTGTCGTTCGCCTGCCCCGCGACGGCCAG
Organism: Curtobacterium sp. MEB011; assembly: GCF_030209655.1. NCBI lineage: Bacteria > Bacillati > Actinomycetota > Actinomycetes > Micrococcales > Microbacteriaceae > Curtobacterium > Curtobacterium sp. MEB011. The sequence continues at coordinate 236,693 of NZ_JARVRN010000007.1, read as the reverse complement.
ACCCGACAGGTCGCCCTTGACGTCGGCGGCGAACACGGGCACCCCGTTCGCCGCGATCTGCTCGGCGAGCACCTGGAGCGTCCGGGTCTTGCCGGTGCCGGTCGCCCCCGCCACCAGCCCGTGCCGGTTCAGCATCGCGAGCGGGATCCGGACCTGCACGTCGGGCACCGCTGCGCCGTTGACCAGGGCGCCGAGTTCGATCGCGCCGCCGTCGACGGCGTAGCCGTCGCGGATCGCGGCGACCGCGTCCGGTCCGAGCGGGCCGGCTTCGGCACGGACGGGAGGCACGGTGCCGGTCGCCGTCGTCGCCACCGGATCCGGGGCGGTCGCGTCGACCGCCACGGCAGGGGCGGTCGCGTCGACCCGCGCGCCAGGGGTGGTGGGAACCGGTGCGAGCGGAGCGGTGGGCTCCGCGTCGGGCGCGAGCCGCGCCTCCTGGCCGGTGGGTGGCGGGGACCCGACGACCGCGGGTTCCGCGTCGGCGGTCAGGCTCGCCTGTTCCTCCGCCGTCAGGGCGGCGGCGAGCTCCTCGGCGCGCAGCACCGCTTCGTCGGCGAGCCGACGTGCCTCGTCGGCAGCCTGCCTCGCTGCCTCGGCAGCCGCCCGTGCCCGCTCCGTCGCGTCGCTCATGGGCACAGCCTAGGGAGTCTGACCCGCGGCGGTTCGGGGTCAGTGCGTGAGCGCGGGGACCGTCCTGGGGCGGACCACGAACCAGAGCACGAGGATCGCGACGGCGGCGGTCGACGCCATCACGATCGCCATCGGGCTGGCCGTCGTGATGCCGAGCCAGCCGACCACCGGCGAGATGAGCCCGGCGACGCCGAAGTTCAGGGCGCCGAGTACCGAGGCGGCGGTCCCCGCCTCTTTCCCGTGGGCGGCGAGACCGATGACCTGGACGAGCGGGAACGAGAACCCGCACGCGGCGATGAAGAACCAGAGCGGCACGAGCACGCCGACCAGACCGGCACCGAGCTGGTCGAGGACGATGATCGCGAGCGACGCCAGCAGCAGGGTCGCGGTCGAGCACGCCAGGATCCACTGCGGACCGACACGCTGGGCGAGCCGCGACGAGATCTGCACACCGAGGACGACCCCGACCGAGTTGACCGCGAAGAGCAGTCCGTACTGTTGCGCGTCGAGACCGTAGACCTGCTGGAACAGGAACGGCGACGCGCTGAGGTACGAGAACAGGCCGCTGAACACCATCGCGCCGATGAGCGCGACGCCGACGAAGATCCGGTCGGAGAACAGCGCCTTGTAGCGCTGGCCGATGGTGGAGTGCCCGGCCTCGTGCCGGCGGGCCGGCGGCAGGGTCTCGACGATGAGCAGGACCGAGGCGATCACCACGGCGAGGCCGTAGCAGGCGAGGAAGACGAAGATGCCGCGCCAGCTGGTGAACTGCAGCATCTGCGAACCGATGAGCGGCGCGAGGATCGGCGCGAGGCCGTTCACCATCGCCAGCCGGGACAACATGCGCACGAGCGGCTTGCCGCCGAACAGGTCGCGCACCGTCGCCATCGCCACCACACCACCGGCCGCGGCACCCATGCCCTGCAGCACGCGGAACACCGCGAGCAGCTCGATGTCCGGTGCGGTCGCCGCACCGATCGAGGCGGCGATGTGCACCGTCGTCGCGATGATCAGCGGCAGGCGGCGGCCCACCTTGTCGCTCCACGGGCCGACCAGGAGCTGCCCGATGGCGAAGCCGAGCGTCGTCGCGGTGAGCGTCAGCTGGACCGCGCCGTCGGTGACGCCGAACTGGTCCTTGATCGCCGGGAACGCCGGCAGGTAGAGGTCGATCGTGAACGGGCCGAGCGCCGTCAGGGCGCCCAGGACGAAGACGTAGACGAGCCGCTGCCTGCGGGAGAGCGAGTCTCCCGGGTGCAGGACGACCCGGAGCGAACCGGTGGTGGCGGGCGCGGTCACGAGACAGGAGTCCTTCGACGATGAGGGGGCGGAGGGTGATCGCGGGCCGATCGAATCGATTCGTCCGCGGAACCATCCTACGGTCGCCCGTGTGTGCTCGGCGCCGCCGGTGCCGGCCGCCCGCGTGAAGCGGCTCGTGCTGTCCCGCTGCCGCGCGCGGACCATGCGGTAGCGTCGGACTGCTCGGGGGCCTTCCGGGTGAAGCGGATCAGAAGGGGGTGGGCGTCATGGTGGATGCCCGGATCCTGCACACCACAGCAGCACTGCGCGAGGCGATCCTGCGTCTCGCCGCAGACCGACCGGTCTCGGAGATCACCGTCGCCGACGTCACACGTGCCGCAGGGATCAACCGCGCCACGTTCTACTCGCACGCGGTCTCCCCCGGGTCGTTGCTCGCCGACGTCCTGACGCCGGAGCTCGACCGCATCCGGCAGGAGGACGCCGACGACCGCCGGGCCGCCGCCGACCGCGGCGCCGGAGCCGACGAACTCGCGACCATCACCCGGCGCGGCATCAACGCCGTCGTCGAGCACGTGATGACGCACCGCGACATCTACGGCAAGGCCCTCCCCGACCCGAACGACGCCTCGCTGCACCGGCTGCTCGTCGAGCACTTCACGGTGTCGAGCGCCCTGCACATCCGCGAGCTCGACCCCGCCCGTCGGCCCGACCTGCTCGACGACGTCGCCGCGGGGTTCGTGGCGCAGGGGTTCGTCGGGGCGATCGAGGCCTGGCTCGCCGGGCCCCGACGGTCGCGGAAGGCGCTGGTGGAGACGATCACGCTGTCGTTCCCGGCGTGGTGGAGCTGAGCGGACTGCTCCTACTCGGCGTCGGCCGTCTCGCCGTCGGTGGGCTCGCTCTCCGGCTTCTCACCACGCTGCAGGGACTGCACGACCTGGACCGCCGCCGCCGCGGTGGCCGCGTCGTCGCCCTCTGACGGCACGCGGTAGTCGGCGGACACCCCGTCGCCACCGGTGCCGGTCGCGGGCAGCGGATCCCCCAGGGACACCACCACGACCCCGGCGTCGTGGGCGGTCTGGACCACGCCGGTCAGTGCAGAGGCCCGGGCGGGGTGCACGAGCAGGGCCTTGGCGCCCTTGCGGACGAGCTGGGCGACCGCGGTCCGCTGGGATGCAGCGGCACCCGATGCCGGAGCGACGCGGACGTCGGGCCGGAACCCGGCGTCGGCCAGGTCGGTGCGGAGCCGGTCGGCCAGGGCCGCGTCGTCGTGGACCAGGACGACACCGATCACTGCCTGCTGGTCGAAGCCCCCGTCGGAGCTCGTCAGGTCGGTGCTCTGCACCGGCGTGGGGGCAGCCGACGTCGTCCCCTGGCACCCGGCCAGGGTCAGGGCCGTCGCCAGGGCGACGGTCACGGCGACGATGCGCAGCACGGTGTCTCCTCTTCGGTCCGGTCTGCCACGCTACCCGGCGGCCGGGCCCTGCGACGACGACACGGCTCCGCCCGGGCCCGCCGAGGCCGTCGTCGCTGGTGCCGGCACGGGACCGAGCCTTCGGACGGCCGCGATCGCGACGCCTGCGAAGCCGATCATCGCCGCGAACACCAGCGGGAACGACACCGTCCCGTCGGCTCCGCCGGTCGCGGTGAAGAGCAGGCCGGTCACCGCGAGCCCGATCACGCTGCCCGCGGCGTCCGCGATCGTCAGGGCCGAGCTCGCGAACCCGTCGTCGCCCTCGCCCGAGAAGCGCAGGGTCAGCATCGACGCGCGGGGGTAGATCGCTCCCATGCCCGCGCCGCCGACGAACCAGCCGGCGACCAGCACCCACCACGACAGGTCGAACGTGGCCACCGCGAGCGCTGCGACCAGGCTCACGAGCACGAGTGCGAGTCCGACCCCGAAGGTCCGACGAGCGGTGAGCCGCTGCTCCCCCAGGCGGCCGTGCGCCCAGCTCGACGCGGCCCAGCTGATCGCCGCCACCGTCAGGGCGAGTCCGGCAGCCGACGGTGACAGCCCGTGTTCGGCCTGCAGCAGGAACGGCACGTACGCCTCGCTCCCGAAGAAGGACGCGGCGACGAGCCCCCGCAGCAGCACGACCGACGGCAACCCGGCCGCGGCCCGGAACGTGCCGGTCGGCAGCAGCGGCCGCAAGGCGAACCAGGTGCCGACCAGCCCGACGACGACGGCCGCGACCATGCCCCACGGGGTCAGGTCGGGCGCGACGTTGAGCAGCAGGATCGACACGGCCGCGGCCACCGACCAGCCGATCCGGACCCGCTGCCACGGTGGGCGGAGCGCCGCCGCCGGAGGGTGCAGCCGGCCGAGCGTCGGCACGAGCAGGACGAACGCGGCGAGCGCGATCACCAGGGCCCCGGCGAACACCCAGTGCCAGTTCCAGGTGTCGGTGACGATGCCGGCCAGGGCAGGGCCGATCAGTGCCGGTACCACCCAGGCGGCGGCGAACCCGGCGAACACCGGTCCGTGCAGCTCCGCGGGGAAGATCCGGGCGACCAGCACGTACAGCACCACGTCGATGGCCCCGGCGCCGAAGCCCTCGATGAGCCGCCCGGCCAGGAACACCTCCATGGTCGGCGCGAGCATCACCACGGCGGTCCCCACCGCGAAGAACACCGCCGACACCCAGGCCACGATCCGGCCGCCCGCGCGGTCGCTCCAGTTGCCGGCGAGCACCATGCCGGGCACCCCGGCGGCGAGCGGGGCGGCGAAGGCGAGCGCGTACAGGGTCTCGCCGTCCAGGTCGCGGCTGATCACCGGCATGATCGTCGTCATCGCCAGGTTCTGGAACGCCGCGACGCCGACGATCGCGACCATGCCGATCGTCGCCAGGGCGTACGGCCCGCTCAACAGGCTGGTCCGCGACGCCGTCGTGCTCACCCGATCATCGTAGGGGCGGCCGCCGACGACGCGTCAGCGTGTCCCGCGGGCGCGCGTCAGCCGGGCAGCAGGTCCCGCGGGCGCGCGTCAGCGCGGCAGCAGGTCCCGCGTCAGCGCGTCAGCGCCTGCTCCAGGTCCGCCACCAGGTCACCGGCGTCCTCGATGCCCACCGACAGCCGCACGACGTTCTCCGGCACGGCCAGTTCGGTGCCCTTCACCGACGCGTGGGTCATCTCGCTCGGGTACCCGATGAGCGACTCCACCCCACCGAGCGACTCGGCCAGGGCGAACAGCTCCGTCGACTCCGCGAACCGCTTCGCGGCCTCGGCCCCACCGGACAGGGCGACCGAGAGCATGCCGCCGAACCCGCGCATCTGACGGGCGGCGACGTCGTGCCCCGGGTGGTCGGGCAGGCCCGGGTAGTAGACGCGCTCGACACCCGGCGCGACGACGAGGGCCTCGGCGACGGCCTGCGCGTTCCGCGAGTGCCGCTCCATCCGCACGGCGAGCGTCTTGATGCCACGGGTGGTCAGGTAGGCGTCGAACGGCGACGAGATCGCACCGGCGCCGAACTGCAGGAACTGCACCTTCGCTGCAAGCTCCTCGTCCGCGAGCACGACGGCGCCGCCGACGACGTCGGAGTGTCCGCCGAGGTACTTCGTGGTCGAGTACACGACGACGTCGGCGCCGAGCGACAGCGGCTGCTGCAGGTACGGCGACGCGAAGGTGTTGTCGACGACCACCAGCGCGCCCGACTCGTGCCCGAGGGTCGCGAGCGCGGCGATGTCGGCGATCTTCATGAGCGGGTTCGTCGGCGTCTCGACCCAGAGCACGGTGGTGGCCGGTGCGCCCTGCAGCGCTGCCCGGACCTGGTCGAGGTCGCTCATGTCGACGACGACGAGTTCGACGCCCCACGGCACGTGCAGCCGGCTCACCAGGCGGTGGGTGCCGCCGTACACGTCGTTGCCCATCACGACGCGGCCACCGGGGACCAGCGCGGCGCGGAGCAGGGCGTCCTCGGCGGCGAGTCCGGACGCGAACGACGACGCCGCGACGCCACCGTCCAGATCGGCCAGGAGCACCTGCAGCGAGTCACGCGTCGGGTTGCCGGCGCGGGAGTACTCGTAGCCGTTGCGCATGCCACCGACGCCGTCCTGCACGTAGGTCGACGTCAGGTGGATCGGCGGGATGACGGCGCCGGTGGTCTCGTCGGGCTCCTGGCCGGCGTGGACGGCCCGGGTGCTGAACTCGGTCATGCTCGGTGGTTCCTTACTCGGAGAGGTAGGTGAGGAGGTCGTGCCGGGTCAGCACGGTGACGGGTTTGCCGTCCGCGACGACGAGGAGCGCGTCGGCCGACTCGAGCGCACGGCGAGCCGCTGACACCGACTCGCCGACGCCGATGAGCGGCAGTGGGTCGCCGACGAAGTCCGACAGGGCGTCCGACATCTTCGCGGTACCGGTGAAGACCTGCTCGAGCAGTGCCTTCTCCTCGACGGCACCGACGACCTCGCCGATGACGACGGGCGGCTCCGCGTTGAGCACGGGCATCTGCGAGACGCCGTACGTGGTCATGATGTCGACGACGTCGCGCACGGTGTCCGTCGGGTGCGCGTGCACCAGGTCGGGCAGGCGGCCGTCCTTGCCGGCGATGAGCGAGCCGACGGTGCGCTCGTCGTCGGTCTCGGCGAACCCGTACGAGCGCATCCACCGGTCGTTGAAGATCTTGCCGAGGTACCCACGTCCGCCGTCCGGCAGCAGCACCACCACGACGTCGTCCTCGGTCAGGTCACGGGCCGCGCGGAGCGCCGCGACGACGGCCATGCCGCTCGACCCGCCGACGAGCAGTCCTTCTTCACGCGCCAGACGACGGGTCATCGCGAAGGAGTCGGCGTCCGACACGGCGATGATCTCGTCCGGCACGCCGGCGTCGTAGGCGCTCGGCCAGAAGTCCTCGCCGACGCCCTCGACCAGGTACGGACGACCGGTACCGCCGGAGTACACGGAGCCCTCGGGGTCGGCCCCGACGATGCGGACGCCGCCGCCGGACGCCTCCTTCAGGTACCGTCCGGTGCCCGAGATCGTGCCGCCGGTGCCGACGCCCGCGACGAAGTGGGTGATCTGCCCCTCGGTGTCGCGCCAGATCTCCGGACCGGTGGTCTCGTAGTGGCTGCGGGGGCCGTTCGGGTTGGCGTACTGGTTCGGCTTGTAGGCGCCCGGGATCTCCTGCACGAGCCGGTCCGACACCGAGTAGTAGGACTCGGGGTCCTCGGGCGCGACCGCGGTCGGGGTGACGACGATCTCGGCGCCGTACGCCGTCAGGACGTTGCGCTTGTCCTCGCCGACCTTGTCGGGCAGCACGAACACGCACCGGTAGCCGCGCTGCTGTGCGACCAGGGCCAGGCCGACGCCGGTGTTGCCGGAGGTCGGTTCGACGATGGTGCCGCCGGGACGCAGGTCGCCGGAGGCCTCGGCCGCGTCGATGATCCGGGTGGCGATGCGGTCCTTCGACGACCCACCGGGGTTCAGGTACTCGACCTTCACCAGGATGGTCGCCCGCACCCCCTCGGTCACCCGGTTGAGCTTGACGAGCGGGGTGTCGCCGACCAGGTCGACGACGGAGTTCGCGTAACGCACGGCATGGAGTCTAGGACGCGGTCCCCGCGTCGCGCTGGGATGTGTCGTGCGCGGACAACGCATCCTGATCGCCTCGCCGGTCGCCCGGCCTGGTCGCGCTGCGCGGCGGACGGGAGGCCCGTGCGGACGCCGCCACGGGCCTCCTGTCCGGCCCCCGGTCCGGACCACCGCCGTCAGGGGCGGACGACGTCTGCCGTCGTGTTCTGCTGCCGGTGCAGCTGCGCGTACGTGCCGTCGAGGGCCAGGAGTTCGTCGTGTGTGCCCTGCTCGACGATCCGGCCGTGGTCGAGGACGAAGATGACGTCGGCGTCGCGGATCGTGGAGAGCCGGTGCGCGATCGAGATGGTGGTCCGACCGGCCGCCGCGGTGTCGAGGGCCGTCTGCACGACGTGTTCGGAGATGGAGTCGAGCGCACTGGTGGCCTCGTCGAGGACGAGCACCGGCGGGTCCTTGAGCATGACCCGGGCGATGGCGATGCGCTGCTTCTCGCCACCGGACAGCCGGTAGCCGCGCTCCCCCACGACGGTGTCGTAGCCGTCCGGGAACGACGCGATCGTGTCGTGGATGTTCGCCGCGCGGGCCGCTCGCTCGAGCTCGTCGTCGGTGGCGTCGGGCTTGGCGTACCGCAGGTTCTCGCCGATCGTGGCGTGGAACAGGTACGTCTCCTGGCTGACGATGCCGACGTGCCGCATGAGGTCCTCGTGCACCAGGTCGCGGACGTCCTGGCCGGCGAACCGCACGGACCCCTCGGTGGCCTCGTACAGCCGGGGCACCAGGTAGGACACCGTCGTCTTGCCGGCGCCGGAGGGCCCGACGAAGGCGGCGAACTGCCCGGGGTGGAGCTCGAACGACACCCCGCGCAGGGTCGGCTTGTCGGCTTCACCGTCGGGGTAGGTGAAGACGACGTCCTCGAAGGCGACGTGGCCGACCTTCGACTCGTCCACGGGCTGCGCGGTCGGCGAGTCCGTGATGGCCGGCTCGAGGTCGAAGTACTCGAAGATGCGGGCGAAGAGCGCACCGGAGGTCTGCAGGTCGAGGACCACGCGCAGCAGCCCGACCGTCGGGAACAGCAGGCGGGACTGCACCGTCGTGAACGCGACGATCGTGCCGGCCGTGATCGGGACGTCGCCGATGATCAGGTACGCGGCGACGACGTAGATGATCGCCGGGATGATCGACAGAAAGATCTGCACGATGGCGAAGAACCACTGCCCCGACATCTGCTGCCGAACCTGCAGGGTGATCTGGTTGCGGTTCTCGTCCCCGTAGCGGCGGGTCTCGCTGGCCTGCTGGTTGAAGCTCTTCGCGAGCAGGATGCCGGAGACGCTCAGGGCCTCTTGCGTGATGGCCGTCATGTCGGACAGCGATTCCTGCGTCTGCCCGGCGATCCGCGCTCGCACCTGCCCGACCCGGCGCTGCGCGATGACGAGCAGCGGGAGCAGGACGACCGCGACGAGCGTCATCTGCCAGCTCAGCAGCAGCATCGCGACCACGGCGGCGATCACGGTCACGGTGTTGCCGAGCACCGACGAGATCGTGTTGTTCAGCACGCTCGCCACACCACCGACGTCGTTCTGCAGGCGCGACTGGATGACGCCGGTCTTGGTTCGGGTGAAGAACGCGAGTTCCATCCGCTGCAGGTGCGCGAACAGGCGCATCCGCATCGCACCCATGACCTTGTTGCCGACGGTCGCGGTCAGGTACGTCTGCCACACGCCGACCCCGGCGCTCGCGATCCAGAGCAGGACCATGGCGGACACGAGCTCGACCAGCACCGGGACGTCGGGGCGGCCGGACGGCGGGAACAGCCCGCGGTCGAACGCCTGCTGGGTGAGCAGCGGCGGCACGACCGAGATGGCCGCGCCGACCAGCACGAGGACGATCGTGAGCCCGATCGCCCGGCGGTGCGGCTCGAAGAGCGCGGCAATGCGACGGACCAGGTGCGGGATCTTCGGCGCCTCGGCGTTGGCGGCCTTCTGCGCGCGGAAGTCACCGCTCGAGATGCGTCCGCTCCCGCGCGGACCACCACCCCGCCCGCTGTGTCCCATGCTCATGGAGCCACCGTAGCCCCGCGCTCGGACATCGACCGTCCTCTCCACAGCACCGCAGTATTTGACCCCGTTCAGGGGGCGTGCGAGCATGTGCCGTCCCCGTCCCCGCACCACCGAGGTCCCATGTCGTCCGCGCCGTCACGTCCCACGTCCCTGGGGGCGCAGCTCGCCCGCCGCAAGCCGATCGAGCAGCTGCAGGCCGAAGCCTCCCGCGGGGTGAACGGCGAACCGCTCCGTCGGTCGCTCGGGGTCTGGCAGCTGACGATGATCAGCGTCGGGGCCACGCTCGGCACCGGCATCCTGGTCGTCCTCGGTACCGCGGTCCCGCTCGCCGGTCCCGCGGTCTGGATCTCGTTCGTCGTCGCGGGGATCGCCGCGCTGCTCTCGGCGCTGTCGTACGCCGAGATGGCCGGTGCCGTCCCGACCTCGGGGTCCAGCTACTCGTACACCTACGCCACGATGGGCGAGGGCATCGCCTGGATCTGCGGCTGGTGCCTGGTGCTCGAGTACGCCGTCTCGGTGGCCGCGGTCGCCGTGGGTGCCAGCGAGTACGTCGACGAGACCCTCCGCGTGTTCGGGCTGCACCTGCCCACCGCGCTCGCCGCTCCCCCGGTCGACGGCGGCGTGGTCAACCTGCCCGCCGCGGTCCTGGTCCTGCTCGCCACCGTCGTGCTGCTGCCAGGAGCCCGCGAGAGCGCCTGGGTGAACACGGTCATGGTGGTCGTGAAGATCGCCCTGCTGGTCTTCTTCGTCGTCGTGGCGTTCACGGCGTTCCGGGCGCAGAACTTCGCGCCGCTCGCACCGATGGGCGCCGCCGGGGTCACCGCAGCGGCGTCACGGCTGTTCTTCTCGTACATCGGCTTCGACGCGGCCTCGACCGCAGGTGAAGAGGCGAAGAACCCCCGCCGCGACCTTCCCCGGGCGATCATCGGCTCCATCGCGCTCATCACGGCGCTGTACATCCTGGTCGCGATCGCCGCCATCGGGGCCCGCTCGTGGACGGCGTTCTCGTCGTCCGAGGCGTCGCTCGTCCGCATCGTGGTCGACGTCACGGGGCAGCCGCTCGTCGCCCTCGTGTTCTCGATCGGGGCGGTCGTCGCCATCGCCAGTGTCGTGCTCACCGTCCTGTACGGCCAGACCCGCATCCTGCTCACGATGTCCCGCGACGGCCTGGTTCCGAAGGTCTTCGGCCGGGTCTCCCGCCGCACCGGCACCCCGATCGCGAACACGCTGATCATCGGCATCGCCGTGACGATCGTCGCCGCGCTCGTGCCCCTCGGGGAGCTCGCCGACGCCACGAGCATCGGGACCCTGGTCGCCTTCGCCCTGGTGAACGTCTCCGTCATCGTGCTCCGTCGCTCGCAGCCCGACCTGGAGCGCTCGTACCGGGTGCCGCTGTTCCCCGTCGTCCCGATCCTCGGCGCCCTGAGCTGCGTGCTGCTCGCGGTGTTCCTCGGCGCCACCACCTGGATCGCGTTCGGCATCTGGATGGTCGCCGGCGCCCTGCTCTACCTGGCCTACGGCCGCCGCCACAGCACGCTGCGCTGACGCGCCCCGCGCAACGCCGCCGCGGCCGCGCCCCGCCCGCCCGCCCGCGAGTCTCGGCCAAGCGGACTCTCTACGGCTCACGAGAGCGCGAGAGTGTCTGCCCAGACGAGACTCGGCACATCCCTCGGGACAGTCGTGCACCTGCGCTCTCCACAGATCCCGCCGGAGGGCACACAGCGCACATCCGAGTCCGCACACTCGCATCATGCAGCTTCACCGGACACGCCCCGATCTCCTCCGCGCCGAGCGGTCGGATCCATCGCGAGCACGACAACTCCGACGGCTCCATGCCGCTGGGCGAGTCATCCGGCTCCGTGCGGGTGTCTACCTCGACAAGCGGGTGTGGGATGCACTCGACACGTCGGACAAGCACCTCGCCATGGCTTGGGCTCTCGCTCCTGACCTGAGTCCGACCAGCGCGTTCTCCCACGTCACGGCTGCACTCATCCATGGCTGGCCGTTGATCGGACCGGCTCCGGAGCGGATCCACGTCGTCGACTGGAAGCTGGTCGGTGTCGAACACCGGGTCGGGCTCATTCGACACGGCATCGACCCCGCTGGCCTGTGCCTCGGCCCCAGTCGATTCGACGGCGTCCCTGTGGTCGATGCGCTCGGAACGGCGGTGGCCGTCGCGCGAACGTGCGACCCGGCGGTCGCCGCCGTGGCCATCGACCATGCAGTGCGCATGAAGGCGATCGACAGGAAAGTGTTCGAGGAGCACCTGCCGCCGCCCGCATCGCGCGGTGGCCGGAGGGCTCGGCTCGTCGCCACCGCGCTCGATCCGGCACACGAGTCACCCGGTGAGTCCTACTCTTCGATCCGACTCGTGCAACTGGGAGTGACCAACATCCACCCGCAGCATGAGTTCATCACGAACGGGTTCCGTGACCGAGTCGACTTCTGGTTGCCCGACGCCGGAGTCGTCGTCGAGTTCGATGGCAAGCAGAAGTACGTCGACCGCGAGATGCTCGCAGGTCGCGATCCCAGCGAGGTCCTCTGGCAGGAGAAGCGCCGGGAGGACCGCATCCGTACCCACCGAGAAGTTCGGTCCGTCATCCGAGTGACCTGGTGGCACCTCGAGAGCCTCGACCGGTTCCGTGCGCTGCTCCGTTCGCACGGGGTGTTGATCACTCCGTGAGCAGCATCGGCGAAAATCGAGTCTCGGCTCAACGGACAACTTCCCGCTCCAGCGGCTGGCAAAGTGTCCGCTCAGCCGAGTCTCGGCGAAAGGTGCCGCACACAGCCCCCACCCCGCACACGACGAAGGCCGCCACCCCGAGGGGCAGCGGCCTTCGTGACCGGAACGGTCGAGACTACGCGAGCTCGATCGTGGCGCCAGCGGCCTCGAGGGTCGCCTTCGCCTTGTCGGCGGTCTCCTTGTTCGCACCCTCGAGGATCTTGGCGTCGGCGGTCTCGACGAGCGCCTTGGCCTCACCGAGGCCGAGCGACGTCAGGCCACGGACCTCCTTGATGACCTGGATCTTCTTGTCACCAGCGGACTTGAGGATGACGTCGAACTCGGTCTTCTCCTCAGCGGCCTCGGCCGGGGCAGCGGCGGCCGGAGCGGCAGCAGCGGCCGGGGCAGCAGCGGTGACCTCGAAGACCTCTTCGAACTTCTTCACGAAGTCCGAGAGCTCGATGAGCGTGAGCTCCTTGAAGGCCTCGATGAGCTCGTCCTGCGAAAGCTTCGCCATGATTTTCTCCTACTACTAGCTAGTACGTGTGGTTGATGAACGCGAGCCTGATCAGGCCGCGGACTCCTGCTTCTCGCGAAGGGCGTCCACGGTGCGGACGGCCTGCGAGAGGGGTGCCTGGAACAGGTACGCAGCACCGAACAGCGAGGCCTTGAGTGCGCCGGCGAGCTTGCCGAGCAGCACTTCACGGGACTCGAGGTCGGCGAGCTTGTCCACCTCGGTCGCGGTGAGCGGGTTACCGTCGAAGTAACCGCCCTTCACCACGAGCTCGGGGTTCGCCTTGGCGAATGCACGCAGCGACTTCGCGACGGCGACGGTGTCACCGTGGACGAAGGCGAGAGCGGACGGACCGGCGAGTTCGTCGTCGAACGACGAGATGCCGGCGTTGTTCGCCGCGATCTTGGTCAGCGTGTTCTTCACCACGGCGTACGTGGCGTGCTCACGGATCGAGTTGCGGAGCTCCTTGAGCTGCGCGACCGTGAGACCGCGGTACTCGGTGAGCAGAACGGCGTTCGAGCTACGGAAGGACTCCGTGAGCTCGGCGACCGCAGCTTCCTTGTTCGCCATGGTTCTCCTTGGGGGTCTTGCCGGCAGCCCCAGGTCCACGAACGAAAAAAGCTCCGGCGCAGAGGCTCGGAGCTGCTCTCACCAGATGGTGGGAGTGGTTCGGAACACCTGCGCGGGATGCCTCACGAGTGAGGACCTTCGGTCACGATGTTCACAAACACGTTGCAAGCAGCACGACATCCGGCGGTCTTTGGCTTCGAGAACAGTAGCAGATGCTGTGGACGAGACCAAACAGCGGTCGGGAGGCGCGGTGCGGGCCCGCCCCGCGCCTCCCCTCCGTCAGTGGGTGCGGTCCACCGCAGCGGGCGTCGCCGACCAGTCGGCGGACCCAGCCCGCTCGGCCGGCTCGGCCGACGACGACGACGACGCGACCGACCCCGCCGCGGCAGCAGCCGCAGCGGGGTCGCGCGGCAGGTGCACCGTGAACACCGTGTCCCCGGGCTCGCTCGTGACCTCGACCCGCCCGCCGTGCGCCTGCACGACCGCGGCGACGATGGCGAGCCCGAGCCCGGTCGACCCGACCGTGCGGGAGCGCGAGCTGTCGGCACGGGCGAACCGCTCGAACAGCTTCGGCAGGAACTCCGGGTCGATGCCCTGGCCGGTGTCGCGCACGGTCAGGTCCACGCCGCCGTCGACCGGGGCGAGCCCGACCGTGATGCGGGTGCCCTCGGGCGTGTGGGTCCGGGCGTTCGTGACGAGGTTGACGATGACCTGGTGCAGGCGTGCGGCGTCCCCCGTGATGGTGACCGGCTCCGGTGGGACGTCGACCTCGATGGGGTGTTCGGGTGAGGCGGCGTGGGCGTCGTTCACGGCGTCGAGCACCAGGCCGGTCAGGTCGACCTCGGCGAACTGGATCTCACGGCCCTCGTCGAGCCGCGCGAGGAGCAGCAGGTCCTCCACCATCGAGGTCATCCGGATGGACTCGGACTCGATGCGGCTCATCGCGTAGACGACGTCCTTCGGCAGGTCGCCGCCCATGCGCCGGGTGAGCTCGGCGTACCCGCGCACCGAGGCGAGCGGGGTCCGGAGCTCGTGCGAGGCGTCGGCGACGAACTGGCGCACCTTCTGTTCCGAGCGTTCCCGCGCCTGCATCGCACTGCCGATGTGCCCGAGCATCCGGTTGAAGGCGCTGCCGACCCGGCCGACCTCGGTGCGGGGGTCGGTGTCGGGCACACGGACACCGTCGAGGGCGTCACTGCGGTCGAGCGGCATGCGCGCGACGGTCGAGGCGGTCTCGGCGACGCGGTCGAGCGGCCGCAGGGAGCGCCGGACCACGAGGGCGGCGACCAGTGAGGCGGCGAGGAGTGCGAGTCCGGTGACGACCAGCACGACGCCCAGGAGCTTCCAGACGCTCTCGTAGACGGGTGCCATCGGCAGGCCGACCACGAGCACGGCAGGCCCGACGGTCGCCGCGGTCACCCGGTAGCGACCGAGGTCACCGCCGAGGTCGATGGTGTGTGGACGCCCGTCGACGTGCACCCCGCCGAGCGGCGCGACCACCGGCGCCGAGAGACGCTCGATCCCCCCGGCGTTGTCCAGCACGCTCCCGACGATGACGTCCCCGTTGAGGAAGTAGACCGTCAGGGTCCCGGACGCCTGTCCGGACGGGCGGCCGATGTCCAGACCCGGGCCGCTCCCGCCCTGCTGCTCGACGGATCGCTGCGCACGGTTCGTGGCGAACTGCAGCTGCTCGTCGATCGCGGAGCGCTGGATCGAGAACAACGCGATGATGCTCCCCGCCCCGATCACCGCACTCACGGCGACGACGAGGGCGACGATGCTCAGGACGAGCCGACGCCGCAGGGTCACGGGGTCGGCTTGATGACGTACCCGACGCCGCGCACCGTGTGGATCATCGGCGTCTCGCCGGCGTCGATCTTCTTGCGCAGGTAGGAGATGTAGATCTCGACGACCGAGGACTTGCCGCCGAAGTCGTACGACCACACGCGGTCCAGGATCTGCGCCTTCGAGAGCACGCGACGGGGGTTCCGCATCAGGAAGCGAAGGAGTTCGAACTCGGTGGCCGTCAGTTCGATCGGCCGGCCGGCGCGGTGCACCTCGTACGACTCCTCGTCGAGCACCAGGTCGCCGACGACGATGCGGGAGTCTCCGGCCTCGGAGATCGAGATCTGCGAGCGGCGGATGAGCCCGCGCAGACGCGCCACGACCTCTTCCAGGGAGAACGGCTTCGTGACGTAGTCGTCACCACCGGCGGTGAGTCCGGTGACACGGTCCTCGACGGAGTCCTTGGCGGTGAGGAACAGCACCGGGGTGTCGTCGTTGTTCTGCCGCAGCCGGCTCAGCACCTGCAGCCCGTCGAGGTCGGGCATCATCACGTCGAGCACCATCGCGTCGGGCTTGAACTCCCGCGCGGTCGTCAGGGCGTCCTGCCCGCCGTTCGCGCTCTTCACGTCCCAGCCCTCGTACCGCAGCGCCATGGACAACAGGTCGGTGAGGCTGGCTTCGTCGTCGACGACCAGGATGCGCAACGGGGTTCCGTCGGCACGTGTGAGGCGCGGGGCTGCTGCGGGCTGGGAGATGGTCACGTCTTCGAGTATCGAGAAGTTCCTATGAGTCGTCTGTGGCCCGGCCCAGTGCGTTCTGTGGATCGAGGACACGTCCACGGCCCGACGCTCCGTACGTTGGGAGCATGTTGCGATCTGCAGCCTGGCCGTCGTCGGCCCGGCACCTGGAAACCGCGCGGATCGAACGGACGACCGGGAGGCCCGGCTCGACACCGACGGACCGCCTGGCGGTCGCGCAGGCGGTCGCCGCCACCACCCCGCCCCTGTCCGCCGGCACGGCCGGCGGCTTCTTCGGCACGCTCGCCGCGGTCGCCGCGGCGGACGTCGCCACTGCCCGCACCGTCGAACCGCACCTGGACGCCCTCGGGATCCTGGCGCAGGCCGGGGTCGACGCCCCGGACGGTTCCACGTGGGGCGTCTTCGCAGCCGAGGGCCCGGGGCTGCGGCTCGACGCCGCACCACAGGACGACGGCACGGTCCTGCTCCACGGCAGGAAGCCGTGGTGCTCGCTCGCCTCGACGCTCTCGCACGCCCTGGTCACCGCGCACCTGGGTGACGAGCGCGTCCTGGTCGCCGTGGACCTGCGACAGCCGGGAGTCACCCTGCACGACGAGGCCTGGGTCGCACGCGGCATGCCCGACGTGCCGAGCGGACCGGTCGACTTCGACGGTGTCCGGGCACGGCCCGTCGGCGCCCCCGGCTGGTACCTGGAGCGTCCGGGCTTCGCGTGGGGCGGCATCGGCGTCGCGGCCTGCTGGTGGGGCGGCGCGGTCGCGCTTGCACGGGTGCTCCGCGACGCCGCGGCCGCGCACCCGGAGTCCGAGCTGCTGCAGGCGGCCCTCGGTGCCACCGTCGCCGACCTCGCCGACGCCGAGGACGCCCTCGCCGACGCCGCTGCCCGGATCGACGGCTCCGACCCGGCCTCCGACGACACCGACTGGCGGCTGCTCGCCCAGACGGTGCGATCGCGGGTGCGCCGGTCGGTCGACGCGGTGCGCGAACGGGTGGTCGCGACGATCGGCCCGGCACCGCTGACCGCCGATGCCGCCGTCGCCGCGCGGGTCGCCGACCTCGAGCTCTACGTCCTGCAGGACCACGGCGCACGCGACCTCGCCCGCATCGGCCGGACGGTGCTCGAGCGCGGCGGTGTCGCGTGGTGAACTTCGACCACCGCGAACCGGGGACCGACCCGGCGGCGTGGACACGGTTCCTCGACGGCGTGGACGCACCGGCGATCGACCTGGCCGACACCGGGTCCGTGCTCGTCGTCGCACCGCACCCCGACGACGAGACCCTCGGTGCCGGTGGCCTGATCGCGGCTGCAGCGCAGGCTGGCACCCCCGTGCACGTGCTGCTCCTCACCCGCGGCGAGCGCTCCCACCCGGACTCCCCCACGACGACCCCGGAGGCACTCGCCGCCGCCCGCGACACGGAGTTCGTTGCGGCCGTGCGCGTCCTGCACCCCGACGTCACGTCGACCTCGGTCGGGATCCCGGACGGCACGACCCGCGAACACCGCGACCGCGTGACGGAGGCCGTCGACCAGGCGCTGGCCGCGGCCGCGCACCCGGTGCTCCTCGTCGCACCGTGGCCTGGAGACGGGCACCGTGACCACCGCATCGCCGGCGAGGTCACCGAGGCCGCCGCGGCGAGCGCCCCCGACGTCGACCTGCTCGCGTACCCGATCTGGGCGTGGCACTGGGACGAGCCGGAGCACACCGTCGCCCCGTGGGACCGCGCTCGAGCGCTGCCGCTGACCGAGGACCTCGTCGCCCGGAAGCGCGCCGCCCTCGATGCCTACCCGTCGCAGACCCGGCCGCTCTCGCCCGCGGTCGGCGACGAGGCGATCGTCGACGACCGGCACGCCGCACACCACCTGCGGACGACCGAGTGGTTCTTCGTGCCGGAGTCCGCCGCGTCGCGGTCTCGCGAGTCGTTCGACGCGCACTACGACCGGAAGCCCGAGGGGTGGGACTTCGACGGGTCCTGGTACGAGCAGCGCAAGCGGGCAGTGACACTGGCGGCGCTCCCCCGCCCGCGTTTCCGCTCGGCGCTCGAGCTCGGTTGTGCGACCGGCGTCCTGACCGCCGCCCTGGCCGAACGCGCGGACGACGTGCTCGGCACCGACATCTCGGCGGCACCGCTCGAGCGTGCCGCCCGCCGTGCCCCGACCGCGCGGTTCGTGCAGGCGGCCCTGCCGTCCGAGTGGCCGGAGGGCCGCTGGGACCTGGTGGTGATGTCCGAGGTCGGGTACTACCTGTCCCCGGCCGACCTCGACGCCACGATCGACCGCGTGCTCACCTCGCTCGACGACGACGGCGTGCTCGTCGCCTGTCACTGGCGGCACCCCGACGACGAGGCCGTGTCGAGCGGCGACGCGGTGGACGCGCGGCTGACCGAACGCTGGCCGCGTCCCGCCCTGCTCCGGCACGTGGAAGCGGACTTCGTGCTGAGCGTGCTGCCCGGCCCGGCGGTCACCTCGGTGGCCCGGGCCGAGGGGATCGTCCGGTGACCGGACCCCACCACCGACCGCGCATCGACGTGGTCGTCCCGGCGCACGACGAGGCCGACCGGATCGCCGCGTGCCTCGGATCGCTCCTGGTGGCGGTCGACCGGCTCGCCACGGAGCGGCCCGGGGTCGACGCGGCGATCACGGTGGTGCTGGACGGTTGCACGGACGACACCGCTGCCGTGGTCGATCGGTACCCGGTCGACGTCCTGACCACGGACCGGGTCGGGGTCGGTCGGGCACGGTCCATCGGGGCGACGCACGCGCTGCGAGCGCACGACGGCGACCCGGTGGCTCGGTGGCTCGCGCACACCGACGCCGATTCGCGCGTGCACGAGCGGTGGCTCGTCCAGCAGTCCGACGCACTGGCATCCGGCGCGCAGGTGCTCGTCGGCGCCGTCGTCCCGGACCCGGACGACCTGGCGCCCGCGGTGTTCGACCGGTGGACGCGGGCGCACCCGCCGGGCGCCGCGCTCGGTCACGTGCACGGCGCCAACCTCGGCGTGCTCGCCGCGGCGTACGTCACGCTCGGCGGGTTCGACCCCGTCCCCGAACACGAGGACGCCCGCCTGGTCACCCGGGCCCGAGCACTCGGGTTCCGCGTGGACGCGACCGTCGAGCTGCCGGTGGTGACGAGCGGGCGCTTCGCGGGCAGGACCCCGGGCGGGTACGCCGAACACCTGCGCCAGCAGTACGGCGACGTCGGCTGACCGTCCTAGGTGGAGGTGGGGCGTCGGCCGGTGAACCGCTCCACCCAGCCGGCGACCGTCCCGAGGCGGATCGCCGCAGCACGTCGTCGCCGCCGGCCGAACGGTGCGCCCACGAGCGCCCATCCGGTCGCCAGGAGGTGACGGAGGACCTCGCGGGGACGCCAGGCGGCGCCGTCCGCTCGGTGCTTGTCGACGAGGACACGGTCCCAGCGCGCGTAGTGCCGGTTGTTCCGGAACAGCTCCCGGGTGCCTCGGCGGAGTCGGTACTGGACCGATGCGGACGGTTCGAAGTGGGTCGGGAACCCGAGGTAGGTCGCACGCCATGCCAGGTCGATGTCCTCGGCGGCACCGAGCGACGTGTCGAAGCCCCCGGTGGCCTCGAGGACGGTGCGCCGCATGCCGAGGTTGGCAGCGGACGTGTGCGGGAGGTGCCCGAACCGCACGATCGGCCACGCCTGCTCGGGCGCTTCCCACATCCACGGCTCGTTGAGCGCGTCGTGCAGCAGCGGCCCCGTGCAGACACCGGCATCGGCCAGCCCGCGGACCATCCCCGCGATCCAGGTGTCCGCCACGACGTCGTCAGCGTCGCAGAACAGCACGATGTCGGAGCGGAGTGCCCGCCAACCGGCGTTCCGCGCCGGGGCAGCGCCTCGGATCGCGGACGAGTCGATGGAGCGGACCGTCCAGCCGCGCGGCCACTCCTCTGCAGCGATCCGCGCATCGACCAGGTGACGGGGTTCACCGTTGCAACTGACCACGATCTCGACGGGTCCGGTCCACGTCTGCCGGGCGAGCGCTGCGAACTGGGGGCCGAGCTCGACAGTGGTGCGCTGTCCGACCGGGATGACCACGCCGACCGTGGGCTGGGGTGCGACGCCGCTCATCGTGCGGGTTCCCGTCGTCCGGCCGTCGCGCCGATCATCGTGGCCGCCGTGGTGATCCCGGCGGCGGGGGTCACCCCCGTGGCGTGGAGGTCGCCGACGAGGACACCGCCGGCGAGCCCGGCGGTCCGACCACAGGCGAGGTCGGACGGACGGTCACCGACGATCCAGGACCCGGCGAGCCGGATGCCGAACGTCGCTGCCGCCGCGAGGACCATGCCGGGTCCGGGCTTCCGCCACGGGTCCGGGTCACCGGGCAGTCGAGCACTCCCGACGATCACGTCGACGTCCGCGCCGTGGGACTGCATGGCTCGGCGGATGCGCCCGTTCACGGTGTCGAAGCCGGACCAGTCGTACCAGCCCCGGGCGATGCCGCTCTGGTTCGTCACGACGACCACCGGGACGCCGTCGTGCCAGGCCGCAGCAGCCGATTCGATGGCGTCGGGGACGAGCTCGGTGCGGTCGAGCGACCCGACGTGTCCGTGGTCGACGATGAGCACACCGTCCCGGTCGAGGAACAGTGCATCGACGCCGTCGAGCGGCCGTTCGGAGAGCCGTTCCAACGACCGGTGGCGGTCACGCGACGCGGACACGGGTCCCGGTCTCCGAGAAGGCGAACGGGACGACGCGTTCGGGGCCGAGGGCCCGGACGAACGCAGCACGCTCGGACGGGGGCACGACGAACAGCATGTGCCCGCCTCCGCCGGCACCGAGCAGTTTCCCGCCGGTGGCCCCGAGCGTGCGTCCGTGCTCGTACAGCTCGACGACGGGGCTCGCCGTCGTTCCGAGCACCGCGGCCTTGAGCGTCCATGCCTCGTGCAGGGCCGGGCCGAACGAGTCGGTGCGACCGGCGGCGAGCTCGTCGCCCATCACCCGGGCGAGCTCCACCATCCGTGTCACGCGGTCCCGCGCTCCGCCCGGCCGCGACATCGTGCGGGACTGGCGGCCGAGTTGCTGTCCGGCGTCCCGCCCGATCAGGGTGTCGACCAGCACGAGCGACGATTCGAGGTCCTGCCTGGCACGCTCCGGCATGTCGATGGGCGTCGCGACCGTCGAGCCGTCGGTGCCGAAGTCGTAGCGACGGAGTCCCCCGTGGGCGGACGCGGTCTGGTCCTGCAGGCCCACCGGACGCGCGCAGCGGATCATCTCGATCTCACTGGCCGTGGCGGCGAGCGCGCTCGGCTCGAGGTCGGCACCGCGGAGTGCCGCCAACGCCGCCACCAGGCTGGTGACGACCGCGCCGGAGGTGCCGAGGCCGGTCCCGGAGCTCCGGACGTCGGAGTGGATCGAGACGTCGACCGGGACCGCCGGGGTGTCGTGCAGCAGGGCTTCGCGCACGAAGTCGTGCTCGATGGCTGCCGGGGAGTCCGCCGTCTGCACGCCGTCGGTCACGACGCGGATCCCACCACGTGCACGGGGGCGGACGACGGTCTCGACGGCCAGGTCGATCGTGGTGCTGACCACGCACCCGGGCTGCTCGGAGAAGTACGCGGGGAGGTCGCTGCCCCCACCGAAGAAGGAGACGCGGAGCGGGGAGCGGGCGATGATCACGAGCGGGCGACCTGGACGCCGGCGACGAAGGCACGGGTGAGCGCGTGGTGGTACGCGACGTGGAAGTCCTCGATGACGTCGATGTCACACGACGGCACCACGGCGGCGACGTCGACGAGGTCGAGGATCGGCGGGAGTCCCTGCATCGCCCCGGTGAAGGCGAGCGTGACGGCGCCGCGGTCGCGGGCGAAGTCGAGCGCGCGCAGCACGTTGGCGGATCCCCCGGAGGCGCTGAGCCCGAACACGACGTCCCCGGTGCGCATGAGGACCCGCAGCTGCTCGAGGAAGACGTCGTCGTAGTCGAAGTCGTTGCCGACGGCGGTCATCATTGCGGCGTTGTCGGTCAGGGCGAGGATCCGCAGCCGCTCGGCGACCGGAGCGAGCGGGTCGGCCTGACGGGACGGAGCCAGGCTCTTCGCGAGGTCGGCCGCCATGTGGCTCGCCAACGCCGCGCAGGCCCCGTTGCCGAAGACGAAGACCGAGCGTCCGTCGCGGTGGGCGTCGACGAGCACGGCCGCGATGCGCGCGATCTCGTCGACGGGGAACCGACGGGCGAACCGGTCGACCTGGACGGAGTACGCCTCGACGATCTGCGCGGCGGCCCGCAGGTCAGGGGCTGTGGTGGTGAGCATGGCTGTCCTTCGTTCGGTGTCGACGACCAGCATACCCATTACACATGCGAAATATCAACGGCGAAAGGCAACCGCTGCGGCGAACGCGGTCGTGTAGCCGTCGATCGACCCGGTCTCGTGCCAGTCGCCGTGGATCCGTGCGGCCTGCACGCCCCCGTCGAGTGCGAGCGCGCCGAGCGCAGCACTGAGGTAGAGCTCCCCGTCGGCCGCGGGAGCCACGGCGCGCAGCGCTCCGAGCACCGCTGGCGTGACCACGTACCCACCGACCGAAGCGAGCCCGTCGACGGGCGGGTCGACCGGCTTCTCGACGAGTTCGACGACCCTCCCGCTGGCGTCCACACGAGCGACACCGCAGCGTCGGAGCGCCGCACGCGGAGCACGCACGACAGCGATGACGGGCAGTCCGGTCCTGCGGTGACGGTCGAGCACGACGGCGCTGCGGTTCTCACCGAAGACGACCTCGTCACCCCAGAGCACGAGGAAGGACTCATCGCGCACGCGGGTCGCAGCCGACAGGATTGCTCCCCCGTTGCCCGGCCCGGCGGTCTGGAGACAGGTCTCCAACTCGACACCCCGGGCTCGGGCGTCCGGCCGGAGGACGTCCGTGACGTAGTCGTTCAAGGCCGTCTTGTCCGGCCGGGTGACGAGGACGATGCGCTCGATCCCGGCGCCGATCAGTTCGTCGACCACGATGTCCAGCGTCGGCCGGTCGCCGAGTGGCAGCAGCTCCTTCGGGATCGCTTGCGTCAGGCGACCGAGTCGGGTGCCGCGACCGGCGGCGGGGATGACAGCCGTCCGCACGGGTGGGACCGGGGGGACGGGATCAGGGAACCGGGCCACGGGCGAGCGCCTTCCTGGGACGGGGACGGGGAGGTCGTCGGCGCCGACGGGGCAGGGCCGATCGGACGTCGGGGAAGACGAGGGCGACGAGCAGTGCCGCCAGTGCTGCCAGGATGCCCGGCACGAGCACGGAGCCGATCGGATCAGCACCGAACCCGCTTCGGACCACGGCCGACACGAGGACCGCGGCGCTCGTGGCCGCGGCCGCGGGGAGGACCGGGAGTCCGAGGTCGCGCAACCGCAGACCGGATCCCTTCGTCGCCACCAGGAAGGCCGGCACCACGAGCCCGGAGCAGGCCACCGCGTACCCGGCAGCCATGCCCTGCGGCCCCCAGACGGTGCCGACGACGAGGGCGCCGACGAGGACCGGCTGGGTGACCAGCGCCCAACGGACCTGCCGCCCGGCGCGGCCACTGGCGATGAAGTACCAGACGGCCGCGAACCCGAGCGCCTGCGCCCCGCCCGCGACGACGAGGGGCGGCAGGAGTGCCGCGGAGCCGAGCCAGTCGTCACCGAACAGCAGGTGGACGATCGGGCCGGCGAGCACCCCGAGCACGGCGAGGACCGGCCACGCCAGGAGCGTCACCGTGCCGACGAGTCGCCGGAACCGCTCACGGAGCACCACGGCGTCGACGCCCGCCATCGCCGGGACCGCGATCCGTTGGACAGCCGCCCCGATCTGGTCCAGCGGCAAGGTCATCAGCTGCACGGCCTGGACCCACAAGCCGGACGCCGCCGGGCCGAAGAGCGCCGCCACCAGCACGCGGTCCCCTGCCCTGGCGACGAGCGAGACCAGCTGGACCAAGGACACGTCCCGCGCGAGCGCGGCCATGGTGCGGACCGAACGCCACGGTGCTGCCGTGCCGCGGGGTACGCGGCGCAGGACGACGACGCCGACCGTGATCACGATCCACAGGGCCACCACCTGCGCCACCATCGCGACGGGTCCGGCGCCGACGAGCGCGAGACCGATCGACAGCGTGGATCCGAGCACCACGGCGATCGACTCGACGAGTGCGACCCGTCCCATCTCGTGCTGGCGCACCATCGAGGCGATCGGGACGGCGACGAGGCCGGCGAGCGGGAAGGCCACTGCGATCGCCAGGAGCAGCCCGCCGGACGGCGACGACGGCAGCGCCCGGAGGACGAGGAGACCTGAGGCGGCGACGAGGGCCCCCAGCAGGATCCCAGTCAGGGAGCTCGCCCGGTGGAGTGCGACGTGGACGTCCGCCGGGAGCGCACCCGAACGCAGGACGACCGCAGCGAACCCGCTGTTGCGGACCAGCTCGAGGACGACACCGAGCGCGAGCACCGCCGCGGCGACCCCGTAGGCGTCCGGCCCCAAGACGCGTGCCACGACGACGTTCGAGACGATCTGCACGGAGGCCCGGAAAGCGGTCGCGGCGATGCTGAACACCCCACTCCGTACGATCGCCACGCATCCAGAATATCACGTGTCATCCTTTGCCGGGGGCGCTTACGCGGTTCATCGGAAGCAGCAGTGACCGCCACAACCACGCTGCCTAGGTTCTCCTCCGTCGGCCCCGCCGCGTGCTCTGCGCGGCCGGTGACCCCAGCCGGCCACCACCGAGGAGAACCATGTTCCTGACCTACCTCAGGCGCGAACTCACGAACCGCAAGAAGCAGACGGTCATCATCGCGATCGGGATGGCCCTGGCCATCGCCCTCGTGGTGATCGTGTCGTCGATCTCGGGTGGCGTGCAGGCAGCGCAGTCGAGCGTCCTGCAGTCCGTCTACGGCGTCGGCACCGACATCACCGTCACCAAGACCGCGACGGCGTCGACGAACGGCGGGCGTCCGAGCTTCGACTTCGGCAGCCGGGGCGACAGCGACGACGACAGCGGTTCGACCGACCTGTCGCAGTCGCGGCTCGCGGTCGCGCGCGGTACGAGCACCCTGGACGCCGCGAACCTGTCGACGATCACGAGCACCGACGGCGTCAAGGCCGCGACGGGTGTCCTGACCCTCGAGAACAGCACGTTCTCCGGCCAGGTCCAGCAGCAGTCGACCGACGACAGCAGCACGGACGGCAGCAGCGACTCCAGCAGCGACAGCACGACCCAGCAGGGCCCACCGAGCGGGGACACCGGCGTTGGCGGCGGGTTCGGCGGTGGGTCGTTCAGCGTCGACTCGTTCACGGTGACCGGCATCCCGGTGTCCGGCGCGACGGTCGGTCCGCTCACGAGCACCGAGCTCACGAAGGGGCGCACCTTCGCCGCGGAGGACGCGGGAAAGGACGTCGTCGTGCTCGATGCGTCGTACGCGAAGAGCGAGTCGAAGGCGGTCGGCGACACCGTCGACATCGGCGGCACGGACTTCACCGTCATCGGCATCGTCAGCTCCACCGGTTCGGCCTCGACCACGGGCTCGAACACCTACATCCCGCTCGACACCGCGCAGGCGCTCGCCGACCTCGACGGCAAGGTCACCTCGATCTCCGTCTCCGCCGAGTCGTCGTCCGACGTCAGCACCATCAAGTCCGCACTGCAGGCGAAGCTGACGAGCGCCACCGTCTCCACCGAGGCCGACCTGGCCTCGAGCGTGTCCGGGTCGCTCAGCACCGCGTCGAGCCTGGTCGCGAACCTCGGCACGTGGCTGTCGATCGTCGTGCTCGCCGCGGCGTTCCTCATCGCGATCCTCTTCACGATCTCCGGCGTGACCCGCCGCACCCGCGAGTTCGGGACCCTCAAGGCGATCGGCTGGTCGAACGGCCGCATCACCCGACAGGTGGCGGGCGAGTCCCTGGTGCAGGGCCTGATCGGCGGCGTGCTCGGCGCTGCGGCCGGCCTGATCGGCATCCTCGTGGTGAACGTCATCAGCCCGACGATCTCGGCGAGCGCCTCGAGCACGACCGGCGGGGGTGCCGGTGGCGGCGGTGGCATGCCCGGCGGCGCAGCGACCGCGGCCGCGGGCAGCGGCACGACGGGCGGTGCACCGGCCGGTGGCTTCGGCGGCGGCGCGAGCACCGCGTCGACGACCGACGTGGTGCTGCACGCCCCGGTGACCGTCGAGATCGTCCTGCTGGCGATCGGCCTGGCGATCCTCGGCGGGCTCATCGCCGGCGCGCTCGGCGGCTGGCGTGCGAGCCGGCTCCGTCCGGCCGAAGCGCTCCGGAGCGTGGCCTGATGCCCGGCCGCACCGACACGACCGAACCGACGACAGGAGCACCCGTGACCAGCACCGACACCGCGACCGGCGAGGCGGAGGCGCGCCGTGCCTCCAGTCCGATGTACCGGCTGACGAACGTCAGCAAGACCTACCAGCAGAAGAACCGGACCGTCACCGCCCTGACGAACGTCCACCTGACGATCCCGCAGGGGCAGCTCGTGGCCGTCCAGGGGCCGACCGGCGGCGGGAAGTCGACGCTGCTGCAGATGCTCGGAGCGCTCGACCGGCCGAGTGCCGGGTCGATCCACCTCGGTGGCGACCGGGACGTGGCGAAGCTCGGCGACGGCGCGCTGACCGACCTGCGGGCGACCGAGATCGGCTTCGTGTTCCAGAGCTTCAACCTGATACCGACGCTGACGGCGCTCGAGAACGTCGAGACGGCGTTCGCGGGGTCGCTCGCGAACCGGTCCCGGACCGAGGTCCGCGAGCGTGCGGTGGCTGCCCTCGGCGAGGTCGGGCTGGGTGAGCGGATGGAGCACCTGCCGGCCGAGCTCTCCGGCGGACAGCAGCAGCGGGTGGCGATCGCCCGGGCGCTGGTGAAGAACCCGAGCGTGCTGCTCGCCGACGAGCCGACGGGTGCGCTCGACGAGTCGACCCGCGACGAGATCATGGCGCTCATCGAGAAGCAGTGGCGGGAGCGCGGGCTGACCGTCGTCATCGTCACGCACGACTCGTGGGTTGCGAAGCGGGCCGAGCGGCGCCTGCACATCAAGCAGGGGCAGGTGTGCGAGGTCTAGCGGGGCAGGCGGGTGCGCGGGCAGGCGCGGGGCGTCCGCCCGCGTTTCGCGCTGAGCGACAGTCCACGCCTCCAGGAGCGCGTGGACTGTCGCTCAGCGCGTGAGGACGCCGCCGATCCCCCCGGCGCTCCCGCTACCGCGCCACCGGGTAGTCGCAGTACGCGAACCACGTCGAGTCCGGCGCCCACGGCGGCACGTTGACCGTCCCCTGCCCGCCGTCGAGCGCCACCAGGGTCTCCGGCTGCACGGCGATCCGGGCGCCGCGGACGAGCGAGCCGGGCAGCAGCCGGAGCTCGACGCGGTGGTCGGCCGGGTGGCCCTGCACGCCGGGCTCGTACGACAGGGACAGCAGGTGTGCGCCGTCGGGCGACAGGTGCGGGAACCAGTTCACCCGCTCGTCGTTCGTGATCCGCACGGGGTCGTCGGCGCCGGGCCGGAGTGACGCGAGCTGCGCGGTCCCCGGTGTGAAGCGCTCGGTGTTCCAGAGCAGCGTGCCGTCGGCGGTGATCGTGCAGCCGTCGTCGGCGTGCTCGTCCCGCGTGACGAACGTCGGCTCACCGGTCGCGGGGTCGACCATCGCGACGTCGGTCGTCCAGACGCCGCCCTCGGACAGCTCCCCCACGATCGCGGCGAGCGCGCTGCCGTCCGGGGCGATGCCGTGCAGGTAGAACTTCCGCTTGGTCGGCAGGGCCGCAGCGACGTCGGTGATCCGGGTCGCGGGGCCGCCGTCCGGCAACGGGACCCGGTACAGCTCGCCGTCGCGGGCGCTCACCACGATCGAGGTGCTGGACGGGTCGAGCACGTGGTCGTTGTTGATCTCGTCGACGCCGTCCATCGGCACCGGCACGAGCGCGGTCTCGTCGAGCACGGTGCCGCTGTCGGCCGACGGCAACCGCAGCAGCCAGAGGTCGCCGTCGCCGTTCAGCACCAGGGTGTCGGCGTCCAGGACGTTCGGCGCCTCGACGAGCACCGTTGCCGACTCGAACACGAGCCGCGCGGTCCGTGACCCGACGTCGTACACGTGCACGCGGCTGGTCTGTCCGGGCAGCAGCTGCCGCCCCCGGGTCTCGTCGCTCATGCTTCCATCCTGTCGGTCGTCGGGTGGTCGGGGTCGGTGGGGAACGGCAGAACACCGGTGTTCACGCTGCGCACCGCGTGATGCGGGGGTGTCGAGCGTGAACACCGGTGTCTTGCGGAAAGGGGCTCCGCCTACTTCACGGCGCCCGCGGTCAGGCCGGCCACGAACTGGCGCTGGACCACGAGGAACGCGGCCACGACCGGGATCGACACGACGAGCGACGCCGCCATGACCTGGTTCCAGTACACGTTCGTCTGCGTCGAGTACTGCTGCAGACCGACCGCCAGGGTCGAACCGAGCCCGTTCGTCATGACCGAGGCGAAGAGGACCTCACCCCAGGCCGTCATGAACGAGTAGATCCCGACCGCCACCAGACCCGGACGGGCCGACGGCAGGATGACCCGGAACAGGGCACCCATCGGACCCGAACCGTCGACCATCGCGGCCTCGTCGAGCTCGCGCGGGATGGTCTCGAAGTACCCGGCGAGCATCCAGATCGAGAACGGGAGCGTGAACGTCAGGTACGTGATGATCAGCCCGAGCCACGACCCGACGAGCTGGATCCCCAGGGTGTTGCCGAGGTTCGTGAAGATCAGGAACAGCGGCAGCAGGAACAGCACGCCGGGGAACATCTGCGTGGAGAGCACCGCGGTGGTGAAGGTGCTCTTGCCCTTGAAGTTCCAGCGCGAGACACCGTAGGCGGCGAACGTCGCGATGATCAGCGAGAACACCGTCGCCACCGTGCACACGACGAGCGAGTTGATGAAGTACCGGCCGAGCGGCACCGTCGACCACATGTCGATGAACGGCTGGAAGGTGATCCGCGACGGGATCCACGTGAAGTTGTCCTGCACGTCGCCGAGGGGCTTGATGGCCGTGGTGATCATCACGTAGAGCGGCACGACCGTGAACAGCGTCAGGACGACCAGGGTGATGATCTTGAAGGACTTGGCGCCAGTTGTCTCACGCACGGACGGACCTCCGGTTGGTCACGGCGAGGTAGATGCCGGTGACGACGAGCAGGAAGAGCAGGAGCAGGACGCTCATCGCTGCGCCGGAACCGAAGTTCCAGGTGATGAACGACGCGTTGTAGATGTGGAAGCTCAGCAGGTCCGCGGCCGGTGGCTGCGCGGTCGAGCCGAACAGCACGAACGGGGTGTTGAAGTCGTTGAACGTCCACAGGAACATCACGAGCACGAGCGTCACGTTGACCGGACGGACCATCGGCAGCGTGATCGAGCGCCACTGCCGGAACGGCTTCGCGCCGTCGACCGAGGCGGCCTCGTACACGTCGTTCGGCACGGACTGCAGGCCGGCCATCAGCATCAGGAACGCGAACGGCCAGGTCTTCCAGATGGCCACGACGACGACCGCGACGAAGGCGTTGTTGCCGATGAGCCAGAACGGGGCGTTGCCTCCGAACAGTCCGAGCTGGTCGACCAGCAGGTGGTTCAGTGCCCCCGAGTCCCGCTGGAACATGAACTTCCAGGTGATGACGCCGGCGTACATCGGCAGCGCGTACGGCACGAGGAACAGGGTGCGGAACAGCCCGCGTCCGGCGAACGGCTTCTGCAGCGCGACGGCTGCGGCCATGCCGAACGTCCAGGAGAGCCCGACCACGAGGACCGTGAAGGCACACGTGATGAGGAACGAGTTGAGGACCCCGCGGCCGATCGCCTGGTCGAAGTCGACCACGACCTGGTAGTTCCGGAACCCGGCGAAGGGCGCGGCGCCCCAGTTCGCGATGAAGTACTTGGTGAGCTGGATGAACGAGATCCAGATGCCGGTGAGCATCGGGACGATGTGGATGAGCAGCTCGAACAGGATGGCCGGCGCGACGAGCGCGTAGGGCAGCCAGTGGGTCTTGCGCTTGCGACCTGGCGGACGGCCCGACATCGTCGGGGCCTTCGTGTGCGTCAGGTCGATGCGCTCCGAGTCGGGCAGGACCGTCGTGGACATCTGGTGGGGCCTTTCGGCAGGAGGGGCGTGCAGGTGCGGTCCGCGCGTGCCGTGGCAGCCGGGAGGCGCGGGATGCGTGGGGCGTGTGCCTCACGGCCGACGGGTGGTCGGCTCTGGAGCGTCAGGGGCTGGAGGCCCGGGCGCGTCCTGCGGACGCGACCCGGGCCTCCAGGGTGGATCAACCGGCGGCCTGGGACACCTGGTCCTGGGCGGTCTGCAGAGCCGACTTGATGTCGGCCTCGGAGACCTTGGAACCGGTCGCGATCTTGGCGAACATGTCGTTCATCGCCTTGCCGACCGTGGACTCGAACTGGTCCTCGGCGGGCACCAGCGGGAGCGGCTTCGCCTTGTTGTTGTAGATGTCGAGGAACGTCTTCGTCTGCTCGTCCGTGACGGAGTCAGCAGCCTTGGCGAGCACCGGCAGGGCCGAGTACGGCTTGTCCAGCGTCGTCTGCGTGTCCATGCTCGTCATGTACTTGACGAACTCGAGCGCGCCGTCCTTGTTCTTCGTGTTCTTGAAGACCGACAGGTTGATGCCAGCGGGGAACGAGGCGATCTGCTCGCCACCGCTCGGGGCGGGCAGGGCCACGACGCCGTACTCGGACGACTTCATGCCGAGCGACTCGATGGTCGCGTTCGCGTTGTTCTGGTTGAGGATGAACGCGGCCTTCTTCTTCGCGAAGTCCGTGGTGGACTGCGTCGCGTTGTCGTACTGCGCGTTCGACGGGTTGGCGACCTTCGAGTCCTGCATGAGGTCGAGGTACCGCTTGATGCCGTCGACGTTGGCCTTCGAGGTGAAGGTCGGCTTGCCGTCCTTGTCGAACCACTCGCCACCGTTCTGCGCCGAGTTGATGAACGCGAAGTGCGAGTTCTCGGTGTACGAACCGCCTGCGAGGCTGAAGCCGTAGGTGTCACCCTTGGTCAGCTTCTCGGCGTCCGAGACCATCTCCTCCCACGTGGTGGGCGGGGTGATGCCGGCGTCGGACAGCATCTTCTTGTTGTAGTACAGGCCGTAGGCGAGGCCGTAGAGCGGGACGCTCGTGACCGTCTTGTCGGGCGCGCCACCGGTGGACAGGGCGACCTTGCCGAACTTGTCCGCGCCGCCGATCGCCTTCATCTCGGCGTCACCGAACTCCTGGAAGGCGCCGGTGGCCTGGAGCGAGGTCGCCCAGGTGTTGCCGATGTTGACGACGTCCGGGCCCTGGCCCGAGCTGACGGCGGTCTGGATCTTGTTCTGCAGGTCGTTCCAGCCGATGACCTGGAGGTCGACCTTGATCCCGGTCTCCTTGGTGAACTTCTCGAGGACGGGGGTCAGCACCTCCTTGTCGTTCTGCAGGGACGTGCCCTGGTTGGACGCCCAGTAGGTGAGCGTCTTGGAGTCGCCGGCGTCGCCGGACGATCCGGAGGAGCAGGCTGCGAGGCCGGTCACGGTGAGTGCGGCGGCCGCGGTGATGGCCAGTGCGCGGATGGCAGTGCGCATGACTCTCTACTTTCTCGTCGTTGAGATGGTGCAGGGATGGTGCAGAGGTGGAGCTGGTGCTGCGGATGGTGCTGGTCGGGTGCTGCTGTGGGTTGCGGGCAGCGCCCCGGCGGTCAGGCCAGGGTGCGTTCCGCGGGGTCCCAGCCCTCGGGGAGGGTCGGGGAGGGCGACACGGTGCTCTCGACGAGCACCGCCTCGCCACGTTCTGCTGCCTCGGCGATGGAGACCATCACGTCGAGGACGTGGAAGGCGAGCGCGCCGGGGACGCGGTTCGTCTCGCCGGCCCGCAGCGAGCGGGCCAGGTCGACCACGCCGGTGCCGCGCGAGGAGGTGGAGCCGACCGCGGGGATCGTCTCGGGCTCCTCGGCACCGAGCCGGTACAGCTCGGTGTCGCCGTCGAAGTTGTTCGGGTCGGGGAACACGACGGTGCCGGTCTCCCCCGCGATCTCGACGAAGCCGGTCCGGCCCCGGTCGGACTCGAACGAGAAGACGCTCTGCGCGCTCCCGCCGTTCTCGAACTCGATGAGCGCGGAGTGGTTCGTCGGGACGTCCACCGGGAACTCGGTGCCAGCCTTCGGTCCGGAGCCGATGGTGCGGGTGGCGCGGGACTTCGACGCCGTCGCCGTGACCTTCTTCACCGGTCCGAACGCCTGGACGAGGGTGGTGATGTAGTACGGGCCGATGTCGAACAGCGGACCGGCGCCGTACGCGAAGAGGAACTCGGGGCTCGGGTGCCACGACTCGGGTCCGGGGCTCTGGAACAGCGTCAGGCCGTTGAGCGGCGTGCCGATGCGGCCATCGCGGATGGTGCGGAGCGCGGTCTGCAGGCCGGCGCCGAGGAACGTGTCCGGGGCGACGCTGACCGTCTTGCCCGCGGCGACCGCGGCGTCACGGAGCTCCGCGGCGCTGGCACGGTCGAGGGCGTAGGGCTTCTCGCCCCAGACGTGCTTGCCTGCGGCCAGGGCCTGCAGCGCGACCTCGACGTGGGCAGCCGGGATCGTCAGGTTCACGACGATCTCGATGTCGTCGTCGGCCAGGAGCTCCTCGACGGTGCCCGAGCCGGGGACGCCCCACTTCTCGGCCTGGGCGGCAGCGCGCGGCAGGTCGATGTCGGCGATGAAGCGGACCGTCACGTCGGGGAAGACCGTGAGGTTCGACAGGTACTGGTCCGAGATGACCCCGGCGCCGATGACGCCGACGCCGACCGGGCCGGTGCGCAGCGTGCTGTCGGTCGCCGTCGCAGCGGCGGTCGTGGTGTCGGTCATGCGCGGGCCCCCTCGAGGAACGTGTAGGAGTCGGCGACGGCCTGGAGGACGTCACCGTCGTGGTCGTCGAGCTCGACGACGTGCAGGGCGTCGGGTGCGGCGGCGATGATGTCGCGGATCGGCATGATGCCGTTGCCGACGGCGACCTGCTGCTTGTCGTCGTGCGAGCCGTCGCCGTCCTTGACGTGCAGGAACCGGACCTTGTCGCCGTACTTGCCGATGACCGCGACCGGGTCGTCCCCGCCGACCTGCACCCAGTAGGTGTCGAGCTCGAGCACGACGTCGTCGGACAGGGCGTCGGCGAAGACCTCGTAGGCGCTGACGCCGTCGATGCGGTTCGAGAACTCGAACGCGTGGTTGTGGTAGCCGAGCACCAGACCGTGGTCGGCCGCCCGCGGGGCGAGCGCGCTGAGTTCGCGGGCGATCGCCTCGACGTCCTCGCGGGTGGTCCAGCGGGCCTCGTCGATGTGCGGGTCGATGAGCGTCCCGAACCCGAGGGTTGTGGACGCGTGGAAGATGCGCTCGAGGTCCTGCTCGCCGGCGTCGAGCAGCCGGGCGTGGCCGCTCGGGGCGGCGAGGCCTGCGCTCCGCAGGGCGGCGGCGAGTTCGTCGGCGTCGTCGACGAAGCCGAAGGCCTCGACGTTCGTGTAGCCGATGTCGGCGATGCGCTGCAGGGTGCCGGGCAGATCGGCGCTGAGGGCATCGCGGACCGTGTAGAGCTGGACCGAGAGCGGTTGGGTCACCAGGGTTCTCCTCGTCGAGATGGTGCGGTCGTCAGTGACCGATCGTCACACTACGAGCACTTTTGTCGGCGGTCAAGCAGAAGTCGAAGGAATGTCGACGGACTTCATTGCGTGGCGCGAACGATGTGTGCTTCACTCCCCACATGGTCGACTTGAACCGGACGGCAGCGTCGCCTCCGGTCGGGACGAGCGAGCTCTTCCAGATCCTCCGCGACGGCGTGCCGCGCACCAGGGCCGAGCTCGCCGCACTGACAGGACTCGCACGCTCCACCATCGGCGTGCGCCTCGACTCCCTGATCGACATCGGACTCGTCGGTGCCGTCGACACCGCCGTCTCCACCGGCGGCCGTCCGCCCGCCCAGGTGGCGCTGAAGCCCCGCGCCCGGCTCGTCATCGCCGCCGACCTCGGTGCGTCGCACGGCCGCGTCGCCGTCACCGACCTGGTCGCGGCACCGCTCGCCACCCGTGATGCCCGGATCGACATCGCGGCCGGCCCGGTACCGACGCTGTCGTGGCTCGTCGAGACGATCGACGACCTGCTCGCCGAGGTCGGGCGCAACCGACAGGACGTCATCGCGATCGGCATCGGCGTCCCCGGACCCGTCGAGTTCTCCACCGGACGACCGGCCAACCCGCCGATCATGCCCGGCTGGGACGGCTTCGACGTGCCCTCGTGGCTCCGCCAGCACATCGCCGCCCACGTCCTGCTCGACAACGACGTGAACATCGCCGCGCTCGGCGAACGGGAGCACGGCTGGCCGGACATCGACCACCTGCTGTTCGTGAAGGTCGCCACCGGCATCGGTTCCGGCATCGTGTCCGAGGGCCGACTGCAGCGCGGCGCCCAGGGCACCGCCGGGGACATCGGGCACGTGCGCGTCTCGCGCGCCGGCGACGTCCCGTGCCACTGCGGCAACACCGGCTGCCTCGAGGCCGTCGCCTCCGGTCCGGCCATCGCCCGGGCCCTCCGCGCGAAGGGGCACGACGTGCACACCGGAGCCGACGTCATCGACCTGGTGAACCGATCGGACCTCGACGCGATCTACGCCGTCCGGCAGGCGGGCCGTGACATCGGCGAAGTGCTGGCGACGTGCATCTCGCTCATCAACCCGTCCGTCATCGCGCTCGGCGGATCGATCACGCAGGCGGGTGAGCACCTGCTCGCCGGCGTCCGTGAGGTCGTCTACTCCCGCTCGATGCCCCTCGCCAGCGAGCACCTCGTCATCGTGCAGTCCCGTGCGGGCTCCCTCGCAGCGCTGCAGGGTGCCGCGGCCCTCGCCATCGGCTACGCCCTCTCCCCCGCCGGGGTCGACGAGCTCGTCGCCTTCGCCGAGGGCCGCGAACTGGCCTCCTGACGCACACCCGCCCGCCGCGTGAGCGCGTCGGTTTCGGTCCTGCCGGTGGTCGGGGGGACAATCATGGGGTGACGATCGTGCAGCCCACCCTGTGGGGCGACCTGGACCCCGGTCTGGAGGCGTATCCCGCCCCCGGTACGCCGGTCCCGGCCGCGCGTGACGCGTTCACCGCCCTGCGCGGCCACACCGAGCGCATCGTCGCGCACTCCTCGGACCGCGTCGCGTGGCTCCGCGCCCGCGCCATGGGCATCACCGCCACCGACGTCGCCCGGCTCGCCTCCCTGCGCGCCGTCGAGGCCGTCGTCACCGAGAAGCGCTACGGCTCCCGGTTCTCCGGCAACGCGTTCACCGAGCACGGGAAGGACCGCGAACCGGTCATCGCCGCCTGGGTGGCCGCCACACACGGCATCCAGCCCTCGGCGCACCTGTTCCACGCCGCCGCGAACCGCGCGCACCTCGCCACCCCGGACGGCGTCGGGGTCGACGAGTCGTCCCGCGTGGTGCTCGCCGAGATCAAGACCACCGGCAAGGCCTGGCGGAGCATCCCGCGGCACTACCTGCGGCAGATCTGGTGGCAGCAGTACGTGCTCGGTGCCGACCGCACCCTGTTCGTCTGGGAACGCCACGACGGGTTCGTGCCGGTCGCCGACGAACCCGAGTGCCGCTGGGTCGACCGCGACGACGACCAGATCCGGGGGCTGGTGCAGCTCGCCGACCTGGTGCTCGACAAACTGCGCGGCTTCCGCTCCTAGACCGTCAGCTGGACCGTCTGCTGGACCGTCACCAGCTAGACCGTCACCAGCCGCAACCGGCTCATCCCCACGACCAGGATCCCGAGCAAGGTGATCGACACCGCGATCCCGACGACGTAGATCGCGACGACACCGTAGCCCTGCGCGGGGTCGAGGAACGGGTACGGCACCCACCCGTCGGTCGCACCGCGGACGAGCACCACGGTGGTCCAGACCGCCGGGTAGAGCAGGAACCACCACACGTGCCGGAGCAGCAGCCGTGCTCGGTCCGAGAACAGCAGCCAGTCGAGCACCGCGTACACCGGGATGATCTTGTGCACGATGTCGTTCGACCACGGCACCGAGGCCGACACGTTCGCGCCCGTGAGCAGCGTGTTGTAGACGATGCCCGTCGTCGCGATGTACACCGTGGCGGCACCGCGGAGCACCGAGACGGCGAGGTCCGCCCGCTTGCGACGTGCCGCGGCGACGAGCGTCACCGCAAGGGCCACGGCGATGATCAGGTTCGACTGGATCGTGAAGTAGCCGAAGAAGTTCCAGAACGAGTAGGTCGGGGTCTTCGCGCTCTCGAGCCACTGCGCGACGACCGCGACGACGATGGCGATGACGGCGATCAGCCGGAGCGAGTTCACGAGGGTGCGCACCACACCACGTTATCGGGACACGCGCCCCACATGCGGAAAGGACCCGCACCGTTGCCGGTGCGGGTCCTTCCACGAGTCAGTGGACTCAGATGCTGTTGACGTCCAGCGGGATGCCGGGACCGAAGGTCGTCGAGACGGCGCCCTTCATGACGTAACGGCCCTTCGAGGACGACGGCTTGAGGCGGTTGATCTCCTCGAGCGCGGTCGAGATGTTCTCGTCGAGCTGCTCCGGCGTGAACGAGGCCTTGCCGACGACGAAGTGCACGTTGGCGTGCTTGTCGACGCGGAACTCGATCTTGCCGCCCTTGATGTCGTTGACTGCCTGCGCGACGTTCGGGGTCACGGTGCCGGTCTTCGGGTTGGGCATGAGGCCACGCGGGCCGAGCACCTTGCCGAGACGACCGACCTTGCCCATGAGCTCCGGGGTCGAGACGGCGGAGTCGAACGAGGTGTAGCCCTCGGCGACCTTCGCGATGAGCTCGTCGCCACCGACCTCGTCGGCGCCGGCGGCGATGGCGGCCTCAGCAGCCGCGCCCGTCGCGAAGACGATGACGCGGGCGGTCTTGCCCGTGCCGTGCGGCAGGATGACCGTGCCGCGGACCATCTGGTCGGCCTTGCGGGGGTCGACGCCGAGCTTGAGCGCGACCTCGACCGTGGAGTCGGTCTTCGAGGAACCGGTCTCCTTGGCCAGGGCGACGGCCTCGGTCGGGGTGTAGAACTTGTCGGCCTCGATCTTCGCGGCCGCGGCCTGGTAGGCCTTGGACTTCTTCGCCATGGTGGTCTCCTTGCGAGATACGTGGTTGGCGAGCCGGCGAGGCTCTCCCACGGAAAGGTGTCTGGTGGTGGGCCGGAGCCCGATCGGTGCTTAGGCCTCGACCGTGATGCCCATCGAGCGTGCGGTGCCGGCGATGATCTTCGCGGCCTGCTCGATGTCGTTGGCGTTCAGGTCGGCCTGCTTGGTCTCGGCGATCTGACGGACCTGGTCCATCGAGATCTTCGCGACCTTGACCGTGTGCGGGGTCGAGGACCCCTTCTGCACACCAGCAGCCTTCTTGATGAGCTCGGCGGCCGGCGGGGTCTTCAGGACGAACGTGAACGAACGGTCCTCGTAGACGGTGATCTCGACCGGCACGACGTTGCCACGCTGCGACTCGGTCGCCGCGTTGTACGCCTTGCAGAACTCCATGATGTTGACGCCGTGCTGACCGAGCGCCGGACCGATCGGGGGTGCCGGGTTGGCGGCTCCCGCGTTGATCTGCAGCTTGATCAGGCCCGTGACCTTCTTCTTCGGTGCCATGACTTGTCTTCCTCCTGGAATCGAACACACGGGGATCCGTGCACTCTCCCGCTGGTCCGGCCGTTCCGGACAGCGGTGAAGGCCCGCTCGCACGAGGCGCGCGGGCCCAAACCCGTTCAGTGTAGTCGATCTCGGTGATCGCTACAGCGTGGTGGTCGCTAGAGCTTGGTGACCTGGTCGAAGCTGAGCTCGACCGGGGTCTCGCGCTCGAACAGCGAGACGAGGACGGTGAGCTTGCCGCTCTCCGGCTTGATCTCGGAGATCGAACCCGGAAGACCCGCGAACGAGCCTTCCTTGATGGTGATCGTCTCGCCGATCTCGAAGTCGACCTCGGCTGCGGGCTGTGCCTGCAGCGAGCCGCTGCCCTTCGCGCCACCCTTGGTCGGGGCGGCCTCGGCCACCTGCACCAGGGACTTCAGCATCCCGAACGCCTCGTCGAAGCGGAGCGGGGTCGGGTTGTGGGCGTTGCCGACGAAGCCGGTGACACCCGGGGTGTGGCGGACGACCGACCACGAGTCCTCGTTGAGGTCCATGCGGACGAGCACGTACGAGGGGATCCGGACGCGGGTGACCAGCTTGCGCTGCCCGTTCTTGATCTCGACGACGTCCTCCATCGGGACCTCGACCTGGTAGATGTAGTCCTCCATCGACATCGAGACCATGCGGTTCTCGATGTTCGACTTCACGCGGCGCTCGAAGCCCGCGTAGGAGTGGATGACGTACCACTTGCCCGGCTTCATCCGCAGCTCGGCCTTGAAGGCCTCGTACGGGTCGACCTCGGCGGGCTCGTCGTCCTCGTCCTCGGCGTCGAGTGCCTCGTCGGCAGCGAGCGTCTCGTTGGCCTCGGCGGCGGTCTCGGACTCGAGCTCGACTTCTTCCGCATCCTCGACGGCCTCGACGGCGGCCTCGGCCTCGTCGGCGGAGTCGATCTCGAGGGCGTCGTCCACGACGGCGTCGGCTTCGGGGTCGCGGGACTCCTGCAGAGCCGTCAGCGCTTCGTCGAGGCCGGCGTCGACGGTGCCGTCGTCGGGCTCGGAGCTGAGGCCGAGCGACTCGTCGTCGTCGCCCTCGATCGAGATCGCACGCTCTTCAGCGGACTCGACGGAGCGTCCTTCGCCGGTCTCGACGTCGCCTTCCTGGTTCTCCTCGACCTCGGAGGACTGCTCGGCAGCCGTCGCGAGGTCGATGTCATCGCGGGAGTTGTCAGACACAGTCGATTCTTTCCGTTCGGTGGTTCGGGTCGGGTTGGCGGTCGGTCATGGTCACGATCGACGCCGTCACGATCGACGCCGTCTCGGGCGACCGTACTCCTCGGAACGGCTGCGCACGGCAACCGACGTCGGGGTCAGGCCGTGGGCCCGTTGCCGAAGACGTACCCGACGCCGAGACCGAACACGAAGTCGAGGATCGACACCAGGATCATCATGACGACGACGAACACGAGCACGACGCCCGTGTAGCTGAAGAGTTCCTTGCGGGTCGGCGTCACGACCTTGCGCAGCTCGCCGATCACCTGACGGATGAAGAGCACGATGGCAGCGATGGGCCCGCGGCGCTCGGCCCGGTCCTGCTTCGCCTGGGCGACGACGTCGTCCGCCGTCGTCTCCATGTCTTTGCTCGCCAACTTCTACCCTTCCAGAGTTGCAGGGCGGACAGGACTCGAACCTGCAACCTGCGGTTTTGGAGACCGCTGCTCTACCAATTGAGCCACCGCCCTTCGCAACACGGTTCGTCACCGATCCGCGTTCCGGTGGACGAGTCTACGGGAGTCCGTCACACGGTGTCCACTTGACCCCTTCCACGGCGTGCCGCGCCGGTAGGCTGAGCCCCGTGAGCACCGCAGCCCCAGGCCCCGAGTCCACCGCCCACGTGTCCCCCGACACCCTCGCCACCGCGTCGGCCGATCGCCCGCGCATCGCGTCCCGCATCGCCGCCATCGCCGAGTCCGCGACGCTCAAGGTCGATGCCAAGGCCAAGGCGCTCAAGGCCGCCGGGCGCCCGGTGATCTCGTTCGCCGCCGGCGAGCCCGACTTCGCGACCCCGCAGCACGTCGTCGATGCCGCCGTCGCCGCGGCGCGGGACCCGAAGAACCACCGCTACACCCCCGCGACCGGCCTGCCCGAACTGAAGCAGGCCATCGCCGACAAGACCGCCCGGGTGTCCGGCGTCACGGTCGAGCCGTCGCAGGTCATCGTGACGAACGGCGGCAAGCAGGCGGTCTACCAGGCGTTCCAGACCATCGTCGACGCCGGTGACGAGGTCCTGCTGCCCGCGCCGTACTGGACCACCTACCCCGAGGCCATCCGTCTGGCCGGTGGCGAGCCGGTCGAGGTCTTCGCCGGCAGCGACCAGGACTACCTGGTGACCGTCGAGCAGCTCGAGGCAGCGCGCACCCCGAAGACCAAGGCACTGCTGTTCTGCTCGCCGTCGAACCCCACCGGCGCGGTGTACTCGGCCGAGCAGACCCGGGCGATCGGCGAGTGGGCGCTCGAGCACGGCATCTGGGTGATCAGCGACGAGATCTACCAGGATCTGGTGTACGACGGCGTCCGCTTCGCCGGCATCCTGGCCGAGGTCCCCGCCCT
Source organism: Curtobacterium sp. MEB011 (assembly GCF_030209655.1). Classification (NCBI taxonomy): domain Bacteria; kingdom Bacillati; phylum Actinomycetota; class Actinomycetes; order Micrococcales; family Microbacteriaceae; genus Curtobacterium; species Curtobacterium sp. MEB011. The sequence goes on along the minus strand of NZ_JARVRN010000007.1, from coordinate 196,687 downwards.
CGCCGACACCACGATCCTGGTGAACGGCGTCGCGAAGACCTACGCCATGACGGGCTGGCGCGTCGGCTGGTTCATCGGCCCGACCGACGCCGTCAAGGCTGCTTCCAACCTGCAGTCGCACCTGTCGTCCAACGTCTCGAACGTGTCGCAGCGTGCCGCCATCGCCGCGCTGACCGGTCCCCAGGAACCCGTCGCCGCGATGCGCGAGGCCTTCGATCGTCGGCGTCGGTCGATCGTGGACGGCCTCAACGCGATCCCGGGGTTCCGCACGCCGACCCCGCAGGGTGCCTTCTACGTCTACCCGGACGTCACCGAACTGCTCGGCCGCGAATGGGCCGGCGCCACCCCGACGACCACGCTCGAGCTGGCGGACCTGATCCTCGAGCACGCCGAGGTCGCGGTCGTCCCCGGTGAGGCCTTCGGTCCGTCCGGCTACCTGCGTCTGTCGTACGCGCTGGGCGACGACGACATCGCCGAGGGCGTCGCCCGACTGGCGGAGTTCTTCGCGTAGACACTGCCGGACACGGAACGGGCCACCTCGTCGAGGTGGCCCGTTCTTCCCGTTCCGGGAGGCCCGTGGAGCGTCGTGCTCGTCGGTCCCGTCGCGCGGACGCTCAGCCGAGCAGGTCCCCCACCACCACGGGTTCCGGGACGAGCGAGACACCGAAGCGGTTCAGGACGCTCACCTGCACGTACCGGGCGAGCTCGGCCACCTGCGCGGCCGTCGCCCCGCCGCGGTTCGTCAGTGCGAGGGTGTGCTTCGACGAGATCGCCGCGCGCGAACCCGGCACCGCGTACCCCCGGTGGACGCCGGCGTGCTCGATGAGCCAGGCCGCACTGAGCTTGACGTCGTCGCCCGCGGGCCAGCGCGGAGCATCAGCTGGCAGGGTCTCGGCGAACGCGGGCGAGACGATCGGGTTCGTGAAGAACGATCCGGCGCTCCAGGTGTCGTGGTCGTCCCCGTCGAGCACCATGCCCTTGGAACCGCGCAGCCGCAGGACCTCGTCGCGGACGGTCGTGGGCGGCACGAGCGCGCCGAGGTCGACACCGAGCGAACCGGCGAGCTGCGCGTACTGCACGGGCACGCCGTGCTCCCCCGCGAGTCCGAGCCGGAACTCCACCGTCAGCACGACACCGCGCCGACCGTGCTTGAGGGTCGACGTGCGGTAGCCGAGCGCCAGCTCGGCTGCCGGGACCCACGCCCGCTCCCCCGTGGCTGCATCCAGGAACTCGACGCGGGTGAGCACGTCGGCGAGTTCGACCCCGTAGGCGCCGATGTTCTGCACCGGGGACGCACCGACCGTGCCCGGGATGCCGCTGAGGGCCTCCAGGCCGGTCCAGCCGTTCGCGACGGTCGTGGCGACGAACGGGTCCCACGGTTCACCGGCGGCGACGCGGACGGTGACGCCGTCGGCGTCGCGGTCCGCGTCGACGCCCGTCGTGCGGACCAGCACGACGGTGCCGTCGAAGCCCTGGTCGGCGACCAGCAGGTTGCTGCCGCCGCCGAGGACGAGCCACTCGTGGTCGTCGAAGGCGTCGGTCGCGTGGGCGACGAGCTCGTCGGTCGTCGTCGCCGTCAGCAGCCGGGTGGCGGGCCCGCCGACGCGGAGCGTCGTCAGGTCGGCCAGCACCGGCTCGGACACGGTCAGTGGAACACCACCGTGACCTGCGCCTTGCCGAGCACGGTCTGCCCGGCGGCGGTCACGGTGAGGTCGATGCGCTTCGGACGGCCGTCCTCGTCGACGGTGCCGACCTTCGCGACGATGCCGACCGTGGCACCCTGCTCCGGGTCGACGACGACGGGGCGCGTGAAACGGACGCCGTAGCCCGCGACCCAGCCGCTGTCGCCGAGCCACTCGGCCACCGGCTGCACGGCGATCCCCATGGTGAGCATGCCGTGGGCGAGGACGCCGGGCAGACCGACCGAGGCGGCGACGTCGTCGCGGTAGTGGATCGGGTTGAAGTCGCCCGAGGCGCCGGCGTACCGGACGAGCGAATCACGGGTGAGGTGCACGGCACGTTCGGCGACGACGGTGCCGACCTCGAGCGCGGTGGCGGGTGCGGCGGTCATGCGTCGTCTCCTCGGACCACGAGGGTGGAGGTCGCCGTGACGACGTGCTCCCCCTCGGCGTCGTTCATGGTGCTCTGGGCCGTGACCATCGCGTTGCCGCCGAGGGTCTTCACGCTGGTCACCGTCAGGGTCGCGGTGAGCTCGTCACCGGCGACGATCGGACGGTCGTAGGTGAAGGACTGCTCGCCGTGGACCACGCGGGAGAAGTCGATGCCGGCGTCGGGCTCGTTCAGGAGCTGCGCGAGCGTGGCTTCCTGCACGACGACGGCGAACGTCGGGGGTGCGACCACGTCGGCGTACCCGGCGGCGCGGGCGGCGTCCGGATCGTGGTGGACGGGGTTGGTCGCGAACACCGCACGAGAGAACTCGCGCACCTTCTCGCGGCCGACCAGGTAGGGCTGGGCCGGCGGGAACGTCCTGCCGACGAGCTCGGGGTTCACTGACACCACGGCAGTCTACTGAAGGCCCGTGCGGGCGGGTCCGTCCGGGCGGGTCCGTCTGGCGCTCGGGCCGCACTGTCGTCCATGAGAACGCATCAGTTAGACTGTCTGAGACCGATTCGGGGGAATCGGTGCGTGCCGTTCGGCACGCGTTCGTTCGGGACGGGGAGGGCCGATGGACACCACGACGGAGTTCGCCGTGCACACGGGCGACCGGTGCACCGCCATGGAGGTCGCCGCCGCCGCGCTGCGCCGCACCGGTCACCACGTCGAGTCGACCGGTGGCACGATGACCGCGACGGCAGGCAGCCGGGCACTCACCATCCTGCTCGGCGCGCTCGTGCAGCCGGCCCGGGAGTACCGCCGGTACGAGCTGTCCACCGTCGTGGACGGTGCCACCACGACGATCTCGCTGCGCCGGGCCGGGCACGGCACGGCCGTGTCCGGCGGCAGCATCGGAGCGAACCGGCGTCGGGCCGCCTGGCACGAGGTCACCGCCGCCGTCGAGGACGCGTTCCGCACCGCCGGGGTGCTCGCGACCCGGACAGACACCGGCTCCCACCGCACCCGGTAGCGGGCTGCAGCACGTGGCCGCCCGGCGCACCGTGCCCGGATCGGTCACCGATGACCCCGTCGGCCATCTAGGTTGGGCGCGGGGCCCGGGAAAGGAACCGCCATGAGCATGGAGAGCGCTGCCTGGAGCTCGCTGTACAAGATCTCGTCCGCGCAGGGCGGCAAGCACGGGTTCTCCCGCGCGACCGTTAGACGGATCCTGACGTTCGCGGTGCCGTACCGGGCGAAGCTGCTGGTGTTCATCGCCCTCTCCGTCGTCGGTGCCTTCCTCGCCGTCGCGACGCCGGTGCTCGCGGGACGGGTGGTCGACGTCATCGTCGCCCGGGGCGAGGTCGCCACCATCGTCCGGCTGGCCGTGGTCATCGCCCTGGTCGCCGTCGCCGACGCCGCCGTGTCGCTGACGACACGCTGGTACTCGGCACGGATCGGCGAGGGCGTGATCCTGGACCTCCGCACCGCCGTCTTCGACCACGTGCAGAAGATGCCGATCGCGTTCTTCACCCGCACCCGGACCGGCGCGCTCGTGAGCCGCCTGAACAACGACGTGATCGGTGCGCAGCAGGCCTTCAGCGGCACCCTGTCCGGCGTCGTCACGAACCTGGTGGCGCTGGTCCTCACCCTGATCGTCATGCTCAGCACCTCGTGGCTCGTGACGGTCCTCGCCGTGGTGATGTTGCCGCTCTTCCTGGTCCCCGCGCGCCGGATGGGCAGCCGCCTGGCCGCACTGCGCCGCGAGGCCGCCGACCACAACTCCGCGATGAGCACCCAGATGACCGAGCGCTTCTCGGCACCCGGCGCCACCCTCGTCAAGCTGTTCGGTCGGCCCGACGAGGAGGCCGAGGAGTTCCGCGTCCGCGCTGCCCGCGTCCGCGACATCGGGGTCCGGACCGCGATGCTGCAGTTCGTCTTCTTCACCGCACTGATGCTCGTCTCCGCACTCGCCCTGGCGCTCGTGTACGGGCTCGGCGGCTTCCTCGCGCTCGCCGGGCGGCTGGACACCGGCGAGGTCGTCACCCTGGCGCTCCTGCTCACCCGCCTGTACGCGCCGCTGACCAGCCTGGCGAACGCCCGGGTGGAGATCATGAGCGCGGTGGTCAGCTTCGAGCGCGTCTTCGAGGTCCTGGACCTCGAACCGCTCATCCAGGAGCAGCCGGACGCGGTCACCATCCCCGACGGGCCGGTGTCCGTCGAGTTCGACGACGTCCGGTTCGCCTACCCGTCCGCCGACAAGGTGTCCCTCGCCTCGCTCGAGGAGGTTGCGACGCTCGACACCCGCGGCGGCGAGGAGGTCCTGCACGGGCTGTCCTTCCGGATCGAGCCGGGCCAGACCGTCGCCCTCGTCGGGACGTCGGGTGCGGGCAAGTCCACGGTCGCGCAGTTGCTCTCGCGCCTGTACGACGTCGACAGCGGCACCGTCCGCCTGGCGGGCACGGACGTCCGCGACGTCACCTTCGCCTCGATGCGGCACACCCTCGGCATGGTGACGCAGGACGGCCACCTGTTCCACGAGACCATCCGCTCCAACCTGCGGTTCGCGCGGCCCGAGGCGACCGAGGACGAGGTGTGGGACGCCGTCCGTCGCGCTCGTCTCGAACCGCTCATCCGGTCCCTGCCCGACCAGCTGGACACGATGGTGGGAGAACGCGGCTACCGGCTGTCCGGCGGTGAGCGGCAGCGCATGACCATCGCGCGGCTGCTGCTCGCCCAGCCGCGCGTCGTCATCCTCGACGAGGCGACGGCAGCGCTGGACTCGACGTCCGAGGCCGCCGTGCAGGCCGCACTCGGCGAGGCGCTCGAGGGACGGACCGCGATGGTGATCGCCCACCGACTCTCCACCATCCGCAGCGCGGACCTGATCCTGGTGGTCGAGGACGGCTCGATCGTGGAGCGCGGTACGCACGACGAGCTGCTGGCCGCCGGTGGGCGGTACGAGGAGCTGCACCGGACCCAGTTCGCCGCGCAGGAGAACGTCGATACCGACGCGGAAGCAGCGGTGGACTGAGCGGGCAGTCGGGCAGTCGGGCGGCGCAGCAGGGGTCTGCGCCGCCACCAACAGAGAAGGCCCCCTGACCCAGGGGATCCTGGACGAGAGGGCCTTGCGCGTAGCGAGGGCGGGACTTGAACCCGCGACCCCACGATTATGAGTCGTGTGCTCTAACCAACTGAGCTACCCCGCCAGAGATCCGGGGCGGCGTGCGCACCGGGTCGGAGCCCCGAGTCAGGATTGAACTGACGACCCCCTCCTTACCATGGAGGTGCTCTACCACTGAGCTATCGGGGCGATGTGCCGCGAACGGCACCACACGAGGATAGCAGACCTCCGACGCTGCTCCGGAACCGGACGAGACGCCCGGGCGTGCCGCGTCGTGGGCCGCTAGTTCGCGTTGGCCTTGAGCCACGCCAGCGGGTCCACCGGGACTCCGTCGACGTGGACCTCGAGGTGCAGGTGCGGGCCAGTGGAGTTGCCCGTGCTGCCGACGAGACCGAGGATGTCGCCGACCTCGACGTGCTGGCCGGTGACCACCTTGAAGGAGTTGTCCTCCATGTGGCCGTAGACGCTGACGAACTGCTTGCCGTCGACGTCGTGCTCCACCCAGACGTCGTTGCCGAAGCCGCCGTCGTTCGCCTGCACCTTGATCACGGTGCCGGCGGCGATGACACCGATCGGGGTGCCCTCACCCGGTGCGAAGTCGACGCCCATGTGGTTCGTCGAGCAGAACGAGCACCCGGCGACCTGGCGGCCCCCGAAGCCCGAGGTGATCGGGACGCCGGTCAGGAACGGCCACTGGATCGTGCCCGTCGGGTCGTTCGTGAAGCTCGAGGAGTCGACGTTCGCGTACTGCGTGGCATCGGACACCGTGAACTGGTCTCGGGCGGTGGAACCGTCGGCGGCAGCCCCGACCTGCATCGACTGGGTGGCACCACCGGAGGTGGCACGAGCCGCGGTCGACCCGGACTCGGGCACCCAGAGGGCCTGCGCCGGCAGGGAGGTCGAGACGACCAGGCCGGCCGCGAAGAGCAGGGCGCCGACGGCGGTCACGCGCGAGGCCGACCGGCGGAACGACGCGCCCCGCTTCCGGGTCGGCGCTGCGACGGGCGTGCTGGTGGAGGGGATGTGGCGCGTTGCGCGGTCGACCGGGGCCGGGGCCGTCGTGGCTGTCCGGCCGTTGCGGCGGCGCGAGGCGGGGACCTGACCGGCCACGCGGCGGGGCGCAGATGTGGGAGCGACGGGGGCGACGGACTGCGCCTGCACGTCGGGCGAGGTGGGTGCCGGCGGCGTCTGGATGCGCGAGGCCGGGCGCGCGGGCGACGCCGGCGCGAAGTCGATCGGCGACACGGGGGCCGCAGGGGTCCCCGGCGTGGCCGCTCCGATGACGTCGTCGAAGCTCGGACCCGTCGAGTCCTGCGCCGTGGTCGAGCCCTTGGCCGCTGCTCGTTCTGCCTCGATCCGAGCGCGTCGGGTCTGGTGGACGACCGGGGTGGCGGCGTCGACGGAACCGTCGGTGGGAGCGGACGACAGAGGAGTACGGGGCATGCGTGCGGTGGCGATCCTGATCGGAGAAGGGCCCACTCGTTGGTAACGAGCAGATAACGGGACCTGAGCACGCTAGCAGGCGACGTCCCAGGTCGCCAGTCGTGGTCATGTCCACCCAGGACCCCCGGAGGTGGTGCCCGGCGGGTCGTCAGGCCGGCACGGATCCGAGCGCACCGGCCTCGAGCCGACGCACCAGCGCCTCGAGTTCGTCGGCGACGGCGGGGCTCGCGAACAGGAAGGAGCGGGTCCCCCCGGCCTCCCAGATGCGGATGGTCGCGCCGGCCTCCTGTGCCACGAGGGCCCCGCCCGCCATGTCCCACGGGTTGATCCCGCGTTCGTAGTAGGCGTCCACCGTCCCCGCCCCGACCGCGCAGCAGTCGAGCGACGCCGCTCCCCCACGGCGGATGTCCCGCACCTCGCCGATGAGACCGGCGAGCACCGCCACCTGCTCGCGACGACGGTCTGCCGTGTACCCGAACCCGGTGGCGACGAGCGTCTCCGCCAGCGACCCGGGCGCGGCGACGGACAACGGCTCCCCGTCACGCGTCGCACCCTGTCCGGCGGCCGCGCGGAAGACGGTGCCCGTCGCCGGTGCCACGACGACGCCCGCGATCGGCTCCCAGGTCATCGGATCGGCCCCGCCGCGGACGACACCGATGCTCACGCCGTACTCGTCGCTGCCGTACAGGTAGTTGACCGTGCCGTCGATCGGGTCCACCACCCACGTGATGCCCGAGGCCCCCGAGGCGGATCCGGACTCCTCGCCGTGGAAAGCGTCGTCGGGACGGGCCTCGGCGATGCGGGCACGGATCAGCGCCTCGACCTCGCGGTCAGCGGCCGTGACCACGTCGACGATGCTCGACTTCCGGTCCGCGACCTCGACCCCCTCGGCACGGCGCCGTGCGGCCAGCGCCGCGGCGTCACGGGCGATCGACTCGGCGAGGTCGGCGAACTGGGCGGGGGTGAGGTCGGAGGCCATGCACCCATCCTCCCGGAAACACCATCGGCCCCGTCCGCAGTGGACGGGGCCGATCAGATGGTGGCAAGTGAGGGATTCGAACCCCCGAAGGCTACGCCGGCTGATTTACAGTCAGATCCCTTTGGCCGCTTGGGTAACTTGCCATGCGCACCCAGCCGGTGTGATCACCAACCGAAGGCGCGCACAAAAGCATAGCGGATCGCTGACGGTGGTCGTGACCACCGTCAGCCGATCCGCGCGACCGGAACCGGGCCTCCTGTCCGCCGTTAGGCTGTTCCGCATGGCAGACAGTTCCTTCGACGTGGTCAGCAAGGTCGACAAGATGGAGGCGGAGAACGCCCTCAACCAGGCGGCCAAGGAGATCGAGCAGCGGTACGACTTCAAGGGTGCCGACGCCTCGGTCGCGTTCAGCGGTGAGGACGTCCTGATCAAGGCGAACTCGGAAGAGCGCGCCAAGGCGGTCCTCGACGTGCTGCAGAGCAAGGCGATCAAGCGCAACATCAGCCTGAAGAGCCTGGACGCCGGCGACCCGTACCCCTCGGGCAAGGAGTACCGCATCGAGGTCAAGTTCAAGAACGGCATCGAGCAGGACGTGGCGAAGAAGATCGGTGCGTTCCTGCGTGCCAACGCCCCGAAGACCGTGAAGAGCCAGATCCAGGGTGACGAGCTCCGCGTCTCGTCGAAGAGCCGTGACGACCTGCAGAACACGATCCAGCTCCTCAAGGGTGAAGAGTTCGACGTCCCGTTGCAGTTCATCAACTTCCGCTGACCCGCGGCCCCTGCGAACGACACCCGACACCGGCACCCCGTGGAGCACTGGCTCACCGTCGTCATCACCGTCCTGCTCGTCCTGCTGGACCTGGCGATCCGCGTCTTCTCGATCATCTACGTCCCGATCAACCGGAAGCCGCAGACCGCGACGGCGTGGCTGCTCGCGATCTTCCTCATCCCCTACATCGGCTTCATCGTCTTCCTGGTCATCGGGTCGACGAAGCTCCCGCGCGCCCGACGCGAGAAGCAGACCGAGATCAACGCGTACATCCTCGAGCAGACCGAGGGCATCGAGCGGGTCCGCCGTGACCACCCGTGGCCGGCGTGGCTGGAGAGCGTCACACGGCTGAACCGCGAGCTCGGAGCGATGCCGTTGGTCGGGGGCAACTCGGCGGAGCTCTACCCCGACTCCGAGGAGTCCATTGCCGAGATGACCCGGGCGATCGACCAGTCCCGCCGCTTCGTGCACGTCGAGTTCTACATCGCGACGCTCGACGACACCACCCGGCCCTTCTTCGAGGCGCTCGCGCGGGCGCAGTCCCGCGGTGTGACCGTGCGGTTCCTGCTCGACCACTGGGCCAGCCGCGGGTACCCGGGGTACAAGGACACCCTGGCGTTCATGGACCAGGCGGGCATCGAGTGGCACCTGATGCTCCCGCTCCTGCCGCTGCAGGGCAAGTTCCAGCGTCCCGACCTCCGCAACCACCGGAAGATCATGGTGCTCGACGGCTCGGTCGCGTTCACCGGCTCGCAGAACCTGATCGACGCCTCCTACGACATCAGGTCCCACGTCGAGAAGGGCATGGTCTACAAGGACCTGTTCGCCCGGTTCGAGGGGCCGGTCGTCGCCGGGCTCAACGCCCTGTTCGTCACCGACTGGTACAGCGAGACCGACGAGCTGCTGCTGCGTGAGAGCGACCCCGTCCAGCGGGCCGACCGCGGCGACGCGCTCGACTGCCAGGTGGTGCCGTCCGGGCCGGGGTTCGACGGCGAGAACAACCTGCGCCTGTTCAACGCGCTGCTCTACTCCGCGCAGCAGAAGGTGTCGATCACCTCGCCGTACTTCGTGCCGGACGACTCGATGCTCTACGCCATCACCACGACGGCGCAGCGCGGGGTCGAGGTCGAACTGTTCGTCGGCGAGATGGGCGACCACACGATGACCTGGCACGCGCAGCGCTCCTACTACGAGGGACTCCTGCGGGCCGGCGTGAAGATCTGGCTCTACCGCGCGCCGACGATCCTGCACGCCAAGCACTTCACGATCGACGACGAGGTGTCGGTGATCGGCTCGAGCAACATGGACATGCGCTCGTTCAGCCTGAACCTCGAGGTCTCCGTGATGGTGCGCGGTCACCGCTTCGTCGACGCCCTGCGCGAGGTGCAGGAAGCGTACAAGGAGCACAGCTTCGAGCTCACGCTCGACGAGTGGGTCGACCGTCCGCGCCGTTCCAAGGTGCTCGACAACGTCGCGCGGCTCACGGCAGCGCTGCAGTAGCCGACGCTGTCGCAGCGTCGCAGCGTCGCAGCGTCGCAGCGCGCACCGTGGCGGCGCGCACCGTGCGTCGTCCTCCACCCGGTGCGACCTTGGCCGCACCGTGCGTCGCGACAGCGGGGCACCCGGCGAGCAAGCCCGCGGCGAACGGACAGCCCTGCACCGTGCGGTAAGCGTTCCGTGGCCGGCGCGGGTCCGCCAGGTGCGCTCAGCGCAGCGGGACGAGGGACGCCAGGGCTCCCACCACCCGCTCGAGCGGGCCGCGGCCGAGGAACCGCCGCCACAGCATCGCGAAGACCACCGAGCCGAGGGCGAACCAGCCCCAGGCCTCGGCCGACTCGGGGGACGTCGGCAGCGTCGCGAGGACCACGAGGTGCCCCGAGTACACCGTCAGGGGCATCGACCCGACAGCGGCGAGCGGGAACGCGATCCGCTCGGCGACCCGCCCGCGGCCGTCGAACACGAGCACGCAGAGCGCGATGAGCGTGACCGCGACGCCGGCCGTCCCGAGCACGTCGACGACCGACGACGAGTGGTCACGCGGGGACAGGAACAGCTGGGCGAGCGCCTGGCCGGGGGTCGAGCCCTCGCCCGCGTACGGCACGCCGGGGAACGCCAGGGCCGCGTCGTCCGGCAGCGGGGCGAGGAACGAGCCCGCGACGTACGCGGTGGCGGCGACCAGTGCGCCGGACACGAGGAGCGCGACCTGCCGGCCACGGTCCTCCAGGCCGACCCGGGCGACCGCGAGCCCCACCAGGACGTACGCCAAGAAGGTGACCACGGGGTAGACCAGGCCGAGCTGGACACCGACCATGCCCGCATCCGCGTAGGCGGGGGCGATCGCCAGCGCGGCGACGGGCGACAGCAGCGCGCAGACGGCGGCGATGCCGAGCAGCGCCGCCGGCCGGAGGCGGAGCACCGGGACCACGAGCAGGAACAGCACCCCGTACGTCGGCAGGATCACGTAGACCGGGGTGTCGAGCGCCATCAGCGCGAAGCCGATGACGACCACCACCACCGCACGGATCGCGAGCCGGGCGCGGATCCGTCCGATCGTCGGCGGGCCGGGCGGGTCCGTGCGGCCGCTCGTCAAGCCGATCGAGACACCGGCCAGGACTGCGAACAGGGTCGACGGGCGGCCGTGGGCGACGGCGGTCCAGGTCGCCGGGTCGGTCCACTCGAGCTGCTCCGCGATGCCGCCGACGTGGGCGGCCACCATGCCGAGCAGCGCGATCGCGCGCGCCACGTCGACGCCCTGCAACCGGACCCCCGGCGCAGACGCGCCCCGCACCGCGGTGGGCGGGACGGGGCGCGTGTCGGTCACGGCAGTCAGCTCGTCGGTGCGTCGACGCGGCCGAGCGAGACGTCGATCATCTCGTCGCGCGGGACGACCTTGATGCGCTCACGGCCGTCGATCGACCCGAGGGCCTGCTCGTGGGTGTCGAGGCGGTGCCAGCCCTCGAGGTCGGTGTACTCGACACCGCGCTCGCGGAGCAGGGCCGGGATCGCCTCGTCCGAGGGGTCCTCCGGCGTCCACCAGCTCGCCTGGTCGTTGACGATGTGCTGCACGGTCTCCATGGCGTCGGACTTGGTGTGCCCGATGAGCCCGACCGGACCACGCTTGATCCAGCCGGTGGCGTACACACCGGGGATCTGCTGGTTGTCGTCGTCGAGGACCTGGCCCTCGTGGTTCGGGATGACGCCGTGCCGCTCGTCGAACGGGACACCGGGCAGCGGGGAACCGAAGTACCCGACGGCGCGGTAGGCGGCCTGGATCGGGATCTCGCGGATCTCGCCGGTGCCCTCGACGCCGCCCTCGCCGTTCGGACGGGTGCGCTCGTAGCGGATGGCGGTCAGCTTGCCCTGCTCGTCGCCGATGAACTCGATCGGCTTCGCGTAGAAGTGCAGGTGGAGCCGACGGCTGGCCTGGCCGACCTCGCGCGTGCGCCACTGCTCGAGGACACGGTTGATGACCATGACCTGCTTGTTCGTCGCGATCGCGGTCTTCGATGCCTCGTCGTGGTCGAAGTCCTCGTCGTAGACGACCATGTCGACGTCGCGGACCTCGCCGAGCTCACGGAGCTCGAGGGGTGTGAACTTCACCTGCGCCGGGCCGCGGCGGCCGAAGACGTGCACGTCCGTGACCGGCGAGGCCTTGAGTCCCTGGTACACGTTCTCTGGGATCTCGGTCGGCAGCAGGTCGTCGGCGTGCTTCGCCAGGATGCGCGACACGTCGAGGGCCACGTTGCCGACACCGATGACCGCGACGCTCTCGGCCTCGAGCGGCCAGGTGCGCGGGACGTCGGGGTGGCCGTCGAACCAGCTCACGAACTCGGCTGCACCGTACGAGCCGTCGAGGTCGACGCCGGGGATGTCGAGGTCGGCGTCCTTGATCGCCCCCGTCGAGAAGACGACGGCGTTGTAGTGCTTCTTGAGGTCGTCGAGAGTGATGTCCTCGCCGTAGCGAACGTTGCCGAACAGCCGGACGACCCCGCGGTCGAGGACGTCGCGCAGGGCGTTGATGATGCCCTTGATCCGCGGGTGGTCGGGGGCGACGCCGTACCGGACCAGGCCGTAGGGCGCCGGGAGCTGCTCGAACAGGTCGATCGACACGTCGTAACCGCGGGCCTCGCGCAGCAGGATGTCCGCGGCGTAGATGCCGGCCGGGCCGGCGCCGACGATGGCGAGTCGGAGGGTGGGCACTGATCGTCTCCAGTTCGTTCGGGTGGGGGTTCCCGGGGGTGCCTCCCGACCGTGCCGCGGTGGGCGTGCCGTGTCGGGAGGGGTGTTCAGCGGCTTCGGTCGACGACGGAGTCCGCGAAGCGGGTGAGCGCCCGTTTCACGATGCCGTCGGGCAGCGGAGCGAGGGCGTCGACGGCTTCGCGGGCCCAAGCGACGGCGACCGCACGGGTCGCTGCGGTGGCCTCGTGCTCACGGAGGGCGGAGACGGCCGACTGGTACGGAGCGGAGTCGACCACGTCGTCGGGGGCGCCGTTGACGTCGCGCTCGATGCGCTCGACCAGGTGCTGCGCGGAGGGGTCCGTCACGGCCATCCGCCGCAGTTGCAGCATCGGCAGGGTGTCGACGCCTGCGCGCAGGTCGTTGCCGGCGATCTTGCCGGTCTTGTCCGTCGCGGGGGCGAGGTCGATGACGTCGTCGACGAGCTGGAAGGCCACACCGACCTTCTCGCCGAAGGTGCCGACGGCGTCGAGGTAGGCACGGTCGGCACCGGAGAACATCACACCCGCGCGGGCGGCGGTGGCGATGAGCGAACCGGTCTTGTCGCTGAGCACCTGGATGTAGTGCTCCAGCGGGTCGTCGTGCGACTGCGGACCGGTGGTCTCGTGCAGCTGGCCCATGCAGAGGCGCTGGAACGTCTCGGCCTGCATCCGGATGCCCTCGGTGCCGAGGTCCGCGGTGATCAGGCTGGCGCGGGCGAAGAGCAGGTCGCCGGTCAGGATCGCCACGTTGTTGCCGTAGGTGATCTGCGCGGCGGGGACCCCGCGGCGCACCGGCGCCTCGTCCATGACGTCGTCGTGGTAGAGCGACGCCAAGTGGGTGGTCTCGATGCTCACCGCGGCCTTGACCACCGCGTCGGTCACGCCGTCGCCGAGCTGCGCGATGAGGAGCGTCAGCGTCGGACGGATGCGCTTGCCCCCGGCGGAGAGCAGGTACCGGCTGGTGGTGTCGGCGAGGGTGTCGGTGGAGCGCATGGCGTCCTCGAGCCCCTGCTCGACGAGCTCGAGCCCGTCGTCGACCGCGGAGATGAAGCGACGGTCGGCGGGCGTGGCGAACAACCGCTCGCCGATGCCCAGCGACGCGCGCAGGCTCGGCGCGCGACGTGCGACCGGGACGCTCGGATTCAAGTGCTGCTCCGTCTTCGGGGGTGGTGACCGGTCAGTCGGCGGCCGGGTCGACGCGCGGCTGCTCGCCGGTGTTCTGGTGGTCACGGCGGGCCTTCGCACGCCGTGCCGCGGACTCGCGCACCGTGTCGGCGACGGGCTTGCGGCCACGGTGCAGTGCGACGATACCGGCCGTCAGGTTGCGGTAGGCGACCACCGAGAAGCCGACACCGCGGAGCCACTGGGTCAGCACCTGCTGGTCGGGCCACGCGTCGATGGACTCGGCGAGGTACCGGTAGGCAGCCGGGTTGCTGCTCGAGAGCCGCGCGATGCCCGGGAGCACGCGCTTCAGGTAGGTGCCGTAGCCGAAGCGCAGCAGCGCACGCGGCGGCGTCGAGAACTCACAGATGACGACTCGGCCACCGGGCTTCAGGACGCGGAGCATCTCGGCGAGCGCCTGCTTCGGGTCGTTGACGTTGCGCAGTCCGAACGAGATCGTGACGGCGTCGAACGTGTCGTCGTCGAAGGGCAGCTGCTCGGCGTCGCCTTCGACGAAGGTGATCTCGGGGTGACGCTCACGGCCGACGGCGATCATGCCCGCGGACAGGTCGAGCGCGGTGACCTCGGCGCCCTTCTTGGCGAAGGCCGCCGCGCTGGTGCCCGTGCCCGCGGCGATGTCGAGGACCTTCTCGCCGGGCTGGGGGTCGACCGCGCGGACGGTGGCGACACGCCACAGCGGGGCGTTGCCCGCCGACAGGATGTCGTTCGTGAGGTCGTACTTGGCCGCGACGTCGTCGAACATCGCCGCCACCTCGTCCGGGCGCTTGTTCAGGTCCGCTCTGCTCACGTGGTCAATCCTAGAGGTCCCGACCGAGCGTTCACCGGACTCGCAGCCACCCGGGCGGTGCGGGATCGGCGCGTAGCATCGGAGCCGTGACCCGAACCACCACGGCGGCGCCCCCGCTGACGGTCTCGACCCGGATCCTCGACGACCCGGGCACCGTCCTCCGCCACACGCTCCGCGACCGACCCCTCGCCTTCGTCCGGAACGGCGACGGCATCGTCGGCATCGGTGAGGCGCTTCGGTTCACCTTCACCGGCCCCGACCGGATGCGTGACGCGGCCGCGCTCTGGCGCAGTGTCGTCGCGACCGCCGTCGTCGACGACCCCGTCCAGCTGCGCGGCTCGGGGCTCGTCGCCTTCGGGTCGTTCGCGTTCGCCGACGACTCCGCCGACGAGAGCGTGCTCATCGTGCCCCGGGTGGTCCTCGGCCGCCGTCGGGGCAAGGCCTGGCTGACGGCCATCGACACCACGGCCGGCGCGGAGCCCCTGGCCTTCACCCGGACCTCGGTCCCGGTCCCCCGGGTCGGACCGCACGTCTCCGTCGAGCTGCGTCCCGGGCAGATCGACGAAGCCACCTACGCCGCCAACGTGTCCGAGGCCGTCCGCCGCATCGTGGCCGGGAGCGCCCAGAAGGTGGTGCTCGCCCGCGACCTGGTCGGCACGCTGCCGTCGGGGGCCGATCGACGAGCCGTCCTGCTCGACCTCGCCGCCGCCTACCCGCAGTGCGTGACCTTCGCAGTGGACGGGCTGGTCGGTGCCACGCCGGAGACCCTCGCCCGCACCGACGGCACGCGACTGACCGCGCGGGTGCTCGCCGGCAGCGCCGCACGCGGCACCGACGAGGTCTCCGACCGTGCCGCCGCCGAGGCCCTGGCCAGCAGCGCCAAGGACGTCGAGGAGCACGCCTTCGCGATCGACAGCCTGCTCGCGGCCCTCGCACCGCTCGCCACGGACCTGCGCGCCGACGCCGAACCGTTCCGGCTGCAGCTGCCGAACCTGTGGCACCTGGCGACGGACGTGCAGGCGACGCTGCCGCCCGACACGACCTCGCTCGACGTCGCCGACGCGCTGCACCCGACGGCCGCGGTCGCGGGCACCCCGACCGACGTCGCGGTGCGGCTCGTCGCCGAGCTCGAGGGCGTCGACCGCGGTCGCTACGCCGGGCCGGTCGGCTGGATGAGCGCGACGGGCGACGGTGAGTGGATGCTCGCGCTGCGCAGCGCACGGATCGACGACGACGGCAGCGTCCGCGCCTGGGCGGGCGCCGGGATCGTCGCCGGCTCGGAGCCCGAGCGCGAGGTCGCCGAGACGGCCTTGAAGTTCCGACCGATCACCGACGCCCTGGCCTGAAGCACCCAGGGGCCGCGCGGAGACCGGGTCGCGGCGAGGCCGGGGCACCCGTGGCCGGTCAGTCGGCCAGCGGTACTTCGATCACGACGCGCTCGGCGGGGTCCGTCAGCACCCGTTCGAGGTCGCCCCACGTGGCCGCCCGGCGGTACTCCCACCCGAGACCCGTGACGACCCGTTCGACGTCGACGTGCTGCGGGGTCGACATCATCCGGCGCATGTCGGCGTCCGGCGTGGTCTTCGCGACCTCGAGCCCGCGGAAGATGGCGCCACCGTGGTCGTTGCCGACGACGACCTGCACCCGGTGGGTGCGTTCCTCGGTGCCGGTGACGAACGCGCCGAGGTCGTGCAGCAGCGTCAGGTCGCCGAGGAGCACGCGCGTGGTGCCCACCGAGGCGGAGGACTGCTCGAGTGCCGCGGCGATGCCGAGCGCGGTCGAGACGGTGCCGTCGATGCCGGCCAGTCCGCGGTTCGCGTGCACCCGGATCTTCTTGCCGAGCACCCGGGCATCGGCTTCGCGGATGAGCTGCGAGGCGCCGAGGACCAGGCGGTCGTGCGGCCAGGTCACCCCCCAGACGGCGTCGGCGAGCATGGCCCGGTCGACGGGTCGGCGACGGAGCGCGACCTCGTCACGCAGGAACTTGTTCCGCTCGGCGCGGTCGGCGGAACGCTTGGCGTCGAGGTCCGGGCCGGCGTCGCCGTCCCCCAGGATCCGTCGGCTGGCACCCACCCAGCGGCCGACCCACGCACGGTGCTCCGGGCGGGTGCGGCCCGTCACGCGGACGTCGGACACGAAGGTGGTCGCGGCGTCCGGTCGGGAGGCACGGGCCGGGTCGAAGGGGTCGGCCGCCGGTCCGCGGACGACGATCGTCTCGACCCCGTCGCGCTGCAGGAGCGCGGGGACCTCTCTGCTGAGGGTCGGGTGGCCGAGCACGACGGCGCGGCGGACGGCGCCGCCGTGGTCCGCGTCGCGCAGCAGTTCGCGGTAGGCCACGACCAGGTTGCGGCCGAAGCGCGCGCCGCTGGAGACCTCGGCGAGGAGCGGCGCCCCGAGTTCCCAGGCGATCCGCTCAGCTTCATCGCCGGCGTCGTGCCCGGCGATGACGACGGTGGCCGGCTCGTCGTCCGGGGTGAGTTCGGCGACCGGCAGACCGGTGTGGGCGCGGCGGGTGGCGAAGGCGAGGTCGATCTCGTCGTCGGGGACGGCGGTGACGTGCTCCGGGGTGAGCCCGGCGGAGAGCGGCTCACGGAACGCGACGTTGAGCTGTGCGGGCCCCGGCTGCCCGGTGTGACCGGCTGCGGCGGCGACCGCCTGTCGGGCGAGGGCGCGCAGGGTGTCGCGGACCGAGGCATCGACGCCGTGCGCCGACGGGGCCTCGACGTCGCGGACGAAGGCGACGGCCTCGCCGAAGATCCCCGGTTGCACCGTGGTCTGGTTGCTCCCGATGCCGCGGAGCTCGTCGGGGCGGTCCGCACTCAGCACGATCATCGGCACGCCCGAGTGGTGCGCCTCGAGCACGGCGGGGTGCAGGTTCGCCACCGCGGTGCCCGACGTGGTCACGACCGCGGGGGGTCGGTGCGTCTCGACCGCGAGCCCGAGCGCGAAGAACCCGGCGGTCCGTTCGTCCAACCGGACGTGCACGGTCAGTCCGCCGGCACGTTCGAGGGCGACCGCGGCGAGCGCGAGCGCCTGGGACCGGGAGCCGGGGCTGACCACGACGTCGGTGACGCCGGCGCGGACGAGTTCCTGCAGGAGCGCGAGCGCGGTGTCGGTCGCCGGGCTGCCCGAGCCGGCGGGGCCGTCAGCGATCGGTGCGGCCGTCGTCGTCGCGCTCGTGGAACTGGTCTTCGAGGTCTCGGAGGGTCGCGTCGTCCTGGTCCTTGTCCGTGAGGGTGTCGCCCGGCTCCGGCGTGGTGCCGAGGAAGTCCGGGTCGTCTTCGGGTCCACGGTACCGGGCGGATGCACCGGGGGCCGTCGCGGGGGTGCGACCGAGCAGGAACCACAGGACGCCGCCCAGCACGGGCAGGATGATCACGAGCAGCAGCCACACACCGCGACGCAGGGAACGGATGCGCTGACGGGGCATCGTGCCGCAGTCGATGGCCGCGTACACCGTGAAGGCAACGGCGGCCACGACGACGATCAACCACAAGCGGACCATGCGGTGAAGTCTAGGTCGCGACCCTGTGATGCCCCTGCCGGTCGGCGCTTCCGTAGACTCACCGTGTGAAAGCGTGGCTCCTGTACACCCTGGCTCGGCTCGGCATCTTCGTGGTGGCGCTCGTGCTCCTCCTGCTCCTGACGCCGCTGAAGTGGTACTGGGCGACGATCATCGCCGCCCTGGTGGGTCTGCTCATCTCGTACATCGCACTGTCCGGACTCCGCACGCAGGTCGCCCTGAGCCTGGCGAACCGCCGCGGCGTCCCCGAGCGCGACGCCGACTCGGACTTCGAGGACGACTTCGTCGACGCCGCCGACTCGGATGCCGCGGCCGCTCCCGTCGTCCGTCCGGTGTCCGACGCGGACCGGCACGAAGCACGCCGCGACGCCGACGCCGACTGACCCCGGGCACGGGGTCGTCAGGTCGGAGCCGGAACGGTTACGGCTGCACGGCCAGGGTGATCCCGAGCACCACGCCGAAGGCGAGCGACCCGAACGACGACAGCTGCAGCGCCGTGATGAGCTCGCGGGGCTTCCGCGACGACACCCCGATCGCCAGGGCCGGCAGCGCCAGCAGCAGCGAGAAGTACGTGAAGCCCGTGCGGAAGTACAGCAGCACGAACCAGAGCAGCACGACGTACGGCAGCATCAGGAACAGGCCGAAGAGCACGCGGGCGACCGGACGGCCGACAACCACGGCGAGTGTCCGCTTGCCCGCCAGCTGGTCCTCGTCGATGTCGCGGATGTTGTTCACCATCAGGACCGCGCAGGCGAAGAACCCGGCGGCCACCGCAGCTGCCCAGCCACTCAGCGTGACCTCGCGGATCTGCACGAACTGCGTACCGAGCACGGCGACGAGTCCGAAGAACACGAACACGAACACCTCGCCGAGGGCGTTGTACCCGTACGGCTTCTTGCCGCCCGTGTAGAACCAGGCGGCGACGATGGCGGCGGCCCCGACGAGCAGCAGCCACCACAGCTGGGTGAGCAGCACGATGACCAGGCCGGCGACGGCTGCCAGGCCGAAGAACGTCAGGGCGACCGTGAGCACCGTCCGGGGCTTGGCCAGCCCGGCACCCGTGAGCCGTGCGGGTCCGACGCGGTACTCGTCGGTGCCGCGGACCCCGTCGGAGTAGTCGTTGCTGTAGTTCACGCCGATCTGCAGGAACAGCGCCACGGCCAGGGCGAGCAGCGCGACGGCGAGGTGGCTGCCCTTCGCCAGGTAGTCGCCGAAGTCCCCGGGCTCACCGCTGTCGACGAACGCGACGGCGGTGCCCAGCACGACCGGGACGACGCCGAGGGTCAGGGTGCGCAGACGCGCGCCGCCGGTCCAGTCGCGTGCGGTCGCCTTCCGCTTGGTGCGGGCGGGGGCAGCGGCCTTCGCCGGGTTGCCGGACCGGCCCTGCTTCTGCGTCGAGTTCTTCGTTCGTGCCACGAGCACCGATCTTATTGCCGATGCGGCGCCCGCTGGCTCGCCCCTACGGCCCTGCCGGGTCGACGAGCGCCTGCACGGCCCGCCGGTCGGGTTTGCCGGACGCCAGCATCGGGATCCGGTCCACCAGGACCACGTCGGCCGGCCGGGCGGCACGGCCGAGGGCGGCTCCCACGTGGGCACGCACGGTGTCCGGGTCGAGCGGTTGCTCGGTGACGACGACGGGGACCTCGCCCCACTCCCCCGCCGAGCGCCGCACGACGACGGCGCTCTGCTGCCCGGGCAGCCCCCGGACGAGCCGTTCGACCGCCCCGAGCTGGACCTTCTCGCCACCGGAGATCACCACGTCGTCGAGGCGTCCGAGCACGCGGACGACCCCGCCGGACATGGTCGCGGTGTCCCCGGTCCGGTACCACCGCAGCCCGTCCCGCTCGACGAAGGCCGATGCCGTGCGGTCGTCGTCGTCGAGGTACCCCTCGGCGAGCATCGGCCCGGCCAGGTGCAGCTCGTCGTCGACCAGCGCGGTGCGCACCGTGCCGAACGGGACGCCGTCGTACACGCACCCGCCGCTCGTCTCGCTCGCGCCGTACGTCGTCACGATCCGGACCCCGGCGTCGCGCGCGCGCTGCCGGAGCGGCGCGGGGGTCGCCTGTCCGCCGACCAGGACCGCGTCGAACCCGGCGAGGGCGCGGGTGGCGTCCGGGTCGTCGAGCACCCGGGCGAGCTGGACCGGCACCAGCGAGGTGTACCGACGGGGCGCGGCCGGACCGGTGACGAGCCGTTCGGCCGCCTCGGTGAACGCGGCGGCCGCGAAGTGCCCGGGTGCCACGACGACGGGCTCGGTGCCGGCGGTGATCGAGCGGGTCAGGACGTTGAGGCCGGCGATGTAGTGCGTCGGCAGCGCGAGCACCCAGCGCCCCGGACCACCGAGCGCCGCGTCGGCCGCCGCCGCACCGGCGAGGAGCGCCTCGGACGACAGCGCCACGCGCTTGCCGGTCCCGGTGGACCCGCTCGTCTCGACCACCAGGGCGACCGCCTGCCGGACCTCGGCCGGAGGTGCCTTCGGCAGCGCCGGAGCCCCCTCGGCGACGGGGAGCAGCGCGGGGCCGCCGGCGAGCGCTGCCTCCAGGGCGCGCAGCACGGCCGACGGGTCCGACGTACCGGTCGCGACCAGCGGACGGGGCATCAGTAGTGCCAGGGGAACGCGGTCCACTCGGGAGCGCGCTTCTCGAGGAACGAGTCGCGGCCCTCGACCGCCTCGTCGGTGCCGTACGCCAACCGCGTCGCCTCGCCCGCGAAGACCTGCTGACCGACCATGCCGTCGTCGACGGCGTTGAACGCGTACTTGAGCATCCGGATCGCCGTCGGGGACTTGCCGAGCACGATCTCGCCCCAGCGGATCGCCTCACGCTCGAGGTCCTCGTGGGGGACCACGGCGTTCACCGCACCCATCTCGTAGGCGCGCTGGGCGGAGTACTCCTGCGCGAGGAAGAAGACCTCGCGGGCGAACTTCTGCCCGATCTGCTTGGCGTAGTAGGCGCTGCCGTACCCGCCGTCGAACGAGCCGACGTCGGCGTCGGTCTGCTTGAACCTGCCGTGCTCGGCACTCGCGATGGTGAGGTCGCAGATGGCGTGCAGGGAGTGCCCACCGCCGGCGGCCCAGCCGGGGACGACCGCGATGACGACCTTGGGCATCATCCGGATGAGGCGCTGGACCTCGAGGATGTGGAGCCGCCCCATCGACGCCTGCGCGGCCGCGGGGTCGACGCCCTCGGGCGGTGCACCCTCGTCACCGACGTACTGGTAGCCGCTCCGTCCACGGATGCGCTGGTCGCCGCCGGAGCAGAACGCCCACCCGCCGTCCTTCGGGCTCGGGCCGTTGCCCGTGAGCAGGACGACACCGACACGGGGGTCCTGCCGGGCGTCGTCGAGGGCGCGGTAGAGCTCGTCGACCGTGCGCGGGCGGAAGGCGTTCCGGACCTCCGGACGGTCGAAGGCGACACGGACGATCCCCTTGGAGACGTGCTTGTGGTACGTGATGTCGGTGAACTGCTCCGCGATCGGAGCGGTGGTCCAGACGTCGGGGTCGAACAGGTCGGAGACGGGAGCAGCCATGCCCCCAACGTACCGCCGGGCGTCTGCCGGGTCAGGCGCCCATGTCGGTCAGGAGCTCCGGCGCGACGAACACCATGATCACGATGAGGATCACGGGGTTCGCGAAGAACGCCAGGACGACCCCGATGGCGCCGTACCAGCGGCCGAAGGATCCGACGGCGGCGACGAACCCGAGCACGGCGGCGATGAGCGTCAGGAACACGACGACGAAGCAGATGCCGAACGCGAAGTTCGTGTCACCGCCCATGAACACGGCGAACGCGCTGGCGTCGACCGCAGCGGAGACCACGGCGAGGCCCAGGGCGATCTTGCCGACGACGGGGTTGCGGCGCTTCTTGGAGGCCGCCTGCCGCACGTCGACGGTGTTGCGCTGCATGAGCCGGGCGAAGTCGTCGGACCCGGCTGTCGGACGCGCCGTCGCTCGGGACGGGTTCGCCGCGGGTCGGGCATCCGCGCTCGGACGGGCTGCAGACGCCGGACGGGCTGCCGGACGAGCGCCGGCGCTCGACGGGTCGGCCTGGCGCTGTGCTGCCCGCTGCTGTGCTGCGCGCTGCCGCGGATCCACCGCCACCGAGCCTCCCTCGTTCCGGGTCGTTCCCCTCGCCGACCGGAGCCGACCGATGCATGCTAGTGCCCTGCCCTGGCGGTCCCCTCCGAGGAACCGGCGGGCGACCTGGGTGCGGTGGGAGGATGGCGGACGTGCTCCCCGACCTCGCCGAACTCCTCGCCGACGCGCACGTGGTGGCCCTGCCCATGCGGGTGCGGTTCCGCGGCATCACCACGCGCGAGGCGGTCGTGCTGCGTGGCCCCGCAGGCTGGACGGAGTTCTCGCCGTTCGTCGAGTACGACGACGCCGAGGCAGCGGCATGGCTGCGCGCCACCGTCGACTTCGGGTGGACCGACCACGAGCCGGCCGCCGACTCCGTGCCGGTCAACGCCACCGTCCCGGCGATCGCCGCCGACGACGTCGCCGACCTGCTCGCCCGCTACCCCGGCTGCGCCACCGCGAAGGTCAAGGTCGCGGAGCCCGGCACCACCGTCGACGACGACGTCGCCCGTGTCGCGGCCGTCCGCCGGGTGATGGGGTCCGATGCTTCCGTCCGCGTCGACGCGAACGGGCTGTGGAGCGTCGAGCAGGCAGCCGCGGCACTCGAGCGGCTCGCACCGTTCGACCTGCAGTACGCCGAGCAGCCCTGCGCCACGGTGCCCGAGCTCGCCGAGCTCCGGACGCGGATCGCCGGCCTCGGGGTGCGGATCGCCGCGGACGAGAGCGTCCGGAAGGCGAGCGACCCCCTCGCGGTCGCCCGGGCCGGTGCCGCCGACGTCCTGGTGGTCAAGGCCCAGCCGCTCGGGGGCATCACCGCGGCGGGCGCGGTCATCGCCGACGCCGGGCTGCCGTGCGTCGTCTCGAGTGCGCTCGACACGTCGGTCGGACTCGGGATGGGGGCGTTCCTGGCCGCCGCGGCGATGACCCCGGGGTACGCCGCGGGCCTCGGGACGGCGGCGATGTTCGCCGGGGACGTGACGGCGGAGCCCCTGCTGCCGGTGGACGGCCGCGTGCCGGTGCGTCGGGTGGACGTCGCGGCGGAGATGGTCGAGCGGTACGCCGCGTCGCCGGAACGCACCGCGTGGTGGCGCGAGCGGGTGGCACGTGTGCACACCGTGCTGGCCGCAGCTGCTGCCGAGTAGCTCCGGGCGCGGGACGCCGTCGTCTCCGCAGAACGCCGTCGTCTCCGCAAGACGCCGCCGTCTCCGCAAGACGCCGTCGTCTCCGCAGAACGCCGTCGTCTCCGTTCGGCGCCGCCGAGTCGGCGAGACGCCGCCGGGAACGGCGGCGTCTCGCCGAGGACGCGGCGTCCAGCCGACACGACGGCGTCTTCCTGTCCGTGGACGCGACCGAACGACGGACGGGAGGCGCGGTGCCAGCTGGCACCGCGCCTCCCGTCCGGCCGTGGTCGCGACCAGGGCCGCATCAGCGAGCCGCGTGGTTCACAGACCCGAGTAGCTGTGCAGGCCCTTGAAGAAGACGTTCACGACCGAGAAGTTGAACATCACCGCGGCGAAGCCGATCAAGGCCAGCCAGGACGACCGCGCACCGCGCCAGCCGCGGGTCGCACGGGCGTGGATGTAGCCCGCGTAGACGACCCAGATGATGAAGGTCCAGACCTCTTTCGTGTCCCAGCCCCAGTACCGACCCCAGGCACGCTCGGCCCAGATCGCACCGGCGATCAGGGTGAAGGTCCAGAGGACGAAGCCGACGAGCAGGACGCGGTAGGTCAGGACCTCGAGCCGGTCGGCGTCGGGCAGGGTCGCCATGAAGCGGAGCTTGCCGGAGGCGGTGCGGCCCTGGCGGTACGTCTGCACGAGCTGCGCCACCGCGAGCCCCGCCCCGAGCGCGAAGAACCCGGTGCCGGAGATCGCCACGAAGACGTGGATGACGAGCCAGTACGACTGCAGGGCCGGCTGCAGCGGGACGACGGGGACCCAGTAGTTCACCGTCGCGATGCCGAGCAGGATGATCGTCAGGCCCGTGATGAAGACGCCGAGGAACTTCAGGTTCTGCCAGAACTGCACGAGCAGGAAGATCAGCGTGATCAGCGCCGTGCCCGTCAGCGAGAACTCGAACATGTTGCCCCACGGGACACGGTCGGCCGCGATGCCGCGGAGGACGACCGAGGCGACGTGCAGGACGAGCGCGAGGATCGTCATCGCCATGCCGACGCGTTCGAACTTCGTGCTGCGGCCGGACGAACCGCCCGCTGGCGGCGCGGCGACCTGCTCGAGCACGACGGTGCCGCCCCGGACGGTCGCGACGGTCTTCGCCGCGCGTGCGGAAGAAGCGCTCGCCGCACCCGCCGAGCTGTCGTCGGCGCCCGCGTTCTTCGCGGCGGCCGTGACCTCGCCGGAGCGTTTGGCCATGTCGAGGGCGAACGAGATGAACGCGACCACGTACACCGCCATCGCGGAGTACGTGAGCACGACCGAGTAGGTCGCGAGGTTCGTGGTCATGTCGTTCACTGGGGCATCCTAACTCCGAGGTCCGACGTGTGGCGCTGTGCGATGTCCGCGACGGCCCGTTCGAGGTTCGGGTCCTCGCCGCGTGCGAGGCCGGCGTACTCGAGGTCGTACTCGCCGCCCTGCGTGTCCTTGCGCGGGACGACCTTCACCCAGACGCGACGGCGCGGGACGAACAGCGAGGTGAGCAGACCGAGGGTGGAGAGCAGGGCGAACCCGCCCACCCACAGCTGCGACGGGTCGTGGTGCACGTCGAGGGAGACGTACCGCTTGACGCCGTCGAACGTGATCGATCCGGCACCGTCCGGGAGCTTCTTCGTCTGCCCCGGCTTCAGCGCGAGGCTCGCCGTCGATGCGTCGGTGCCGGCGATCTGCTTCAGCCCGCCGGTGTTGAGCGTGTACACGCTCTGCGGCACGCCGTCGTCGAGGCCGAGGTCGCCGGTGTAGACCTGCAGCGTCAGGAGCGGGTTCTCGGTGTCCGGGTACGAGGACGTGTAGGCGCCGCTCGCGTTCTTCACCGCCGTGGGGTAGAAGAACCCGCGGATCCCGAGCTGGTCCGGCTTGGCGTCCGGGGCCTTGATCACGCCGAGCGAGGTGTAGTTCGCGTCCTGCGGCAGGAACGGCACGACGTCCTTGAACGCCACGTTGCCGTCGCCGTCGCGCACCGTGACCTGCATCGCGTAGCCGTTGCCGAGCAGGTAGACGTTGGTGCCACCCACGTGCAGCGGGTCGTTCACGCCGAGACGGCTGGTCTTCGGCTCGCCGCCCTTCTCGGTGCTCGTGACGGTGGCCGAGTAGTCGAGCGCCTGGCCGAGGGCGTCGAGGTTCCGCTCCTCGTACTTCGTCACGAACTTGTCGAGGGTCAGGTTGTAGCCCTTGAGGTCGGTCTGCTGGAACCAGCGCCCGGGGTTGAACGAGTCGTACGAGCCGAGCACGTTGGAGAACGTCTGGCCCTCCACCAGCAGACGCTGACCGGTGAAGCCGAAGCCACCGCCGACACCGACCGCCAGGAGCACCCCGACGAGGGCCGAGTGGAACACCAGGTTGCCGGTCTCGCGCAGGTAGCCGCGCTCCGCGCTCACCGAGTCGCCGAACCGTTCGACGCGGTACCCGGAGCGCTTCAGGATCGCCATCGCGCGCGTCACCGCGTGCTCGGCGGACGGGAGGCCCGTGGCCGGGTCGATCCCGGTGGTGCCGTCGACCATCGCGTCCGGTTGCACCGCTACGGTGCGGAATCCCGCCAGTCGCGTCAGACGCGCGGGCGTCTTCGGCGGACGGGTGCGCAGGGCCTGCCAGTGGTGCTTCGTGCGGGGCACGATGCAGCCGATGAGCGAGACGAAGAGCAGCAGGTAGATCGCCGAGAACCACACCGAGGTGTAGGTGTCGAAGACCTGGAGCTTGTCGAGGACCGGGAAGAGCTGCGGGTGGTCCGCCTTGTACTGCACGACGCCGTTCGGGTCGGCGGTGCGCTGCGGCACGAGCGAACCCGGGATCGCCGCGAGGGCCAGCAGCATGAGCAGGAACAGCGCCGTGCGCATGCTCGTCAGCTGCCGCCAGAAGAACCGGAGGTACCCGACGAAGCCGAGCTTCGGCTGGTTGACGCCGCCGTCGGTGGGGCCGGAGCCGTCGACGTGGTCGGACGGTCGCTGCGGGTCCGAAGCGGTGTCGGCTCCGTCGCCTGCGCCCGTCGGGGTGTGCTCGTTCGGGTCAGACCGCGGGGACAAAGCTCTGGATCACCGCCCCGACGCTCGACATGACGGCCGACCAGATTCCGGTGACCATGAGCAGACCGATGACGATCAGGATCGCTCCTCCGATGATGTTGACGGTGCGCATGTGACGCTTCACCGCCGAGATGGCTCCCGTGGCCCAGCCGGCGCCGAGCGCGACGAGGACGAACGGGATGCCGAGCCCGAGGCAGTACGCCACACCGAGCCACATGCCCTGCCAGGCACTGCCCGACTGCACGCTGAGCAGGTTGATGGCCGCGAGGGTCGGGCCGAGGCACGGCGTCCAGCCGAGGCCGAACACGATGCCGAGCAGCGGTGCGCCCAGCAGCCCCGTCGCGGGGGTCCAGCTGGGCTTGATGGTGCGCTGCAGGAACGTGAACCGTCCGACGAACACCAGGCCCATCGCGATGACGACGACCCCGAGGACCTGCGTGATGAGGTCACGCCAGCGGACGAGCCAGAAGCCGAGTGCCCCGAACACCGTCGTGTACGCCACGAACACCGCGGTGAACCCGACGATGAACAGCAGCACACCGAGCACCACACGACCCCGACGCTGCCCGCCCTCGGCGACACCGCCGACGTACCCGAGGTACCCAGGCACGAGCGGCAGCACGCACGGGGACAGGAACGACACGAGCCCGGCGAGCGCCGCCACGGGCAGCGCCACGGCCATCTGGCCGCTCAGGATCGCGTCGGCGAAGGGGTTGGAGGCCACGGGTCAGGAGGCCTTGCCGGCGTCGAGCTCGTCGCTGACCAGGGTCTTCAGGATGCCCGTGCCGTCGACCGCACCGAGGACGCGGGCAGCGACGCGCCCCTTGGTGTCGAGGACGATCGTCGCAGGCACCGCGTTCGGCGCGATCTGCCCGGACATCGCGAGCTGCATCGTGCCCGTGCGCTGGTCGAGGACGGTCGGGTACTGCACGTCGAAGGTGCGCTCGAAAGCGGCCGCGGTCGCTGCTTCGTCGCGGACGTTGACGCCGATGAACGCGACGTCGTCCGAGTCGGCGTACTCGTCGTGCACCTCGTTGAGGTACTTCGCCTCGGCACGGCAGGGCGGGCAGCTGGCGTACCAGAAGTTCAGGACGACGACCTTGCCCCGGAGGTCCTTCGACGAGACGGTGTCGCCGTTCGAGTCCTCGGCCCGGAAGGTCACCGGGTCGGTGCGGTCCTTCGCGGAGACCTCGGTCACCGCGCCGTCACCGGAGATGTAGTTCTGGGTCGTGCCGTTGCCGTACTGCTTCGCGAGGTCGCTGTTGTCCGTCGAGCACCCCGCCAGGGCGAGGGCGGCCACGACGACCGTCGCCGCGATCGTCGCGATGCGCTTCCTGCTGGTCGTGGTCTTCACACTGCTCCTTCGTCGACGGCGGTCGCGCGCAGTTCCTGCGCGGGGTCCGCGTACCCGACCTCGGTGAACCGACCGCTCGACGTGGCGGGCACACGCTCGACGGTGGTGATGCTCGACAGGTCGCAGCGACGCTTGCGCGGGTCGTGCCACAGGGGCTCCCCCGCGAGCTTCCGGTGGACCATCCAGATCGGCAGCTGGTGGCTGACCAGGACGACGTCGCCCTCGTCGACGCTCTCCCACGCCGTGGTCATCGCCGCGAGCATGCGGTTCGCGATCGACTCGTACGCCTCGCCCCAGCTGGGGCGCAGGGGGTTCGCGATCCACGGCCACTCCGCCGGACGGCCGAGCGAGCGCTTCGTGAACCCGGGGGGCTGCCCCTCGTAGCGGTTGGTCGGCTCGATCAGCCGCTCGTCGAGCGTCACGTCGAGCCCGTAGGCCGCCGACCAGGGCGCGGCGGACTCCTGCGTGCGCTGCAGCGGGGACGCGACGACCCGACGGACGTCGATGCCGGCGTCCTTCCAGGCGGTCGCTGAGGCCTCGGCCATCTGCGCGCCGAGGTCACTCAGCCCGAAGCCCGGGAGCCGGCCGTAGAGGACGCGGCCCGGGTTGTGCACCTCTCCGTGCCGGACGAGGTGGAGACGGGTCGCGGGCATGGGTTCCAGTGTAGGTCGCCCGCGGTTCCCACCGCCCCCTCAGGAGATTCACCGGATGCGGAAGCACTCAGCCGCCGAGCTCTCCGGACAGCCGTCCGTGCAGCGCGATCGACCCCGTGTTGAGGTTCACCACCTCGACCGTCGAGCCGTGCTTGGCGAACCGCTGTTCGACACCGTCGAGCGCCGCGACCGTGGACGCGTCGAACACGTGGGCGTCGGCCATGTCGATGATGATGTGCTCCGGGTCCTCTGCGTAGGAGAACCGCGTGACGAGGTCGTTCGACGAGGCGAAGAACAGCGCCCCGCGGACCCGGTACCGCACGGTGCGGTCGTCGACCGGCTCGCGCACCACGGTCACCACGTGCGCCACCCGTCGGGCGAAGACCAGAGCCGCCACGACCACACCGACGAGCACCCCGGTGGCGAGGTTCTCGGTCACGACGACCACCACGACGGTGATGAGCATGACCGCGGTCTCACCGAGCGGCATCCGCCGCAGGGTGCGCGGCCGGATGCTGTGCCAGTCGAAGGTCGCGACGCAGACCATGAGCATGACCGCCGTCAGGGCCGCCATCGGGATCTGGGCGACGAGGTCGTGGAGCACGATCGTCAGGACGAGCACCGAGACGCCGGCAGTGAAGGTCGAGATGCGCGTCCGGGCGCCCGCGGTCTTCACGTTGATCACCGTCTGGCCGATCATCGCGCACCCACCGGTCCCCCCGAAGAACGCCGACGCGATGTTCGCGACGCCCTGGCCCCACGACTCGCGCCACTTGCTCGACCCGGTCTCGGTGATGGAGTCGACGAGCTGCGCGGTGAGCAGCGTCTCGATCAGGCCGACGATCGCGACGCCGAACGCGTAGGGCGCGATGATCTGCAGGGTCTCGAAGCTGAACGGCGTCACGATGCCGTTGAAGCCGGGGAGTGCCGTCGGCAGTGCCCCCTCGTCGCCGACCGTCGGCACGGCCACGCTGAACACCATCGTGATGCCGGTGATGACGACCACCGCGATGAGCGGCGCGGGGATCGCCTTCGTCAGGAACGGGAACCCGACGATGATCGCGATGCCGAGTGCCGTCAGCGGCCAGACGATGAACGGGACGTCGTCGCCGAGCAGGTTCGGCAGCTGGGCGGTGAAGATGAGGATGGCCAGGGCGTTCACGAACGCGACGTTGACGCTGCGCGGGATGAAGCGCATCAGCCGCGCCACCCCGAGGAACCCGAGCAGGAGCTGGAACACCCCGCCCAGGACGATCGCGGGCACCAGGTACTCGATCCCGTGCTGTCGGACGAGCGGCGCGATGACGAGCGCCACCGAACCGGCGGCGGCGGACACCATGGCGGGTCGACCGCCCACGATCGAGATCACGATCGCGATGATGACGCTCGAGAAGAGGCCGACCGCGGGATCGACGCCGGCGACGACGGAGAACGAGATCGCCTCGGGGATGAGGGCAAGCGCGGTGACGATGCCGGCCAGGACCTCCCGGGTGAGCATGCGGGGCGAGCGGAGGGCGGCGAGGACGCTCGGGGCCGTCGGCGCGTGTGTGATCACGGACATCGTTCGGAACTCTACCTTCACGTGAGGGTAGAGTCGCGCTCCGTGAGCACCAGCGACGTCCCCGACACGATGCACATCGGCGAACTCGCCGACCGCGCCGGCATGTCCCTGCGTACGATCCGGCACTACGACGAGGTCGGGCTGCTCGTGCCGAGCGGCCGCACCACCGGCGGGTTCCGGGTGTACACCGCGCAGGACCTGGAACGGCTGCTCGTGATCCGCCGGATGAAGCCGCTCGGGTTCACGCTCGACGAGATGGCCGAGCTGCTCCGTGTGGTCGATGCCCTCGCGGCGAAGGACCCCGAGGACGAACCCGCGCTGGCTGCACGTCTCGATGCGTACCTGGACGACGCCCGCACCCGCCACGCGAAGCTCGTCGAGCGCGCCGGCATGGCCGAGGAGTTCATCGGCACCCTCGGGTCACTCCGCGCTTCGCTCCCCTGACGTCGCGCCGTCTTCGGCGAGCACCCTGGCACGCATGCGCTGCCGCTCGAGTTCGAGCTTCAGCTCCCCTTCTTCGACATGGAGCTGCCAGTCGATCGCCCCGCGTTGCGCCCAGTCCCACGGGCTCTCGCCCGGCGCAGGACCGATGTACGGCCGCTCCACGGGAACCGTGTCCTCCTTCCGCACCAGCTCTCGCCAGGCACGGCGCAGACGAGTCGTCATCACTGTCTCCTCTTCTCGATGAACAGTTCCGCCAACACCCTTGCAGCGGGTTCTTCTCCGGTGGGGACTTTCTGCATGTCGTACATCGCCTGCGCCAGATTCCGGCCGATCTCGCGACGCCCGACCTCGGCCGCGGTGATCAGGTCGAACACCACGGTCAACCGCGCCCAGCAGCGGTCCCGTTGCTCCCGCCCGACGTCCCGCCGCCACCGGATGACCGCCCACAGCCCACCGACGAACGCCGCGAGCAGTGTGAACGCCGCAGTGCACAGCGCCGCCACCACCACCGCGACCGCCGCAGGCGGCCAGGTCGCGAGCTCCCCCGTCCCCGTCCCCACCCGGTCCCCTCTCGTCCCGCGACCCGGCCACGTCGACAACGCTAGGGAGTCCTCGCACGCCGCCACGGGCCTCCCGGCCATCGGTGGAGAACGCCGGACGCGGGCGGCCCTGTTGAGGGAGGAGCGCTGCCGCCCACGCCCCCAGACGCAGGCGGTTAGACTCGACCACCGTGATCGAACGCACCCGCATCGCCGACCTGGCAGCCCTCCCCGACGGTCCCGTCTCCGTGGCCGGATGGGTCGAGACCGTCCGAGACCAGAAGAAGGTGCAGTTCGTCGTGCTGCGCGACGAGACCGGCGCCGTCCAGCTCGTGAACCCGGCGACGCGCGAGGCCGAGGACGGCGACGACGCCGCACAGTCCGCGCTCGCGACCACCAACGAGATCTCCGGCCTGGCGCACGGCACCTTCGTGCACGTCACCGGCACGCTGAAGCACGACGAGCGCGTGAAGCTCGGCGGGCTCGAGGTCAAGATCGGTGCGCTGCAGGTGGTGAGCGCCGCGATCCCGGAGACCCCGATCGCCGACGACTCGTCGCTCGACAAGCGTCTCGACTGGCGCTTCCTCGACCTGCGCAACCGCAAGCAGAACCTGATCTTCCGCATCCAGACGACGCTCGAGCACGCGTTCCGCACGTACTGGGTCGACCGCGACTACATCGAGATCCACACCCCGAAGCTGATGGCGTCGGCGTCCGAGTCGCGCGCCGAACTGTTCCAGCTCGAGTACTTCGAGACCACCGCCTACCTGGCCCAGTCGCCGCAGAACTTCAAGCAGATGGCGCAGCCGGCCGGCTTCGGTGCCGTGTTCGAGATCGCCGACGCCTTCCGCGCCGACCCCTCGTTCACGAGCCGTCACGCCACCGAGTTCACCAGCGTCGACGCCGAGTTCTCGTGGATCGAGTCCCACGAGGACGTCATGGCGATGCACGAAGCGGTCCTGGTCGCCGGCATCACCGCCGTCAAGGAGAAGTACGGCAAGGACATCGAAGAGGTCTTCGGCTTCGAGCTGCAGGTCCCCGCGACGCCGTTCCCCCGCGTGACCCTGGCCGACGCGCGCAAGATCGTCGCCGACAGCGGCTACGACGTCGTCCGCGCCGACGGCGACCTGGACCCCGAGGGCGAGCGCCGCGTCGCCGCCTGGGCGAAGGAGCACCACGGCTCCGAGTTCGTCTTCGTCACGGAGTACGACGCCTCGATCCGGCCGTACTACCACATGCGGAAGCCCGGCGACCCGTCGGTCACCAACAGCTACGACCTCATCTTCAACGGCGCCGAGATCTCCACAGGTGCCCAGCGCGAGCACCGTGTCGACGTGCTCGAGGCGCAGGCCGTCGAGAAGGGTCTCGACCCGGAGGAGCTCGGCTGGTACCTCGACTTCTTCCGCTACGGCGTCCCGCCGCACGGCGGCTTCGGCATGGGCCTCGCGCGCGTGCTGATGCTCATGCTCGGTGAGCCGTCGATCCGCGAGGTCACGTACCTGTTCCGTGGCCCGACGCGCCTGACCCCGTAGTCACCAGCGAGTGAGCAGAAGAGGTCGCCTCCGGAAATCGGAGGCGACCTCTTCTGCTCACTGGACGCACGCAACGCACGCAGCGCCGGGGCGGGACGGGAGGCCCGGCTCAGCTCTGCCAGTCGATGGCGGCCCGCGCGGTGACCAGGTCGCGGATCTCGGCTGCCGCGGCCTGGTGCGCCGGATGCACCTGGTACTCGTCGAGTCCGGCGAGGTCGTCGAAGGTGGCGACGACCGCGACGTCGCTGTTCTTCTCCGGGTAGGCGACGTTCTCGACGACCTCGAGCGAACGGATCGACCCGATGGTGCCGGTGAGGCCGGTCAGGAGCTCACGGATCCGGGCGATGGACGCGGCGCGGTCGAGGTCCTCGCGCAGGGTCCAGGCGACGACGTGGGAGATCATGCGGGGGAACCGGCCTTCTCGAGGGCACGTGCGAGCCGGTCGGCGTCGACGTGCCAGTTGCTGTGGACGCGCCCGTCGATGAGCACCACGGGGATGTCCTCCGCGTACTCCTGGCGGAGGGCGTCGTCGTCGAGGATCGAGCGTTCCTGCAGGGTGACCCCCGGGTGGTCGGCGACGACGCGTTCGACCACGGGCCGGGCGTCGTCGCACAGGTGGCATCCGGGCTTCGTCAGGAACGTCACTGCGGGCATGGTCCCAGCGTAGCCCGGGAACGCAAAAGCCCCGGCGAACCGGGGCTTCTCGTGCAGGTCCTTCGACCTGCGCAGACCTGTTGAGGATCTACTTCTTGTTGCGTCGCTGGTGACGCGTCTTGCGAAGGAGCTTGCGGTGCTTCTTTTTCGCCATGCGCTTACGACGCTTCTTGATGACAGAACCCATGTGGACCTCGCTCGGACTGATGCTGATGTACGGACACCGGGCCGAAGAGACCGCGGAAAATCAACCTGCCCGAGTCTACCGGCTGCCCGCTGTGATGTCGAACGCGCGCTCAGCCGACGTCCGCCACACCACCGCGCAGCACGTCGGCGACGGCTGACTCGGGGACGCGGAAGGAGCGGCCGAAGCGGATCGCGGGGAGCTCCCCGGCGTGCACCATCCGGTAGACGGTCATCTTCGAGACGCGCATCATCTCGGCGACCTCAGCGACGGTGAGGAAGCGCACATCGTCGAAACTGCCGGTCATGGTCCGCCTTCGGGGCTCGCACGCGCTGCGCACGCCAGTGGTGTGACCTGTGTGGTCAGTGGCAACTGTAGAGGCGCGTGCGACCCGGTGTCCAGGATCAGTCCGAGCAGCGCGCACCGACCCTCGCCAGGTGCTCGCCGGCGGGTGTGACGGGACTCAGTCCTCGTCGCCCCGACGGGTGAAGCGCTTGCGGCTGCGGTCGACGACGCGCTCCCAGCCCTGCTGCGCGCCGGAGATCGCGGCGGTCGCCCGGTACGACGCCTCCGCCATGACGCGACCGAGTTCGGTGCCGACCTCCACCGTCGCCTTGCCGGCCGCACCGTTCCGGCGGATCGACACGGGCTGGCCGTCCGGCGTCCACGCCGTGGTGGCCGGGGTGCCGTCGGCGTCGACCGCCCCCGTGAACGGCAGGACCCACTCCTCCAAGCGCACGAGCGGCTCCGGGTCGAGTCGGTAGTAGCGGTGCTGCCCTTCTTCACGGCTGGTGACGAGACCGATGTCACGCAGGACACGCAGGTGCTTCGACACCGTGGGCTGGCTGACCCCGAGGCGTTCGACGAGCTGGCCGACGCTGAGCTCCCCGCCGGTGACGTCCGAACCGTAGGCGGACAGCAGGGTGCCGAGCAGCTCGCGCCGGGTCGGGTCCGCCACGACGGAGAAGATGTCGGCCATGGTGGCAAGGCTAGCCGGGGCACCACGGATGTACCATGACGAACCGTCCCGGCCCATGTCCTCGGAGGCATACGCATGCTCGACCGAACCGAGCCGATCCCGCACCACGTGGGTGTCGGCCGACGACGGGCGAGCCGGATCGCGACGGTGCTCCGCTCGTCACCGTCCCGGCTGGCGATCGTCGTGTTCATCGCGCTGATCTTCCTGTTCACGGTGCTCTTCATGACGCCGTGGGCCACGGCGGACCGCAGCAGCACCCACTTCGCGGACGCCCTGTTCACCGCCGCGTCGGTGGTCTGCGTGACGGGGTTGTCCACGGTCGACATGGCGACGCACTGGTCGGTGTTCGGCAAGGTCCTGGTGGTCATCGGCACCCAGATCGGCGCCGTCGGCGTGCTGACCTTCGCGTCGATCCTCGGCTTGTTCGTCACCCGCAAGCTCGGCCTGCGCGCCAAGCTGATGGCAGCCGGCGACTCGAACCCGCTCCGCACCCACCACGGCGCCGTGCCCGAGGGCCAGGCCGTCCGGCTCGGCGAGGTCGGCACCCTGCTCGCGACCGTGGCGGTGAGCACGCTGTCGATCGAGATCGTCCTCGGGCTGCTGCTCCTGCCGTCGGTGCTCATCGCCGGCATCCCGTTCTGGACCGCGGTCGGCGACTCCTTCTACTACGCGGCCATGGCCTTCACGAACACCGGGTTCTCGCCCAACGCCGACGGCCTGGACCCGTTCGCCCACGACTACTGGTTCCTGTCGCTCCTGATGGTGGGGGTCGTGGCGGGGTCCATCGGGTTCCCGGTGATCCGTGCCCTGACGAAGCAGTTGCGCACCCCGCGCCGCTGGCCGATCCACGTCAAGCTCACCCTGGCGACGAGCGCGGTCCTGCTCCTCGGCGGCGCGGCCGTCTACATCGCGCTCGAGGCGTCGAACCCGACGACCTTCGGCGAGGAAGGCGCCGGGCGCACCGCGTTCCAGGCACTCTTCCTGTCGACCATGACCCGGTCGGGTGGCTTCTCGCTCGTCGACTTCGACCAGCTCAACGGCTCGAGCCTGCTCGTCACCGACATGCTCATGTTCATCGGCGGCGGGTCCGCCTCGACCGCCGGTGGCATCAAGGTCACGACCCTCGCGGTGCTGTTCCTGGCCGCCGTCGCCGAGGCCCGCGGTCGTCAGAGCATGGAGGCCTTCGGCCGCCGGATCCCGAGCGACGTCCTGCGGGTCGCGGTGGCCATCGTGCTCTGGGGCGCGACGATCGTGGCGGTCGCGACGGTGGTGCTCCTGCAGATCACCGACGACTCGCTCGACCGCGTGCTCTTCGAGGTGATCTCGGCGTTCTCGACCAGTGGCCTGTCCTCCGGTGTGTCCGCGGACCTGCCCGAACCGGGCAAGTACGTCCTCGCCGCCACCATGTTCCTCGGCCGGGTCGGTACAGTGACCATCGCCGCTGCCCTGGCCGCCAGCCAGAGCCGGCAACTGTTCCGCCGTCCCGAGGAGAGGCCGATCGTTGGCTGACCGCACCCGTTCGTCGCACCAGCACGGTGCCATCAGTCACGACGCTCCCGTCCTGGTCATCGGGCTCGGTCGCTTCGGTGCCGCCACCGCCGGCCAGCTCGAACGCCAGGACCGCGAGGTGCTGGTCGTCGACACCGACGCCGGGCTGGTGCAGAAGTGGTCCGACCGGGTCACCCACGCGGTGCAGGCGGACGCCACCGACATCGACGCGCTCCGCCAGATCGGCGCACAGGACTTCGCCATCGCCGTCGTCGGCACCGGCAGTGACCTGGAGTCGAGCGTCCTGATCACGGCGAACCTGGTCGACCTCGGCGTCCCGCAGATCTGGGCGAAGGCCATCAGCCGGTCGCACGGCACGATCTTGTCCCGCATCGGCGCGAACCACGTCGTCTACCCGGAGCGTGAGGCCGGCGAGCGCACGGCGCACCTGGTCTCCGGCCGGATGCTCGACTTCATCGAGTTCGACGACGACTTCGCCGTGGTCAAGATGTTCCCGCCGCGCGCGGTCCGCGGCAAGGACCTCGCCACGACGGTCATCCGGACCCGCTTCGGCCTGACGGTGCTCGGCATCAAGCCGCCCGGCAGCCCGTTCGTGCCGGCGACGCCGGACAGTGTCATCGGCGAGGACGACGTCATCATCGTCTCGGGTTCGGAGAGCGACCTGGA
Organism: Curtobacterium sp. MEB011; assembly: GCF_030209655.1. NCBI lineage: Bacteria > Bacillati > Actinomycetota > Actinomycetes > Micrococcales > Microbacteriaceae > Curtobacterium > Curtobacterium sp. MEB011. The sequence continues at coordinate 160,269 of NZ_JARVRN010000007.1, read as the reverse complement.
GCGCTTCGCCGCGTACGAATAGCGCGGCCCGCTCAGCGGTGCCGCGCCAGCGGCACCGCGGGCCGCGCCGACCGAGCCTGCGAGGGAGGGGCAGCGTCCGCACCGCACCCCGGCGCTGCGCTGCGCTACGACGCGGCGATCTCCTCGGCACGTGCGATCGCGGCGCGCGACGCGCGCAGCAGCGTGTCCGCCAGGTCGGCGTCCTGCAGCACCGCGACGGCACGCTCCGTCGTGCCCTTCGGGCTGGTGACCGCACGGCGCAGGTCGGCGGGCTCGCGGCCGGAGCGCTCGAGCAACTCGACGGCGCCCCGGACCGTGCCCTGCACCATCGTCGCCGCCTGTTCGTGGCTGAACCCGAGCTCCTCGGCGGCACGCTGCCACTGTTCGACCAGCAGGAAGACGTAGGCGGGACCGGAGCCGGACACCGCGGACAGTGCGTCGAGCTGCGACTCGGGCACCTCGATGACCTGGCCCGAGGCGGTGAACACCGACGACGCAAGCGCGACGGCCTCGGCGTCGGCCGAGGTACCCGCGCTGATGCCGGTGACGCCGTGGCCGACGCCGATCGGGGTGTTCGGCAGGGCACGGACGACCCGGACACCGGCGGGCACCCGTGCCTCCATGCTCGCGGTGGTGGTGCCGACGGCGACGCTGACCAGGACGGCGCCGGGCTCCAGGGCACCGGCGACCTCGTCGAGCAGGTCCGCGATCATGTACGGCTTCACGCCGACCACGACGAGGGCGGCTCCGCGGACCGCCGCCCGGTTGGCGTCCGGGTCGGTGTCGCTCGCCGTGGCGTCGAGACCGCGCTCACGGTGGGCCGCTGCGGATGCCTCGGACTTGGTGGTCAGGGTCACGGTGGCCGGGTCGAGTCCCGCGGCGAGCAGGCCGTCGAGGACCGCGCCGGACATGGAACCGACCCCGAGCAGGGCGGTGCGGGGCAGGTCGATCGTCATGCTCCCGACCCTACCGACGCCACCCGCCTAGGATCGTGTCGCAGACCACGAGAAGGGGACAGCTGTGAGCGCTTCCGGAGGCACGAAGGCGATCTTCGCCGCACTCGGTGCCAACATCGGCATCGCGATCGTGAAGTTCATCGCGGCGGCGATCAGCGGCTCCGCGTCGATGCTGGCCGAGGGTGTGCACTCCCTGGCCGACTCGGCGAACCAGCTCCTGCTGCTGCTCGGTGGCCGCAAGGCCCGACGCGCCGCGGATCAAGAGCACCCCTTCGGCTACGGCCGTGAACGCTACGTGTCCGCGTTCGTCGTCTCGATCATCCTGTTCTCGGTCGGCGGTGTGTTCTCGCTCTACGAGGGCATCGAGAAGCTCGCCCACCCGCACCCGCTCGAGAACTGGTGGCTGCCCCTCGTCGTGCTCGTCATCGCCATCGGGCTCGAGGGCTTCTCGCTCCGCACCGCCCTGAAGGAAGCCCGGCCGCAGAAGGGCTCGCAGAGCTGGGTGCAGTTCGTCCGCCGCGCGAAGGCCCCGGAGCTGCCCGTCGTGATGCTCGAGGACACCGCTGCCCTGTTCGGCCTGGTGTTCGCCCTGTTCGGCGTCGGCCTGACCGCGATCACCGGCAACGGGGTGTTCGACGCGATCGGCACCATGCTCATCGCGGCGCTGCTCATCGCCGTCGCAGTGGTGCTCGGCATCGAGACGAAGAGCCTGCTCGTCGGCGAGGGCGCCACAGCCGCCGACGTCGAGCGCATCAAGCAGGCGGTGCTCGACGGCCCCGAGGTCGACGCGATCATCCACCTGAAGACCCTGTACCTCGGGCCGGACGAGCTCATGGTCGGCGTGAAGGTCGCCGTCGACGGGGACCGCCGGCTCGGTGACGTCGCCGCGGGGATCGACACCGTCGAGCAGCGGGTCCGGAGCGCCGTGCCGATCGCCCGGGTGATCTACGTCGAGCCGGACGTCCTGCGCACCGGTCCGCAGCCGCCGACCGAGGCGATCGTCATCCTCGCCGCGGACTGAAGAAGGCGTCGAGCAACTCGGCGCATGCCGCCTCGAGCACCCCGCCGATGACCTCGGAGCGGTGCGGCAGCCGGCGGTCCCTGGCGATGTCGTAGACGCTGCCGCTGGCACCGGCCTTCGGGTCCCACGCGCCGAACACGACCCGGGGCACCCGCGCGGCCATGACCGCGCCGGCGCACATCGGGCACGGTTCGAGCGTCACCACGAGCGTGTGCTGCTCGAGGTGCCAGTCCCCCGTCACCGCCGCGGCGGCACGCAGTGCGAGGACCTCGGCGTGGGCGGTCGGGTCCTGCCGCGCCTCGCGCTCGTTCCGGCCGGTGGCGACCACGGCCCCGTCGCGGTCGAGCACCACGGCGCCGACCGGCACGTCGTCGGTCTCCAGGCACCGTCGAGCCTCGTCGAGCGCGCGCTCCATCGCCGGGACGAACGGGCGGGCTGCTGGCTCCTCCACGGGACCTCCTGACGGTCGACGGCACGCTAGGCTCGACCCTATGCGAGTCCACGTCGCCGACCACCCGCTCATCACCCACAAGCTCTCGGTGCTCCGCGACCGTACGACGCCCTCCCCCACGTTCCGCGCCCTGACCGAGGAGCTCGTCACGCTCCTCGCGTACGAGGCCACGCGGGGCGTCCGGGTCACGGCGACGCCGATCGACACACCGGTCGCGCACACCATGGGCGTCGCGATCGCCAAGCCGCGCCCGCTCGTCGTCCCGATCCTCCGTGCCGGACTCGGCATGCTCGAGGGCATGGTCAAGCTCGTCCCGACGGCCGAGGTCGGCTTCCTCGGCATGGCCCGCAACGAGGAGACCCTCGAGCCGCAGACCTACGCCGAGCGCCTGCCCGACGACCTGACCGGGCGCCAGTGCTTCGTGCTCGACCCGATGCTCGCCACCGGTGGCACCCTGGCTGCTGCGATCGACTTCCTCTTCGCCCGCGGTGCGCAGGAGGTCACGTGCGTGTGCATCCTCGGCGCGCCAGAGGGCCTCGCGATGGTCGAGCAGGCCGTCGGCGACCGCAACGTCTCGATCGTCCTCGGCGCGCTGGACGAGAAGCTCGACGAGAACGGCTACATCGTCCCGGGTCTCGGCGACGCCGGCGACCGGCTCTACGGCCTGGCCGAGTAGCGACCACCCCACGGACAGGAGGCGCGGTGCCGGTCGGCACCGCGCCTCCTGTCGTCCGTGCGGTCGCGCTCACCGCACCGTCCGTGCGGACGGTTGACACCGCGTTGGTATACCGCAGATACTCGTCACATGACTGCAACCGTGTCCACCCGCGTCCTCTCCGAGGCGTGCTCCTCCGCAGGGGCAGTGGGGACCGTCGGCACGATGATGCCGACCATGTCGGTCATGCGTTGTCGAATGTGTGCCTGATCGGCACCCGTTCCAGCCGGATCCCCCGCGACACCACCCCCGTCGCGCGAGCGTGATCCCCGGGTGACGGACACCGTCGGCGACGCGCACCACGTCACGAGGTCTGTCTCCCGTTCCCCCGGGTCGGCCCCGGTCCGCAGCAGGACCGCAGGGCACATCGGCGTACCGCCGTACCCGGGATGACGCATTCGACACCGGCCACCGCCCACCCGCGCACCGGCCACACCGCCCGGAGAACCACCATGTCGCTCACCATCGCCCAGCCCCGCACCGCGCTCCGCTCAGTACCGACCCCGACCGACCTCGGCACCGTGACGCCGATCCGCCCGCGACCCGTCTCCCCGGCCGCGAGCGGACCGGCCACCGCGCCGACGAGCCCGGTGGTCGCGCCGCAGCGGAACCGCGCCCTGCCGGAGGGCACCGAGGCTCGCGGCTTCGCCCTGTACGTCGGCATCGACGAAGCCAAGGCCGCGGCCGCCGGCACGACCCTGGCCGCGGTCGTCGAGCAGCTCAAGGCACTCACCGCCCAGCTCGTCCCGTCGTCCGAGACCTACGCGGCCGTCGCCGTCGCCGCCGAGCACTCCGGTGGCCGCGACGTCGACGTCGTCCGCCTCGCACTGCAGGACCGCTCCGCGGTGGCCGCCCGCAAGCAGGCCGAGAAGCCCGAACCCGAGGAGACGGGCGTCGTCATCGACATCTCCCGGAAGCGCGTGACCCTCGACGGTGAAGCCGCGCCCCTGACCTACAAGGAGTTCGAGCTCCTGCAGTTCCTGGTCCTCCGCGAGGGCCAGACCGTCGACCGCTCCGCGATCATCGAGGGCCTGTGGTCCGACGGCGAGGACGAGACCCCGAACGAGCGCACCATCGACGTGCACGTCCGTCGCCTCCGCTCCAAGCTCGGCGCCTTCGAGGAGATCGTCCGGACCGTGCGCGGCGTCGGCTACCGCTTCGACCGGCACGCGGACGTCGCAGTGCGGTACGCGTCGACCCCGTCACCCGACCTCTTCTGAAACGCTCCGACTGCTCTTGGTGAACTCGCAGCGAACCGGGCCCGGAGAGGCTGGCGCCCCGTTACCGCTTCGTTATACAGTCGGTGGTGCAGACGGTGTTTGCTGTGGCACCGCCTGCGGAATGTGATTGCAGGAAACTCTTGGTGCTAGGGAGAGGGCCGGTCGCCGACAGGTGGCCGGCCCTCGTGCATGTCGCCCGGCTCCTGTCGGAGCCCGTCGGTAGTGTGGTCAGTCCGACGACCGGAGGGAACGCGAACGTGAGCGAGACACGCCGCAGTGAGAAGGCGACCGCCGTGGCCGCCTGGGAAGCGCTGTTCCGCGCCCAGGTCGCCGTGATGCGGAGTCTCAACGCGGACTTCCCCGGCGACGAGATCTCGTTCAACGAGTACGACGTGTGCTTCAACCTGTCGACCCAGCCCGGTCGACGCTGCCGGATGCGCGACCTCACCGGGCACCTGCTGCTCACCCAGCCGAGCGTCAGCCGTCTGGTCGACCGACTGCTCGCCCGCGGCATCGTCGAGAAGCAGCCGGACCCCACCGATGCCCGCGGCGTGATCGTGGCGCTGACCCCGCACGGCTTCGACGTCTACCGGCAGGTCGCCGTGCAGCACGCGGCGAGCATCGCCCAGCAGGTGGGCGCCGGCCTGTCCGACCCCGAGCTCCGCACCCTCACCGAACTCTGCACCAAGCTCCGGCTGGCAGTCGGCACGGCACCGGGCCGGCGGTCGACGCCACGAGCGGTCACCACGCTGGATTCGGCGACGGTGTGACCGGCGCGATCGTCTGGCTCCGTGACGACCTGCGGCTGTCCGACAACCCGGCGCTCCGTGCGGCGATCGACCACGGCGGCGACGTCACCGTGGTGGTCGTCCTCGACGAGCAGTCCCCCGGACTCCGTCCGATCGGTGCGGCGAGCCGCTGGTGGCTGCACCACTCCCTGACCGCGCTCGACGCCGACCTGCGCGAGCGGGGTTCCCGGCTGGTCCTGCGACGCGGTGCCGCGGCGCAGACCATCGACCAGCTCGTCGCCGAGACGGGCGCGGACGCCGTGTACTGGAACCGTCGGTACGGCGCCGTCGAGCGCGACATCGACGCCGGGATCAAGGCCGCACTGCACGATCGCGGCATCGAGGCGCACAGCTTCGCCGCGAACCTGCTCTGGGAACCGTGGACGGTGCTCACCGGCCAGGGCGAGCCGTACAAGGTGTTCACGCCGTTCTGGAACGCCGTCCAGGCACTGCCCGAGCCACGGCACCCCCTGCCGGACCCGGACGACCTGCCCGCTGCGGCCGACGTCACCGGTGACGCACTGTCCGACTGGGCGCTGCTGCCGACGGAGCCCGACTGGGCCGGTGGGCTCCGCGACGCCTGGACCCCGGGCGAGCACGGCGCCCGGCAGCAGCTCGAGCACTTCGTCGAGCACGCGCTCGAGGACTACGACCAGCGGGACGAGCCCGCGATGGAGGCCACGAGCAGCCTCTCCCCGTTCCTGCGGTGGGGCGAGATCAGCCCGTACCAGGTGTGGCACCGCCTGCACGAGCGGCTCGAGCCCGCGCAGCGCCAGAACGCCTCGGCGTTCCTCCGGCAGCTGGCATGGCGTGAGTTCAACTGGAACGAGTACTTCCACTGCGACGACATCGCCACCGTCAACGTCCGTCGGAACTTCGACGCGTTCCCCTGGCGTGACCCCGAGGAAGCCGAGCTCGAGCGCTGGCGACAGGGCCTGACCGGCTTCGACCTGGTCGACGCCGGCATGCGCGAGCTCTGGCACAGCGGTGCGATGCACAACCGGGTGCGGCTGGCCGCCGGGAGCTTCCTGGTGAAGAACCTGCTCGTCGACTGGCGCGTCGGGGAGCAGTGGTTCTGGGACACGCTGGTCGACGCCGACCCCGCGAACAACGCGGCGAACTGGCAGTGGGTCGCGGGTTCCGGCTTCGACGCCGCACCGTACTTCCGTGTCTTCAACCCCGATCGGCAGCTCGAGCGGTTCGACCCGCACCGCGAGTACGTCCACCGCTGGGTTCCCGCCGACGAGCTGCGCCCCGAGCCGATGGTCGACCTGAAGGCGTCACGCCAGCGGGCGTTGGACGCCTACGAGCGGATGCGCCGCTCGTGAAGGATGCGCCGCTCGCGAACGATGCGCACCCCGCGGTGGCTGCGGTCGTCGACCAGGTCGACGAGCTGTTCCGCGCTCGTGTCGAACAGGGCATCGCGCCGAGCAGTGTGTGGGGCGTGTTCGACCGTTCCGGGCTCGTCGCCTCCGGCGGGCACGGCGACCGCGGTGACGGTCAGCGGCCGGACGCGGACACCGTGTACCGCATCGCCTCGTGCACCAAGAGCGTCACGGCCGCGACCCTGCTGACGCTCGTCGCCCGGGGCTTGCTCGACCTCGACGCCCCGATCACCGACTTCGTGCCGGCCTTCGACGCCGTCGCCCTGCCGACCCCGGACTTCCCCGTCCCCACGGTGCGGATGCTGCTGACGATGTCGGCCGGGTTCCCCACCGACGATCCCTGGGCCGACCGCCAGGAGTCCATCTCGGACGCCGAGCTCGACCAGGTCCTGCGTGCTGGCCTGCTGTTCGACTCCCTGCCCGGCACCCGCTTCGCGTACTCGAACCTGGGGTACGCACTGCTCGGCCGGGTCGTCTCCGTCGTGACGGGGCAGCCCTTCACCCAGGCCGCCAGCGAGATCGTGTTGCGTCCCCTCGGACTGGCCGACACGGTGTTCCGCGCCGACGAGTCCAGCGGGTTCGTGGTCACCGGTGTCCGCGGGCACGAGGGCGACTGGGAACCCCTGCCGATGACCGGGCCCGGCGCGTTCTCGTCGATCGGTGGACTGTTCTCGACCGTGCGCGACCTGGCTCGCTGGGCGACCCACCTCGGCTCTGGCTTCTCCGGCGCGCCCGAACCCGGTCCGGTCTCCCCCGCCGACCGCCGGCTCATGCAGCAGGCGATGCGGGTCGTCCCCCCGTCGGTCGTCCCGGGTTCGCCCCGCGCAACCGCGTACGGCTTCGGGCTGTTCGTCGAGCAGGACGACCGCTTCGGCGAACTCGTGTCCCACTCCGGCGGCTACCCGGGCTTCTCCGCCCACATGCGGTGGTCCGTGCGCGACGGCCTCGGGGTCGTCGCGTTCGAGAACGCCACCCAGGCCAAGGTCTCCGCTGCCGCGCAGCAGGCGCACGACCTCGTGCTCGGGGCGGCGCTGACGACGGACGCACCCGCGGCGACCGGACCGAGCACCGGGGCGGCGGTGACCAGCCGCGCGACGCGAGCCGCGCAGGCCGCGGTGATGCGCCTCCTGGCCGACTGGCGCGACGACCTGGCGGACGCGATCTGCACGCCCAACGTGGCGATGGACGTGCCCTACGACCGTCGACGGCGCGCGGTCGCCCAGGCCGTGTCCGAGGTCGACGCCGACCTCGCTGCGACACCGGTGGCCGAGTCCTCTTCCGCACCGTCGCACCTGCGCTGGTGGATGCCCGGCGCGTGCGGGCGGCTGCGCGTCGAGATCCGGCTCGCACCCGTGGGTGCCGGACTCGTCCAGACCCTGAACGTGGTCGCCGAGCCGTCGGAGCGCTGACCCGCAGGCAGCACCGCCGGTCAGATCGCGCAGATCACGCAGATCACGCAGATCACCCAGGTCGCTCAGGTCGCTCAGACCGGCGGCCGACCGCCCACGAAACCGAGTGCCCGAGCGGCGACCCGGGTGCCCTCGCGTGCCGCCGCACCGACCCGCACCGGGTCGGTCGCCCAGGCGCGGACGAACCCGGCGACGAAGGCGTCCCCGGCGCCGATGGTGTCGACGACGGTCGCGGGCGTCGCAGGGACCCGTTGGACGCTCCGCCCCCGGCGCCCGATCAGTGCGCCGTCCGCCCCCGCCGTGACGACGACCAGCGGGACGTGCTCGGTCAGCCGGCGCACCGCGGCGTCGAGGTCGTCCCCTCCGCCGAGGGCGAGCGCCTCCTGCTGGTCGGGGAAGAGCACGTCGACGCCCCGCAGCGCCTGGAGGAACCGGTCCGCGCCGACGGTCTCGATCACCGCGACCGACGAGGGGTCCACCGCGACGCGCGCCGGCCCTGTCCGGGCACACGCGACGAGTGCGGCGAGCCGGTCGACCCCGCCGCCGAGCATGGCGGCACCCGTCAGGTGCACGATGTCAGCACGTGCGACCAACGAGGGCGGGACGTCGGCCGCGCTGATCTTCCCGCTCGCCGCCGGATCGGACATCGCGGTGCGGCCGTGGTCGTTGCGGACGGAGACGACGACGCCGGTGGACGTCATCGCGTCGTAGCGCAGGTGGGCTCGGACCCCGGCGTCCTCGAGCGCACGCTCGTGCCGGTAGACGTCGTCGACCCCGACCCGGGCGACGACGTCGACCTCGGCCCCGAGCCAGCCGAGCCAGGTGGCCGTGTTGCCGCCGGCTCCGGTCGGACGGTGGCGGATCTGCGCTGCCGGGTCGTGCACCCCGATCCGGTGCGCGGTGGTGTGCACGAGGACGCCGTCCAGGACGTCGCCGACGACCAGGAAGCGTTTTCCGGCGCCACGGCGTCGGCCCGCGACCACCCGTCCAGCGGGGGTCCCCTCGGGCCGTGACGGCGGCAGAGCGCGCTCGAACGGCATGGACATCCGCAACAGTGTACTTGAAAACGAGTATTGCTCCGTTTCTATCGGTGGAAACGGAGGGTGCACCAAGGATATGCCTCCTTCAGGTCCGCTCCCGAAACTGATATACCGATGCTAGTATGTGAACGGTCGCGCGACCACCGCCACGACGACGGAGATGCCATGCCCAGGAAGCCCGACCCGACCCGCAAACCCGCGATCCTCGAGAAGGTGGTCGACCACTTCGTCGAGACCAAGATCGAGGACGTCACGGTCCGGGGCCTCGGCCGTGTGCTCGGGACGAGCGCCTACCCCGTCGTGTACCACTTCGGCTCGCGGGACGCCCTGATCGACTCCGTCGTCGAGCACCTCGCGGCCAACCGCCCGGCGACGGCGCTCGATCCGGCATCCGATGTGGATGCCCTCGCCGATCACCTGGTCGCGACCTTCGGCGGACTCGACGACCCGCACCGCGCGTTGGCCGCACGACTCACCTTCGAACTCGGATCGGTCGAGTCCCTCGACGGGCGCGACCGACAGCGCCGTGCGCACCGCTGCCACGTCGCGGCCATCCGGGCGTGGTGCCGCGAACACGGTGCCGACCCCGTCCTCGCCGAACGAGCTGCCCAACGCACGGTGATGGCCGCACGCGGGGCCCAGTGGAGCGCGCTGGTCGACCGTGCCCAGACCGACGTCGACGCCGCGCTGCGTCGCATCGCCCACGACCTCGCCGCCGGTGCGCCCGGCCGCGACGCCGTGCGCTGAGCGCACGCGGCGGTGCCCCCGACGACCAATCGGTCGCATCCGCGACGGCTGCGCCCGGTCCTCCCCCTGACCACGAACGGGAGGCACGCTGCCAGCTGGCACCGTGCCTCCCGTTCGTCAGGTGGTCACCGTGGTGACCCGCCGACGCGGATCAGAGCGTGACGAACCGCTGCGACTTCGCGTTCTCGAAACGAGCGGCGACGTTCTCCCAGTCGACGATGTTCCAGACGGCCTTGACGTAGTCCGCCTTGACGTTGAGGTAGTCGAGGTAAAAGGCGTGCTCCCACATGTCGAGCATGAAGATCGGGACGAGACCGAACGGGATGTTGCCCTGCTGGTCGAAGAGCTGGAACGTGGTGAGCTTCTGGCCCACGGTGTCCCAGGCCAGCACGGACCAGCCGGAGCCCTGGATGCCGTTCGCGACGGCGGCGAACTGCGCCTGGAACTGCTCGAACGAACCGAAGAACTCGTCGATCGCCGCGGCGAGCTCGCCCTCGGGGACCTTCGTGTCCGGACCGAGGTTGGTCCAGAAGATCGAGTGGTTCACGTGACCACCGAGGTGGAACGCGAGGTCCTTCTCGAGCTTGTTGATCGCACCGAAGTTGCCCGACTCACGGGCCTCACCGAGCTGCTGCAGCGCGGTGTTGGCACCGGTGACGTAGGCCTGGTGGTGCTTGTCGTGGTGCAGCTGCATGATCTTGCCGCTGATGTGCGGCTCGAGCGCGGCGTAGTCGTACGGCAGTTCCGGCAGGGTGTACTCAGCCATGTGAGGTCCTTTCGATCAGTGGGTTGTGGACGCGGCTCCGCGGCTCACGAGAGCCGGGAACGATCGGTGAGGGAGTGGAATTCCCGGTTGTGGTAGACCAGCGGCTCGCCACGGTCGGCGCCGACGGCGATGTCGAGCACCTCGGCGACGACGACGGTCGAGCTGCCGATCGGGGTCGTCGACAGCGGTCGGCAGCGGAGGGCACTCGCCGCACTCGGCAGGTAGCGGTCGCCGGACGGCAGGGTGCCCCAGATCGGGTCGTCGGCCGCCGGGCTGCCCGTCGAGGCGAAGCGCTTGGCCAGTGCGACCCCGAGGGAGTCGACCAGGTGCACGACGAAGATCGGCGCACCGAGCACGACCCCGGCCGAGCCGGAGTTGGTGGAGAGCGAGAAGACGAGGACGGGTGGGTCGACGGCGACGCTCGCGACGCTCGAGGCGGTGAGGCCGGTCGGTCCGTCCGGGCCTTCGGCCGTGATGACGGCGACGCCGGCAGGGTGCCCGCGGAACGCGGACTTGTACGCGTCGGCGATGGTGGCCGGTGCTTCGTCGGGCATGGTGATCGTGGTCGTTCCTTCGGGAGGGGCTGCCGTCACTCGGCGGCTGTCACCCAACGTATGACCTGAACCCTGGTTGAGGTCAACGATTCACAGGTTCGGGGACGGCCGGGCGCGCCGTGGCGACGACTCCGCGCCCGCTCAGCGGCGCTTGAGCATGACGAGCGCACCCGCTGCCGCCACGACCATGAGCACCGCCGCGACGCCCGCGGTGATCGTCACGCCGGAGTCGAACGCCGCCCGTGCCGACTCGAGCAGTGCCTGCCCGGCGCCACCACCGAGCTGCCCGGCCGCGGCGACCGCGCCACCGAGGGTCTCCTGTGCCGCGACGTGCGCCGACGAGGACAACCCGTCGGGCACCACGACGTGCGCCCGGTAGGTCGTCGCCAGGATCGTGCCGAGGACCGCGGTGCCGAGCACGGCACCGATCTCGTACGCCGTCTCGGACATCGCCGATGCCGCACCGGCCTTGTCCGCCGGTGCCGTCGAGATGATGAGGTCGTTCGTCACCGTCTCGGACGCCCCGATGCCGATGCCGAGCAGCACGAACGCGAACGCCAGGGCCGCGATGGACGCGTGGTGTCCGAGGACTGCGACGAGGGCGTACGCCGCCGCCGAGAACAGCAGCGCCACCGACACGACCCACCGCGGTGCGACCCGGGCGACGACCGGCACGACCGCGAGCCCGGCGACGATGGTCAGCACCGACCCCGGGATGAGCACGACGCCGGACGCGAACGGGTCGAGCCCGGCCACGAGCTGCAGGTGCTGGGCGATGAAGAACAGGAACCCGGTGAGCGAGAACATCGCCGCCAGGTTCATCAGCACACTGCCGGTGAAGGCCGTGCTGCGGAACAGCCGCAGGTCGAGCATCGGCGTGCGGGACCGCAGCTGCCGGCGGACGAACGCGATCCCGCAGACGACACCGACGGCGAGCATGGCGATCGCGAGCCCCCGCTCCTCGGGGTGCACGACGGACTTGATGGCCCAGGCGATCGGTGCGAGGGCTCCGAGGGACAGGAACATGCTCGGCAGGTCGACCGGCCCGGGCAGCGGGTCGCGGGACTCCGGCACGCAGAACGGCACACCGACGAGCATGAGCACGAGGATCGGCACCGCGACCAGGAACACGCTGCCCCAGTGGAAGTGCGCGAGCAGGGCGCCACCGACGAGCGGGCCGAGCGCGTTGCCGGCGGCGAACATCGTCGACCAGACGGCGAGCGCCATCCGCCGCTCCCCCGCGTCGACGAACACGTTGCGGATGATCGACAGCGTGGCGGGCATGAGCATCGCGCCGAAGACCCCCATCGCGATCCGTGCCGCGACGAGCATCCAGGCGTCGGTCGCGAAGGCCGCGGCCACAGAGAACAGGGCGAAGCCGGTCGCGCCGATCACCAGGATCCGCCTGCGGCCGATCCGGTCGCCGATGCTGCCCATGACGACGAGCAGTCCGGCGAGCACGAGCGGGTACGCGTCCACGATCCAGAGCTGCGTGGTGGCGTCCGGGTTCAGCGCGCGGCTGATCGACGGCAGCGCGAAGCTCAGGATGGTGTTGTCCACCGAGATGAGCAGCACCGGCAGCATGAGCACGGCGAGCGCCAGGAACCGTCGGGCGCGGCTCCCGGTGACGCGGGTGGCGACGGGGCTGGTGAGCAGTGCGGACACGGCGGACTCCTGGGACTTCGAGCCGGACCAGGTCGACGGCGGGTGGTACGTGGGGCAGACGAGACGGGACGCGGGATGGACACGCGCCCCGTCAGGACTCCGTTAGTGTACCGTCCGGACGGTTTTGGTTGCAAGTGCAACTGACGACGGCCGGGAGGCCCGTGGCGGTCGTGCCGTCTGCCGTCGGGCCGTCCTCTGGTCGCGTTCTCGGACCTACGCCGATTCGCGGAGCAGCAACCGGTGTCGCACCGTGCGCTCCACGGCTGCGCCGGAGCGCGGCAGCTCGCCCGCGAGCATGCCGAGCGCGAGGTCGAGGGCCTGGCCGGCGACCTCGTCCAGGTCGACGGCCAGCGTGGTGAGTGTCGGCGCGACGAGCGTCCCGAGCGGCAGGCCGTCGACACCGACCACGCGGACGTCACCGGGGACGTCGACGCCGGCACGACGGCACGCCGACAGCACGCCGAGGGCCAGCACGTCGTTGAACGCCAGGACCGCGTCCACACGGCGGTGCTCGGCGAGGATCCGCTCGGTCTGCTCGGCACCGGCCTCGGCGGTGGGCACGGACGCGATGACGAGGTCGGGCAGGTACCCGCGGTGCCGCAGCGCCGCGACCATGCGCTCCCCCCGCTGGCTCGGCACACCGTCGGCGGCGGCGTCGAGCACGACGGGGTGCTTCACCCCGGTGTCGACGAGGTGGTCGGCGAGGTCCTCGATCGCGGCGGTCGGGTCGATCCGGACCGCGGCGCGGGTCACCGGGCCCGAGGGGTCGAGCTCGACGACGGGGACCGAGCCGAGCCGTTCGATCCACTCCGGCGCCCGGGACCCGAGGTAGCCGATCACGACGTCGGTCTGCGCGCCGAGGGACTCCACCATCCGGTCCGAGTCGCTCGCGAGCCCGACGTCCGCGAGCATGACGTTCCACCCGCGAGCGGCGGCCAGGCCGAGCACCGCCGACGCGAGCGCGGGGGCGTAGGGGTTCCGCAGGTCGTTGACGACGAGTCCGAGCTGGTGGTCGCCGCCGGTGACGAGCCCGCGGCCGAACCGCGACGGCCGGTAGTCGAGCGCCGCCGCGGCCTGGAGCACGCGGTCCTTGGTCGCCGCGCTGATGCCGGACATGCCGTTCATCGCGCGGGTGACGGTCTGCCGGGACACCCCGGCGGCCGCGGCGACGTCGATGATCGTCGCGCGGCCGCCCGGGGTCAGGCGCGGAGGTCCAGCCATGCCACCTGTTCCGGGGTGAGGTCGACGGAGAGGCCGGTCATGGACGACCGGGCCTCCGCGATCGTACGGGGTCCGAAGAGCGGGAACGTCGGGAACGGCTGGTGGAGCACGTACGCCAGGGCGATCGCCGTCGCCGGGACGCCGAACTGCTCCCCGAGTTCGCGTGCACGCCGGAGCCGCTCGAAGTTGTCGTCCGAGTAGTAGCAGCGGACGAGCTCGGCGTCACTGGTGTCCTCGGGCGTCGCGCGGCCGGTGAAGAAGCCGCGGGCCTGCGACGACCACGGCAGCAGCGGGACCTGGCGCTCCTCGAGCCAGGCCTTCGACGCGGCGTCGGTCGCGTGCTCGCAGCCGTCCCACGGCACGTCGTACGCCTCGGCGAGGCCGAAGTGGTTGCTCAGGACCTCGAACCCGTGCTTCCCGTTGGCCCGGGCGTAGGCGTTCGCCTCGTCGAAGCGCGCGGGGGTCCAGTTCGAGCCGCCGTAGACGCGGATGCGGCCGGCACGACGGTGCTCGTCGAGCACGTCGACGAACTCCCCCACCGGGATGTCCGGGTTGTCCCGGTGCATCATGTAGATGTCCGCGTAGTCGGTGCCCTGTCGGTCCAGGCTCTCGAGCAGCTGCCGGGTGATCGACTCCGGGTCGCAGTGCGGGGTGTGGGCCCCCTTCGTGATGACGACCACGTCCTCGCGGATCCCCCGGTTCTGGATCCACTTGCCGAGCCGCCCCTCGAGCACCCCGCCGCCGTAGATGTACCCGGTGTCGAAGACGTTGCCGCCCTGCTCGACGAACAGGTCGAAGATCGCGCTGGCGTGGGCCAGGTCGGGCTGGTTGTCGACACCCATCACCAGGCGGGACATCCGCTTGCCGACACCCGGCACCTCGCCGTACCGCATCGGGTTGCCGTCCTGCACTGCGAGCGGTCGGCCGGACACCGTCGGGATGTCGGCGGACTCGGCCTCGAACGGGTAGCGCAGGCCGATCGCCGCGCGCCACCGGTCGAGCGTGCGCGCGGTGGCGAGGGTCTCGTCGATGGTCATCTGCGCTGCCTCGACCGCACCGGCACGCAGGGCGTCGGTGGTGGCGTCGGCCTCTCGGGCGTAGGGGTGCTCCCCCGCGAAGGACAGCGAACGAGGGGGTTCGTCGACCGTGCGGATCTCGATCGTGGGGTCGTCGCCGAGCGTCCAGGGGTCGGTGAGGACGATGCGGCCGCGCGTGCCGTACACCGACACCGCGTTGTCGTCCTGCACGGAGACGCCGGTGCGGACCGCCGCCGTGATCCCACCCTTGTAGGTGAGCTGCGCCACCGTCCACTCGTCGACGCCGGTCGGTCCGAGCGTGCCGGTGGCGGTGAG
Source organism: Curtobacterium sp. MEB011 (assembly GCF_030209655.1). NCBI lineage: Bacteria > Bacillati > Actinomycetota > Actinomycetes > Micrococcales > Microbacteriaceae > Curtobacterium > Curtobacterium sp. MEB011. Next base: position 144,979 of record NZ_JARVRN010000007.1, on the reverse strand, counting down.
GTCCACGGGCTCGGCGACCGCGACCCCGGTGGCGGCCTGCACGATCGCCGCGGCCATCGTCACCGGGTAGCCGCCAACGTCGAGGATCCCGCCGCCGGCGGTGTCGACGTCGAACAGCCGCCCCGTGCGCTCCCCCGTCCGGAACGCGAACGAGGCGTCGATGTGGGTCACGTCGCCGATCACGCCGTCGCGGACCAGGTCGACCAGCGCCGCGGTCTGCGGGTGGAAGCGGTACATGAACGCCTCGACGAGCGGCAGGCCGGCCTGGCGAGCGGCATCGGTCAGCGCCATCGCGGTGCCGTGGTTCACGGCGAGGGGCTTCTCGCACAGCACGGCCTTGCCGGCCTGGAGTGCGGCGAGCACGAGCCGGGCGTGCCCGGTGTGCACGGTCGACACGTAGACGGCGTCGACGCGCGGGTCGGCGAGGACCTCGTCGTAGGTGCCGGCGGTCACGTCGGCGAACCCGTACCCGGCAGCCTCGTCGGCGAAGACCTGTGCGCGTTCGCTCGAGGAACTACCGGCCGCCACCAGGACGCCCCCGCTGGCGGGCAGCTGCGAGAGGAAGCGTCGGGCGATGCCGCCGGGGCCGAGGACGGCCCACCCGGGGCGGTCCGTGGTGGTCGGGGTCGGGGTGGTGGCGGTGTTCGCCGTCTGCGCTGACATGCGGATCCTTGTCGTCTCGTGAACCTTCACGGTCGCTCCGACCGTAGCCCCTGCGGGCGCGATCGGCAACGGGCACGCGGCACTTCGTGAGCGTTCACGGCGACTGCGGCCGTGCTGGCGTCCGCGCCCCCGGGAACTGCTCCTAGACTCTCGGCATGGCCAGTGCCCGCGACCGTGTCCTCGACAGCTTCGTCGCCATCGTGTGCGAAGAGGGCGAGCGCCCCGCCACCCTCGACGCCGTCGCCGCGCGCGCCGGTGTCTCGAAGGGTGGGCTGCTCTACCACTTCGGCTCGAAGGCCGCCCTGGTCGAGGGGCTCTGCGAACGGCTGTCGGACCTGTCCGCGATCGACGTCGAGCGCATGCAGGACGCCGAGGACGGCGCCGCGCGCTACTTCGTCCGCAACTGCCTGTTCGTCGGCAGCGAGCTCGACCTCGCCCTGCTCGCCGCGAGCCGCCTGCAGCAGGCCGGCTACGAAGAGGCGGGTCGCACCCTCGACGACACCGAGAACGCCTGGCTCACGACACTCGTCGACGCCCTGGGTGACGAGCCGACCGCGCAGGCCGTCAAGCTCCTCGGCGACGGGCTGTACCACCAGGCCTCACTCGGGGCCGCGAGCGAGGTCCGACCGAAGCGCGGCAGCGTCGACATGGAGACCCTGCTCGCCGTCGTCGACCGTCTGATCGCGACCCGACCCGGCGCGTGAACCGGCACACCCCCTGCTGGGGATAGACTGGGGAACGATCCACTCGTCGACACCCGGAGGTATCCCGTGGGCCGCGTCATCGCCGCTGTTTTCTCGATCCTGCTGCTGCTGGTGTCGATGTACCTGTTCGGGTTCGCCTTCCAGGTCGAGTCGGGCCAGGCCTTCGTCTTCATGGCGGGTGTGCTCCTGATGAGCCTCTCCTTCTTCCTGCCGATCCACGTGTTCGGCAAGCGCTAGCGGGCGCAGCCGCTCGACGAGCGCAGACAGAACGGCCCCGCACCTCACCGGTGCGGGGCCGTTCTGCGTGGAGCGTCAGGCCGAGAGCGGCTCAGGCCAGGACGCGCAGCGACCGCAACGTCACCGCGGTGCTGATCGCGGCGTGTGCGGCCTCGGCGCCCTTGTCCTCCTTGGAGCCGGGCAGCCCCGCACGGTCGAGGCCCTGCTGCTCGTCGTCCAGGGTGAGCACACCGAACCCGACGGGCTTGCCGGTGTCGATCGCGACCTGCGTCAGCCCGGTCGTCGCGGCGCCCGAGACGTACTCGAAGTGCGGGGTGCCACCGCGGATGATGACGCCGAGCGCGACCGCGGCGTCGAAACCGGCGCCGAGCGCGGTCTTCGCGACCACGGGCAGCTCGAAGCTGCCGGGGACGGGGATGACGTCGGCCGTCGCCCCGAGCCGCTCGACCTCGCGCTGCGCCCCGGCCAGCAGTCCCGCAGCGATCGTGTCGTGCCACTGTCCGGCGATGATGGCCACCCGGATCCCGGTGCCGTCGACCTGGTCGCGGTCCGCCGCGCCTGCTCCGCTCATCGTGTCGTTCCTTCCGTGGGCGCGGCAGTCGCTGCCGCCGCCCGGTCTGCCGCGTCCAGCCACTCGGCGAGCGCAGCGATGGTGATGACGGGCACGCCTTCGCGCGCCCCGAGTGCGACGAGCGCCGGCAGTCGCATCATGCTGCCGTCCTCGTCGACGATCTCGCAGATCGCCGCAGCGGGACGGAGTCCGGCCGCGGTGACGAGCTCGATCGCTGCTTCGGTGTGCCCGGCGCGCTCGCGGACCCCACCCGGTCGGGCGCGCAGGGGCACCACGTGGCCGGGTCGGTGCAGGTCGTCGCGCACCGAGTCCGGGTCGGCGAGGACCCGCAGGGTGCGGGCGCGGTCGTGGGCGCTGATGCCCGTGGTCACACCGACGGCCGCGTCGACGGTGACCGTGTAGGCCGTACCGCGGACGTCCTCGTTGTGCGCCACCATCGGCGGCAGGTCGAGCGCATCGGCGATCTCGGTGCTGACCGGCGCGCAGATGAACCCGGACGAGTGCGCGACGGTCCAGGCGATCCACTCCGGCGACGCGAGCTCGGCGGACAGGATGACGTCGCCCTCGTTCTCACGGTCCTCGTCGTCGACGACGATGACGGGGCGGCCTGCCGCGATCGACGCGATCGCGGTCTCGATGCTCGACGAGCCGAGCGCCTGCGGGACGGTGCCGGCCTCGGCGACCATCACCGGGCCTCCGATCCGGCGGTCTCGAGCGGCTGCGCGGCGGTCTCGAGGGACTGCGCCGCGGCGTCGAGCCGCAGCATGCGACGGACGTGCCGGGCCAGCACGTCGGTCTCCACGTTCACCCGGTCACCCGGCACACGGAGCCCGAGCGTCGTGGCCTCGAGCGTCTCGGGGATCAGGCTCACCTCGAACCAGGCGGCGTCGGGGTGGGTGTCCTCCGGGGAGACGGCGCTGACCGTGAGCGAGACGCCGTCGAGCGCGACGGAGCCCTTGTCGACCACGAGCGGGCTGAGCGCCGGCGCGAGCGAGAACCGCACACGCCGCCAGCCGTCGCCGTCGGAGGTCTCGAGCACCGCGGCGGTGCCGTCGATGTGGCCCTGCACGATGTGTCCGCCCAGGCGGTCGCCGACCGACGCAGCGCGCTCGAGGTTCAGGCGGTCCCCCACCCGGAGTGTGCCGTGGGCGCTCATGTCGAGGGTCTGCTTCATGACGAAGGCGGTGAAGGTCTCGGGGGTCTGTTCGACGACGGTCAGGCAGACACCGCTCGTGGCGATCGAGTCGCCGTGCCGGGCGTCCTGCACGACGACGGGGCCGTGCACGGTGAGCGCGACGGAGTCGCCCTGCTGCTCGACGGCGGTGACGGTGCCGAGTTCCTCGATGATGCCGGTGAACACTGGTGTCCTCTCAACGGGACTCCGGGGGCGTTCGACGATCGTCGGCATCGACGAACGGGTCGCACCCCACGGGTCGTGGGGTCGTCCTGTCCGCCCAGCGCGCCTCCCATCCGGACTTTCACCGTCGGTCCCGGATTTCCACCGGGTCAACATCTGGCGGGTTCGCACCCGTCGTCAGTTCGTGGACTGTCACCACCGGCTCGGATTTCCACCGACCCCGGAGCGCTTGCGTAGTCGGAACGATACCCCAGGCCGCTGACGGCCGCGCCCTGCTCGTGAGCGCCGTCGTAACCGGGCGTCTCCCCCGGACGGGTCCGGCGTCCGCGGTGTCCGTCGTCCAGACCGCGACGATCCACGAGTCGATCGACGAGCGGTCCGTCGGAACATGCACACGCATCCGATGCGCCGACGTGACCGGAGGTCTCCCCGGGCAGGGTGACGAGGGGCGCCACGGTGTGACGCCCCTCGATCACCCGGCGGTCAGTGCCGGCGACGGAGCACGAGCGTGCCGACTCCGGCGAGGAGCAGCAGGAGCGCGAACCCTGCCGGCAGGACCGGCGAGCCGGCTCCCGTGTACGCGAGCTCCGGCTGGCCGTCACCGGCCGCGGCGGCCGCCGCGACGGTCCCGGCGCTGGTCCGGACCCCGCTGGTGGCGGCGGTCGTGGTGGTCGCCACGCCCGCTGTGGAGGCCCGGGTCGGCTCGACGACGTCGACCACACCCACGGGGGTGGTCACGGTGCCGGGCTCGGTGCCGGTTCCGGGGTCCGTCCCGGTGGGGACGGTTCCCGGGTCGGTCCCGGGGTCGGTGCCGGGGTCCGTGCCCGGGTCGGTTCCGGGGTCCGTGCCCGGGTCGGTTCCGGGGTCCGTGCCCGGGTCGGTCCCGGGGTCAGTACCCGGGTCGGTGCCGGGGTCCGTGCCGGTGCCGGTGCCCGGGGTGGTGCTGGTGCCGTCACCGACGATGCCGATCCCGTTGCCACCGATGGTGATCGGCAGGCTGATCACGGGGGTCACCTGCGTGCCGGAGAGCAGACCGTCGTCACCGGAGGTCGTGCCGCCGGTCGTCGGTGTCGTGGAGCCGGTACCGGTGGCCGGAGCCGTCGTGCCGGTGCTCGTGCCGTCACCGAGGACGCCGATCCCGTTGCCACCGATGGTGACCGGGACGGCGACGACCGGGCTGACCTGCGTGCCCGACGCTGTGCCGTCCGAACCCGAGGTCGAACCACCGGCGGCCGGAGCGGTCCCGGTGCCCGTGGTCGTGCCTGCGGCCGGAGCCGTGCTCGCCGAGGTACCCGTCCCGAGCAGTCCGATGCCGTTGTCCGCCACCGTGACCGGGATCGAGACCACCGGGGACACCTGCGTGCCCGAGGCCGTCCCGTCCGAACCCGAGGTCGAGCCACCGGCCGCCGCGGCGGTCCCGGTGCCCGTGCTCGTGCCTGCGGCCGGAGCCGTGCTCGTCGAGCTGCCGTCACCGAGGACGCCGATGCCGTTGCCACCGATCGTCACCGGGACGTCGACCAGACCGGTCACCTGGGTGCCGGAGAGCAGTCCGTCGGTTCCCGAGGTGGTCGGCGCTGCCGGGGCCTCGGCGGCCGGGGCCGTCGGGGTCGTCGGTGCCGTCGCCTCGGGGGCGGTCGATGTCGACGTGCCGTCACCCAGGACGCCGATGCCGTTGCCGGACACCGTCACCGGGGCCGTCACGGTCGGGGCGACCTGGGTGCCGGAGGCGGTGCCGTCCTGCCCCGAGGTGCTCGGAGCGGGAGCCGCCGGAGCCGGAGCGGGAGCCGCCGGAGCCGGGGCCGGAGCCGCAGGAACCGGGGCCGGAGCCGGGGCCGGAGCAGCCGCGGGGGCAGCCGCGGGTGCGCTCGTCGAGACCGCATCGCCGCCGACGGCCACGGCGTTGCCGCCGACCGTCACCGGTGCTGCGACGTCCGGCACCACCTGCGTGCCGGAGAGCGTGCCGTCCTCGCCCGAGGTGCTCGGGGACACGGCGGCGGGCGCCGGAGCAGCCGCCGGGGCCGGGGCAGCCCCGGCCGAGCCGGTCACGGTGGACACCGCGTCACCGAGCACGCCGATCGCGTTGCCGCCGAGGGACACCGGAGCGTCCACGGAGGGCGCCACCTGGGTGCCCGAGACGGTGCCGTCGGCACCGGATGTCGTGGCCGCGTTCGCCGCAGCCGTGCCGCCGAGCGTGAGCCCGCCGACGAAGAGGGCGAACCAGAGCCCTCTGGAGACGTACTTGTTCATGGTCGTGCTCCCTGATCGAGATCGTCACCGACCGCGGACGCAGCCGGGATGTGTGCGTGCCTGCCGTGCCGGGCAGGCGCACCGATCTCAGTCAGGGGCGACGTCGTGCTCGCCGACGACCGATGCGGGCACCGCGTCGTCGGAGAGCGTGCCGCGAGGCCCCGCGGCGAGGGAGACGATGTCGTCGGTCGTACCGACGATGCCGACGGCAGCTGCGCCGCCGGAGTTCGTGGAGGCGCTGCCACCGAGCACGCCGGCGTCGGTGCCGTCGAACGGGACCCCGTGGCCCTTGCCGTCCGCGGGGAGGAGCAGCGCGTGGCCGCCGAGGGTCGCGTCCTGCACGTCGACGGCTGCGAGCACCGGGCCGACCGGCGCCGCCGGGGTCGCCGCAACGGCGTGGTCGGGCGAGCCGAACACGCCGGAGCGAGCACCCGAGTCGTCGCCGGTGCCGACACGGGCCGGAGCGGTGGACACCGCGGTGCCCTGCGCGGGCGCGGTTCCGGGCCGGACGGGGACGTCGGCGACCGGCGCCGACGGGACGGGCCCGGCGGGCGGGTTCGAGCCGCCGCCCACCGGGAGTGCGGGGACGTCGACGACGGGATCCGTGCCTCCTGGCAGGGCGCCGCCGACGGACGGGACAACGCCCTCGACCACGGCAGGGACGGTGCCGACGGTCGTGCCGACCGAGCCGAGCGTGTCGTCGACCAGGCCCGTGACCGGACCGGTGACGGTGCCGAGGGTGTCGTCGCCGAGGACCGTCCCGACCACCGGGACGCTGCCGACCACGTCGTCGACGGTGTCGACGACGGCGGTCACGGGGCGTGCGCCGGTGACGTGTTCCACGGTGCCCGTGACGGGACGCAGGACGTTCGCGACGGCGTCGGTGACCGGACGGGAGGCGGTGCTCACGTGGTCGACGACCTGTCGCACCGGGCGCGTGGCCGGGTCGGCCGCGCGGGCGGTCGTGGTCGTGGTCGGCTGGGCAGCCGGGGCAGCCGGGGCGGCAGGCGCCGGAGCGGGGCTCGACGGGGCCGGGGCGGCAGGCGCGGGAGCGGCGGGAGCAGGGGCGGCGGGGACCGCGGCAGGCACCGGGGCTGCGGGAGCGGGCGCCGATGCTGCCGGTGCCGGTGCCGGTGCCGGGGCTGCGGGAGCAGGTGCCGGTGCCGGTGCCGCGGGTGCCGGCACGACGGCCTTGCGGACGGGGTCCGTCACGCCGCCGACGACCTTGCCGACCTCGCCGGTCACCCCCTGCACGGTGCCACCGACGCCCTCGACCACGTTGCCGACGAGTCCGCGCTGCTCGGCAGCAGGCGGGGCGGTCGTGGCGGCGGATGCCGGGCGCGCGCCGAGCAGCAGGGACAGCAGCACGAGGGCAGCGAGGGTCCCGACGCCCAGCAGGACGATGCGGAGTGCGGCGCGCCAGGGTGCGCGCAACGGGTTGTCCATGCGCTCACCTCCTGATCTCGGCTGCGCACGTAGAGTGGTTGACCGGCAATGTACGCCGATCCGGTCCGGAACACACCCTGTTTCGGAAGAAATACTCAGGAAGGGCCGTCCGTGGTCTCGATCTTCAACGCTCCGACCCGCAACCTGGACATCGTCACGCTGCACGAGATCCTGCGGCTCCGGCAGGATGTCTTCGTCGTCGAGCAGGAGGCCGCGTACGGCGACATCGACGGCCGCGACCTCGAGCCGGGGACGGTGCAGTTCTGGGCCGGCAACGGCTCGGTGGACGCGACCCTGCGTCTGCTCCGCGAGCCCGACGGCACCGAGCGCATCGGCCGGGTCGCCACCGCGCAGCATGCCCGCGGGCAGGGACTCGCCGGGCAGCTCATGGAGGCGGCGATCGCCGAGTCGCGCTCGCCGAGCATCGCCCTCGGCGCCCAGTCCCACCTGGAGCAGTGGTACGGCCGCTTCGGATTCGTGCGTTCCGGGGACGAGTACCTCGAGGACCGCATCCCGCACATCCCGATGACGCGGAAGCGCTGACCCGGAGCTACTGCCCCGGGGCCCCTGACGCGGGGTTCGTGCCTCAGGCCCGCCAGCGCCGCAGTTCGTCGAACGAGCGGCCCTGGGCGGCGCGGTCGGCGACGAGGCGTTCGAACACGATGTTCGTCTGCGTCGTCGCCACCGAGGGGTCACCGCTGAGCTCGTCGGCGACGAAGTCCCGGAGCTGCTCCGTCGACTCGCACGCGATGTGCACGAGGAAGTCCTTGTCCCCGGCCAGGAACGACACGTCCTGCACGACCGGCACCCGCAGCAGGCGCTTCGCGAAGTCCCGCAGTTCGTGGCGAGCGGCGGCGTGCACGCGGACGGACACCATCGCCTCGATCGAGAACCCCAGGCGCGCGACGTCCACCTCGGCCCGGTAGCCGCGGATCACCCCGGCGTCCTCGAGGGCACGGACCCGGGCGAGGCACGTCGAGGGCGCGATGCCGACCGCGGCCGCGAGCCGGTTGTTCGGGATCCGGGCGTCCGCGGCGAGGGTCCAGAGGATGCGCTCGTCGACCTCGTCCAGGCGCGGAGCGGGGTCGGGGCGACGTGCGGGTCGGTCGGACACCCCTCGACGCTACCGCGGCGGCGCGAGCAGGGCGCGGAGGGCGTCCTCGAGCGCCGCCGACACGACGGCGTCGGCGGCGGATGCCAGGGGTTCCACCGCGGTGGACTGCCGGAGCATCGACATCCCGAGCACCACCGCGAGCGCGATCTCGGCCCGGACGAGCAGCGCGTCGGACCCGGCACCGCCGACGGTGCCCGCGAGCCGTTCGGCGTAGCGACGCAGCGTCTCGCGGCGGATGGCGTCGGCACCGTCGTCGCCGGAGGACCGGAGCAGGAGCATCAGCTGCAGCGAGTCGTCGTCGGTGGGCGTCCGCACGATGTGGGTGATGATCCCCGTGAGCGCCCGCTCGAGCCCCTGTTCGCTCGTCTCCTCGGCGCCCAGGTCACGGACGACGCGGTCGAGGCAGGCGCGGAACAGCCCTTCCTTCGACCCGAAGTACCGGTTGATCAGGGCGACGTTGACCCCGGCGTCCCCGGCGATCTCGCGCACGGTCGTCGCGCGGTACCCGTCGAAGGCGAACCGTCGGCGGGCGGCCTGCACGAGCAGGAGTCGGGTGGCCGCGGCGTCCTTGCTCATGGTGCGCAGCCTAGCGGTCCTCACAGGGATGTAAGCAAGCGTTGACATGCGGTCGTTCCGGCGTACGCTCGTGATGTCAGCAGTTGTTTACATCGCCATCGACCACGAGGACACGGAGCACGATGACCGACACCATGCAGAGCCCACGGACCGGCTCGCACCCCACCACGAACGGGCGCCGGCCGAACAGCACGGCGATCATCGTCTCCCTGTCCCTCGGCGGCCTGTCCTTCGCGGTCCTGCAGTCGCTGGTCGCCCCGGCGCTGTCGACCATCGGACAGGACCTCGGCGCCTCCACCAGTGCGACGAGCTGGGTGCTCACGGCCTACCTGCTCTCCGCCTCGGTGCTCACGCCGATCCTCGGTCGCCTCGGCGACATGATCGGCAAGCGCAAGGTCCTGATCGTCGTGCTGTCGATCCTGCTCGTCGGGGCCGTGCTCGCCGCGCTCGCGCCGAACCTCGGCGTGCTGATCGTCGGACGGGCACTGCAGGGCGCCGCCGGTGCCGTGATGCCGCTGTCGATCGGCATCGTGCGGGACGAGCTGCCGAAGGAGAAGGTCAGCGTCACGATCGGTCTGCTGTCGGCGATCTTCGGGATCGGTGCCGGTGTCGGCATCGTCGCGGCCGGACCGATCGTCGAGCACCTGTCCTGGCACTGGCTGTTCTGGCTCCCCGCCGTGCTCGTCGTCATCGCGCTGCTCGGGGCGGTCTTCGGCATGCCGGAGTCCCCGGTGCGGAAGCCCGGACGCCTCGACATGGCCGGCACGTTCGTCCTGGCGGTGTCGCTCGTCGCGATCCTGCTCGCCGTCAGCGAGGGCGAGACCTGGGGCTGGGGCGACGCCAAGACGATGGGCCTGCTGGTCCTCGGCGCCGTCGCACTGGTCGTGTTCGTCCTCGTCGAGCTGCGGGTCGCCGAGCCGCTCATCGACGTGCGGCTCTTCGCCGTCCGCGGCGTCTGGACGGCCCACGTCGTCGCACTGGTCTTCGGGTTCGCGATGTTCGGCACCTTCGTCCTCGTCCCGACGCTCCTGCAGCTCCCGACGGCGCTCGGCTACGGCTTCGGCAAGGACGTCACCCAGGCCGGGCTCTTCCTGCTGCCGACCGTCGTGATGATGGTGGTCGCCGGGCCGATCGCCGGCGTCCTGGTGCGCAAGGTCGGCCCGAAGCCACCGATGCTCATCGGCGGGTTCGCCATCGTCGCCGCGTTCGTGCTGCCAGCCATCGCACACGCCGAGCTGTGGCAGGTGGTGGCCTCCGGCGTCCTGACCGGCATCGGCATCGGCATGGCCCTGGCCGCCTGCTCGAACGCGATCATCGAGAGCGTCCCCGCGAACCAGACCGGCGAGGCCATCAGCGCCAACACGGTCGTCCGCACCATCGGCTCGAGCGTCGGCACCGCCGTCATCGCCGCGCTCATCACCTCGCACAGCACGCCGCAGGGTCTGCCGACCGACGACGCCTTCACGATCGGGTTCTGGGCGTGCACCGGGGTCGCGGTCGTGGCCGTGCTCGCAGCACTCGTCGCCCCGTCGATGCGTGCCCGCCGCGCAGCGGCCGCCGCCCGCGGGATCGACGACCTCGAGGAGGTCACCGAGTAGCGCGGTGGACCCGGCCACCCCGCCAGGCCCGTCCTGCGTCGTCGACGCGGGGCGGGCCTCCGCGTCCGTTGCACAACCTGGGAACGCACCGCACGCACGCGCGGCGGCGTGACGATCATCGGGTCGGTCGCGTCCTGTCAGGGGACGCGGACCGCCGCGCCCGGACAGGAGACTCTCATGAGCAGCACCGATCACGACGACACCACCGCACCCGGCCGGCCGTCGTTCCGCGACACCGTGACCGCCGGACTCGTGCAGAAGGCCCTCGAGCCGGTGCTGCGCGCGGTACGTGAGGAGGTCGCCTCGGCGCGGCGGGAGATCGGCGAGCGCGCCAGCGGTGCGAAGACCGGGCTGGTGCTCACCGGGGTGGCCGTCGGGTTCGCCCTGACGACCCTGGTCGCACTGGCGGGCTTCGCGGTGGCGCTGTTGGCCCTGGCCCTGCCGCTGTGGGCGGCGACCGGGATCACGTTCGCGGCGTTCGCGATCGTCACCGCGATCCTGTTCGTCGTCGGCCTGCGCGGGATCCGGCGCGGGGTACCGCCGGTGCCGAAGGACACGATCCGGGCGGCCAAGCAGCGGGTGACGCACGCGGCGGACGCCCCGGCGGACAGCGCCGCGCGCGACTGACGCCCCGCTCCCGCCGTCGCTGCCGGCGCAGCCGCTGCTGCCAGCGCGGGCTGGGCTGGGCTACATCGCCAGGGTCATGCCGACCACGGCGACGGTCATCGCGAAGACCTCGCCGCTGCGGACGGCTCGCCGGTCCTCGCGCCCCCACTCGTACCGGAGCAGCCAGCCACTGAAGGCGCAGTAGCCGATCACGCCGGCACCGAGCACCGCGGACAGCGCGATGCCGTGCCCGGCGTGGTCACCGGCGACGCCCGAGGCGTGGCCCATCAGCAGCATCCCCGCCATCACGACGGCGGAGAGCGCGCGGTGCACGTCCATCGGCTCCGCACGGCGGCCGTCGGCGCGGCGTCGACGCATGACGGGCAGCGGTGCGAGCAACAGCAGCAGGGTGGCGGCGAACAGGGTCCACACGGCGCCGGCGTCGACGACGGGCATGAGCATCGCGACGAGCATCACGCCCGCCGGCACGATCACGCCCGGACGCGGCCGGTAGCGGTCACCGACGATGCAGCACACGGACGCGAACTGCGGCACGACCAGCATGGCGTCGGCGACGGTCTCGTGCACGTGGGGCGTCCTCGGTGCGGCGGAGTGGGGTCAGTCCTCGGCGCGGGCAGCGGCCTTGGCGGCGCGCTCCTGCTTCACGCGGGCGTTCTCGGCGTGCACGGCGGCCTGCGTCGCACGCTCGCGGACGAGCCACTCGGGCTTCTGCTCGAGCAGCGTCTTGATGTCCGCCGTCGTCAGCGCGTCGTCAATCCCGGCGCGGCTCAGACCCGAGATCGAGATGCCGAGCTTCTGCGCCACGACGGGTCGCGGGTGCGGGCCGTCGCGTCGGAGGTCCTCGAGCCAGGTCGGGGGTTCGGTCCGGAGCTCGTCGAAGGCGGTCCGCGTGAGGGGAGCGCTCTGGAAGGACTCCGGAGCGGCCGTCAGCAAGATGCCGAGCTTCTTCGCAGCCGTCTCGGGCTTCATGGTCTGTTCCTGCGCCATGAGGACAAGGGTACGGCCCCTATGCTCGTCTGCATGACCGCGGCTCTCACCATCGCCTTCGTGCCGGGGGTCTCCCCCGCAAAGTGGGCCCGTGTCTGGCGGGATCGCTTCCCCTCCATCGAGCTCCGGCTGCGGCCGATCGGTGCCGACGACGTCGACGACACGCTGGCGGGCGAGGCTGACATGGTCTTCGCGCGCATGCCCGTGTCCGAGCGGCACAACGCCATCCCGCTCTGGACCGAGACGGCCGTCGTCGCGATGCCCAAGGACTCCCCCCTCGCCGAACTCGCCGAGGTCGACCTCGCCGACGCCGAGGTCCACGTGATCGACGCGGGCCCGGTGCCCGCCGACATCGACGGATCGCTCGACCTGGTCGAGGCGAACGTCGGCGTCGTGGTGCTCCCCCAGTCGCTGTTCCGCGCCGCCAGCCGAAAGGACCTGGTCGGTCGTCCGCTCATGGACGCCGAGGGCACGCGCATCGCGCTGGTCTGGCGGGACGAGGACGCCACCGAGACCACCGAGGAGTTCATCGGCGTGGTGCGCGGGCGGACCGCCAACAGCTCGCGCCAGCCAGGAGGCCCGGATCGCGACGGCGACGACGACTCGCGTCCGGCTCGTGGCGGCGCCAAGGCCGGCTCGGGTGCCAAGGGCGCGTCGGGTGGGTCCGGCGGGTCGGGTGCGTCGGGGTCCAAGGGCGCCGGCGGCTCCGGCGGCAAGGCCAAGGCGAAGTCACCCGGCAGCGGCAAGTCCGGCGCCGGCAAGAAGTCCAACACCGGCAAGGGGCCCACGCCCGGACGCGGCAAGATGCGCGGCAAGCCGAGCCGGGGTTCCAAGGGCAACCGATGACCGACACGCGGCTCGTCGCGATGCCGGCCACGCGCCTCCCGGCCTGGCTCCACCGCACGATGGCCGAGTACGTCGAGTCGCGGATGCAGGCGGGCGAGAGCCGCGAGCAGGCCGAGGCGAACGAGCAGCAGTCGCGGGACCGCTGGTTCCCGGACGGCTCCCCCGCTGACGGCCACCTGGTGTGGGAGGTCCTCGACCAGGACGACACCGTCGTCGGGTCGCTCTGGATCGGGCCGTTCACGACGGGCAGCACCGACTGGTGGGTGTTCGACGTCGAGATCGACGAGGCGCACCGGCGTCGCGGGCACGCCCGTCGCGCGCTCGAGCTCGGGCACCGCGCCGCTGCCGAACGCGGTGCGACGAGCATCGGGCTGAACGTGTTCGGCTACAACACGGGAGCGCAGGAGCTGTACGCGGCCCTCGGGTACCAGGTGACGTCGGCGCAGATGCGGAAGCCGCTGCGCTAGCGCAGGACGGCCGCGGGCGCGGCGCCGGTCACAACACCCCGCCTGCATGGCCCCGAGCGGTCACGAAGTGTCGGCTGGCCGCGCCCGGAACGACGTGTCGTGACCACTCGGCGGAGACCAGCGGGGATTCGTGACCGTGTGGAGGTCCGCGTCAGCGCAGGACGGCTGCGGCGGCGCGGGTCACCCGGTCGCCGCGCGATTCCTCGGCTGCTGCACGGGCCCGGGCGATGACGACGGCGTCGGCGCGCTCGGCTGATCCGTGGTCGAACGGTGGCTGCGGGTCGTACTCGATCTGCAGCTGGATCGCCTCGGCCGCGGGGCGTCCGGCGAGCTCGGCCGCGAGCCACAGCGCCATGTCGATGCCCGCGCTCACCCCGGCGGCGGTGACGACGGCGCCGTCCCGAGCGATCCGGGCGTCGACCGGCTGCGCACCGAAGGCCTCGAGCATCGGCTTCGAGGCCCAGTGGGTCGTCGCGCGACGGCCGGCGAGCAGCCCGGCGGCGCCGAGCACGAAGGCCCCGGTGCACACCGACGTCATCCACGTGGCGTCCTCGGCCTGGCGCCGGACGAAGGCCACGACGTCCGGGTCGAGCATCGCGTCGAAGGCACCGTCACCGCCGGGGACGACCAGCACGTCCGCGGCGCCTGCATCCTGGATCGTCACGGTGGGGACGAGCTCGAGGCCGCAGTCGCTCGGCACGGGGTCGAGCGTCGCCGCGACGTACTCGACGCGCGCGCCGGGCACGCGGCTGAGCACCTGGGCCGGACCGGTCAGGTCCAGCTGGGTCAGGTGCGGGAACAGCAGGAACGCGATCCGGATCTCGTCGGCCATGTCGTGACCATAGTCCCGGCGCTCTCGTTCTCGTGCTCGTGGGCTCGGCCGTCAGTTCCAGACGCCCGAGGTTCCGCGCCGGTGGCTGCCGACCAGGTGGGTGTCGACGATGCCGAGCGCTTCCATCAGGGCGTACATCGTCGTCGGCCCGACGAAGGCGAAGCCGCGCTTCCGCAGCGCCTTCGACAGGGCGAGGGACTCATCCGACTTCGTCGGGACCTCGGCGGAGGACCGCGGCTCGGGCGTGGTCGTCGGCCGGAACGACCACACGAACTCGGCGAGCCCGCCGTCCTGCCGCAGGGCGGTCGTGGCGTCCGCGTTGGTGATCGTCGCGAGGATCTTCGCGCGGTTCCGGACGATCCCCGCGTCGGCCATCAGCCGTGCGACGTCGTCCTCGCCGAAGGCTGCGACGGTGTCGGGGTCGAAGTCGGCGAAGGCTGCCCGGAACGCCGGTCGCTTCGCCAGGATCGTGCGCCACGACAGACCGGACTGGAACGCCTCGAGCGACAGCCGCTCGAACACCCCGCGTTCATCGCGCACGGGCATGCCCCACTCGGTGTCGTAGTAGGCGCGAAGCAGGTCGTCCGACGACGCCCAGACGGGCCGGGCCAGGCCGTCGTCACCGGTGACGAGGTCGGGCACGGGCGGGACGGCGACGGGCTCGGTGCTCATGCGACCATCCTGGCGGGCGCCGCCGACACCCCGGGACTCACTCGGCGGGCGGACCGTCCTGCGTCGCCTGCTCGTCCATCCACACGTACTCCCAGCGGTGTCCGTCCGGGTCGGTGAAGCTCCGCTGGTACATGAAGCCGAGGTCCATCTCCGGGCGGTCCTCGGTGCCGCCGGCTGCCACCGCGGCGTCGACGACACGGTGGACGTCCTCCTTCGACGGTGCGCTGAGCGAGTTGATGACCTCGATCGTGTCCGGACCGGCGATCGTCTTGTCGGTGAAGTCCGCGAACTTCGCCGTCGTCAGGATCATGACGGAGATCGTGTCGCTCACCACCACGCACGCTGCGGTGTCGTCGCTGAACGCCGGGTTGATCGAGTACCCGAGCGCCTCGTAGAACGTCTTCGAGCGCTCGAGGTCGGTGACGGGCAGGTTGATGAAGACCATCGTTTCCATGGCGGTTCCTTTCGTTCCGCTCAACCTGGACCCAGCTGGATCAGCGCGCAACCGTTTCGTGGGGGAACCAACCGGTACGGGAGTCCGACGATGAGGGCGGAAACGACGAAGTCGCTGTCGTGCGACAGCGACTTCGTCGTTCTGCGTCAGGCCGGGGATGCCCGAGCCAGACGGGCTCAGGCCAGCTCGCGCCCCTCGCCCGCGGCACGCTGGTGTGCCTCGGCCTCGGCCTGGCCGATGATGTCCTCGGCGGGCACGGGGTTCAGGCGGTCCCAGAGGAAGAACAGCCCGCCGCCGACGAGCAGCGAGATCCCGACCCACAGGTTGATGTGGATCCCGCCGGTCTTCTCGGGGTCGGTGTTCCAGTGCACGATCCCGACGATGGTGGTGATCACGCCGTACAGGACGAACAGGCCGCCGAGGATGCGGCGCAGGTCGAGCCGGCGGGTGGAGCGGACCAGGGCAGCCTTCTGCTCCTCGGTCATCGCGCCGGGGGTGGTGGTTTCACTCATGAGCAGTGGTCTCCTTCGCGGATCAGAGGAACGGGAGGTACAGGACGACGCACAGCACGAGCGCGACGGTGCCGAGCAGCGCGGGCGAGCGGTACCAGGCGGTGTCCGTCGCGACCGAGTCGCCGTGCAGGTCGATCTTGCCGATGCCGTAGACGAGCCCGCCGAGTTCCTTCTCGTCCTTCGGCTTGGTCAGCATCGAGACGACGAAGCCGACGACCATCACGGTGACGAACGAGATGATCGCGCCGTACAGGGTCTCCGCGGTGGCCGTGGCGAACAGGTCGGGGTTCACCAGGTACGCGATCCAGGTGATCGTCGGGGTCACGATGCCGAGGACGTAGCCCCACAGCGCACCCTGCGTCGTCATGCGCTTCCACAGCAGGCCGAGGATGAACACGGCGAACAGCGGTGCGTTGAAGAACGAGAACAGCGTCTGCATGTAGGTCATGATGTTCGACGCCTGGGCCGCGATGAACGCGGTCGCGATGCCGACCACGACGCCGACGACGGTGACCCAGCGGCCCGTCTTCAGGTAGTGCAGGTCGGGCATGTTCGGGCGGATGTAGCGCTGCCAGATGTCGTAGGTGAAGACGGTGTTGAACGACGAGACGTTCGCCGCCATGCCGGCCATGAACGATGCCAGCAGACCGGTCACCGCGATGCCGAGCACACCGGTCGGCAGGTACATCTGGATGAGCTTCGGGATCGCGTCGTTGTAGGTGAGCGTGCCGTCGGCGAACTGGTTGCCCACGACGGCCGCGGCGATGAGGCCGGGGATGACGACGATGGCCGGGATGAAGAGCTTCGGGATCGCGGCGATGAGCGGGGTGCGGCGGGCCGCGGACATGTTCTTCGCCGAGAAGGCGCGCTGCACCTCGGTGAAGTTCGTGGTCCAGTAGCCGAACCCGAGCACGAAGCCCAGGCCGAGCACGATGGCGAGCCAGTTGGCGCCGATGGGGTTGGTGACGTCACCGAAGCCGGTGCCGGCCCAGGCCTGCAGGTGCTGCACGCCCTGGGTCTCGGTGATGGCCTTCGACAGGCCGTCCCACCCGCCGACGCGGTGCAGACCGACGATCGTCAGCGGGATGAGTCCGGCGATGATCACGAAGAACTGCATGACCTCGTTGTAGATCGCGCTCGAGAGTCCGCCGAGGGTGATGTAGACGAGCACGAAGCCCGCGGAGACGATGATCGCCAGCCACTCCGGCCAGCCGAGCATGGCCTCGATGACGATGGCCATCGCGTACAGGTTGATGCCCGCGATGAGCACGTTCGACACCGCGAACGCGATCGCGTTCACCAGGTGCGGCGCCTTGCCGAAGCGGCGCAGCATGAACTCCGGCACCGAGCGGACCTTCGAGCCGTAGTAGAACGGCATCATCACGAGGCCGAGGAACACCATCGCGGGCACGGCGCCGACGAGGTAGTAGTGCAGGGTGGCCATGCCGATCTGGGCACCGTTCGCCGCCATGCCGAGGATCTCGGTGGCACCGAGGTTCGCGGACACGAACGCCAGGCCCGTGATCCACGCCGGCATCGAGCGGCCGGACAGGAAGAAGTCCATGCTCGTCCGGACCTGCTTGCGGGCGGTGAACCCGATCCCGATGACGACCGCGAAGTACACGATGATCATCAGGTAGTCGACCCAGCCCAAGTCGAGCCGGATCCCTTCGTTCGCTGCAGCGAGAACCATTCACATCTCCACGTCAGTGTGTTGCAGTCGACAACTCTGCCGACCCGGACGAAGACGTTACACCGGTTTGTGACCGTTCACATAGCCCGCGCATGCATCGTCCGCGCCGCGCATCGCTCCCCCCGTTCGCTACGCTCGGCCCATGACCGACGCGTCGCGCATCCTCGTCCTCAACGGCCCGAACCTCGACATCCTCGGGCGCCGCGACCCGGAGCAGTACGGCACCGTGACGCTCGCCGAGATCGAGGCGATCGTGCACACCGAGGCAGCGGTGCACGGGCTCGAGGCCGACTTCCGCCAGACCAACCGCGAGGGCGAGCTGGTGGAGTGGCTGCACGAGGCGCTCGACGACTTCGCCGCGGTCGTGATCAACCCCGCCGCGTACGCGCACACCTCGGTCGCACTGCACGACGCGGTGGAGGCCCTGTGGGTCCCCGTCGTCGAGGTGCACCTGTCGAACACGTGGAAGCGCGAGCCGTTCCGCCACGTCGACCACGTCGCCACCGCCGCGACGGCGGTCATCGCCGGCGCGGGTGCCGACGGCTACCGACTGGCGGTCGCGCACGTCGCGTCCCTGCTCGCCTGACCCACAGAAGACCGGGAGGCCCGTGGCGGCGCCGCCACGGGCCTCCCGTCCGCCTGCTGCTCACGCCGGGTCGCGCCCGTTCCTTCCCATCACACGCGCGATGCCAGGTGGTTCCGGGCGTCCCTGATGGGAACTTCCGACCAGGGACACCCGGAAGCACCGGGTACGCCCGGAAGGACGGGGCGCACGCGCGCGGATCAGAAGTCGGCGGGACGCCGCACGTCGGTGAGGCCTGCGGTGGCGAAGCCGCCACGGATCAGCGGTACGGCGCGGCGCACGGCCTGGTCGATGCGGAGCTCGAGGTCGACGCTCGCGATGTCGTAGCCACCCTCGCGCTTGGTGAAGTCCCGCTCGTTGCCGAACACCCCGAGCGGCAGCGTCGTGGACTGGAAGAAGCCGAACAACGGGCGCATCTGGTGCTCGACGAGCAGGGCGTGCCGGTCGCTGCCACCGGTGGCAGTGAGGAGCACCGGGGTGTCGACGAGGTCGTACTGGCCGACCCAGTCGAAGAACAGCTTGAAGGCGCCGGAGTAGGCCGCGCGGAAGGCCGGGCTGCCGACGACGAGCACGTCCGCGGCCTCCACCGTCTCGAGGGCCCGGCGGGTGCGGTCGGACATCGTCTCGCGACCCGAGGCCGCGCCGAGGTCGGCCAGCAGCGGGCCGATCTCGATCGTCTCGGTCCGGGCGCCGTCGATCTCCTCGGCCAACCGGGCCACCGTCGCCGCGACCAGGGTCGAGGTCCGCGAGGGGTCCGATGGGCTGCCACTGACGCCGACGACCAGTTCTCCGCTCATGCGGTCGATGCTCACACGCTGCCGGGGCGGGCGGCACGTTCGTGACGACATGTGTCGGGTGCCAGTCGGTCGGGGTAGCGTCCGCGCCATGCAGACCTTCCTGCCGTACGCCGACTTCCGGGCATCCGCCGAGGTCCTCGACGACCGGCGGCTCGGCAAGCAGCGGGTCGAGACACTGCAGGTGATGCGCGCACTGACGCTCCCCGACTACGGCTGGCAGCACCACCCGGTGACGGCGATGTGGCGTGGGTACCGTCCGGCGCTGATGGCGTACCAGGAGGCCACGTGCCGTGTCTGGGCCGAGCGCGGGTACGCCGACACGTGTCTCGAGAAGACCCTGCTCGACCTGGGCCGGATCCCGGAGGACCTGGCGGCGTACGAGCGCGGCGACGTGCCGATCCCGCCGTGGAACGACGACGAGGCCCTGCACGTCTCACACCGCTCGAAGCTCGTGCAGAAGGCGCCCGAGCACTACCGGGAGCTGTTCCCCGACGTGCCGGACGACCTGGACTACGTCTGGCCGGGGACCCCCGAGACGGCGACGCACCCCGTCTGAGGGTCAGGCGACCGCCAGACCGTCAGGCGACCGGGATCCAGCGGCCGCCCTCGCGCCGGGTGACCACGTCGGAGCGGATCTCGACGACGTCGCGCAGCCCGTCGACGGTGGCGTCCCGCACGGCTGCGGCGGCCCGGTCGTCCTCGGCCTCGAAGCGCACGACGGCGCACGGCACACCGCGGAGCAGTCGGACGTCCTCGGCCTCGACCACGGCGTGTTCGCGCACCAGGGATGCTGCGGCGGGCAGGACGGCGTCCGGGGCCGTGCCGGACGCGAGGGCACCGATCGCCAGGGTCACGCGGTACGAGGGCATGCACCGACGCTACCGGGGAACCGGAACCCGCCGTGGGCTGCAGGGGAACCGACGCCGCTGGAGAGGTGCGGACGTCGACCCACGGCGGGATCGCGGTGTACCGCGGGACACGACGACAGGGGAACGTCGCGCCCCGCGCCGGACGCCGATCAGGGGGTCGACATCCGGTCTGGGTCCACCGCGCGGCTCGGTTCAGGGGAACCGCACGGTGGTGGACCTCAAGGGTGTTCGGTGTCCTCTCGGTACCGGTCCGTCTCGGTCGGTGCAGGCATCGACCGGTGGGCGGCGGCTGGCCGGACCATCGGGAGCAGGGCACTCCCGGCGGTCGCGAGCGCTCCGACCACGGCGATGAGCCCGAGCGGGGCCGTGCCGAGGTCGTGCTGCGCTGCCAGGGCGAGCGCGACGAGGGTGGCCGGCGCCGGCAGGAGCTGCACCGCTCGGAAGCGGTCGTCCCGTCGTGTCCGGGCCACCATCACGTTCGCCATGACGACACTCTGACGCAGATCGGTTGTCCGCAGAAGAGGGGACACGTACCCAGAGATGGAGTAGAACGTCTAGTACACCTCAGCCGAGGGCGCGGACGGTCGCCACGGCGTCGGCCACGGCCCCCACGACGAACGGGACATCGCCGGCCGTGAGCGTCGCGTCGAACGTCAGACGGAGCCCGGTCCGGGCCACGTCCTCGGGGATCCCGAGCGCCGTGAGCACGTGCGAGGCTTCCGTGCTGCCCGCTGCGCAGGCGCTGCCCGACGACGACACGACGTCGCGCTGCTCGAGCTCGAGCAGGACGGTCTCGCCGTTGACGCCCGGGAAGCAGAACGACGCGTGCCCGGGCAGCCGGTGCTCCCGCGACCCGGAGACGAACGCACCGGGGACGGCGGCGAGCACGCCGTCGAGCACCGCGTCGCGCACCGTGGTCGCCGTGCCCGCCCCCGACCGCACCGACTCCGCCGCCAGCCCGAGCGCCGTGGCCACCGCCACCGCTCCGGCCACGTCCTCGGTGCCGGACCGCCGTCCCCGTTCCTGACCACCGCCGTGCAGCAGCGGCTCGAGCGGGACGCCGGAACCCACGGCGAGCACGCCGGTGCCCTTCGGAGCACCGAGCTTGTGCCCGGACAACGACAGCGCGTCGACGCCCAGGGTCCCGAGGCCGATCGGCAGCCAGGGCGCGGACTGCACGGCGTCGGTGTGGAACCGCGCCCCGACCTCGTGCGCCACCGCGGCGAGCACGGGGACGTCCTGCACGGTGCCGATCTCGTTGTCGGCGTGCGCGATCGAGACGAGTGTGGTGTCCGGGCGGAGCGCCGCGCGCAGCACCGCCGGGTCGACGCGGCCGTCCGGCCCGACGGGCAGCACGGTGACGTCGAAGTCGTGGAAGCGGGCGAGGTAGGCGCAGCTCTCGAGCACGGCCTCGTGCTCGATGGCGCTCGTGACCACGTGCCGACCGCGGGGCGCGGCGAGGGCGATCCCCTTGATCGCGGTGTTCGCCCCCTCGGTGCCGCCGGTGGTGAAGACGACCTCGGCGGGCCGGCACCCGAGCACCGCGGCGACGGCGGTCCGTGCGGCGGTGAGTCCTCGCGCGGCCTCGTCCCCGACCCCGTGCGTCGACGAGGGGTTGCCGAACACCCCCGTCAGGTAGGGCCACATCGCCTCGAGCACCTCGCGGCGGACCGGGGTGGTGGCCGCGCGGTCCAGGTAGAACACGACTAGTCCTGCACGGGCACCGCGACGTGCTCGGGCACCGCGACGTCGATGTCGAGCCCCAGGTCGAGCGCCCGCGCCGAGTGGGTCAGCGCCCCGACCGAGATGACGTCGACGCCGGTGGCCGCGATCGCCGCGATGGTGTCGAGCGACACGCCTCCCGAGGCCTCGACGAGCGCGCGCCCGGCGACGATCCCGACCCCGGTCACCAGGTCGTCGGGGGTGAAGTTGTCGAGCATGACCGTGTCGACCCCGGCCGCGACGACTGCTTCGATCTGGTCGATGCGGTCCACCTCGACCTCCACGTGCACGGTGTGCCCGAGCCGCTGTCGGGCCTGGGCGATCGCGTCGCCGATGCCGATCCCGCCGGCCAGGAGCACCGCCAGGTGGTTGTCCTTGGCGAGCACGGCGTCGGAGAGCGAGGTGCGGTGGTTGTGTCCGCCACCACACCGGACGGCGTACCGCTCGAGTGCTCGGAGGCCCGGCGTCGTCTTCCGGGTGTCGACGATCCGCGCGGACGTGCCCGCGGCGGCGGCGACGTGGGCCGCGGTGACCGTGGCGATGCCCGACATCCGCTGCACCAGGTTGAGGGCGACCCGTTCGGCCCGCAGCACGGCCCGCGCTGACCCGGTCACGGTCGCGAGGACGTCGCCCGCCGCGAAGCGCGTGCCGTCGGCGACGTGCACCACAGCCTGGATCGACGGGTCGACGGCGTGCATCACGGCGACGAACACCGACCCGCCGCTCAGTACGCCGGACTCGCGCGCGCCGAGGGTGGCGGTCGCGGTCGCCTCCGCGGGGATCAGGGTCTCGCTGGTGACGTCGCCCCAGGGCGCGTCCTCCTCGAGCGCGGTCTCGATCACCCGACGGAGCGCGTGCGGCGGGATGGTGCCGGGGTCGGTGGTCATGCGGGTACCTCCTGCGGGGCGACTGCGGAGCCGTCGGCGCGTTCGTGGGCGTGCTGGTCGGGACCGGCGTCGGTGCGGTCGGCGACCCAGGCGTACGAGGCCGGGGCGGTGGGGTCGGTGTCGGGGTGGTCGGTGCGGGCGTGCGCCCCGCGGGACTCGGTGCGGGCCTCGGCGGCGAGCGCGACGAGTCGGGCCAGGTCGAGGAGCGCACGGTCCTCGTGCTCACGCACGCCGCCGCCGCCGGTCGGCGCGGTCAGCGCGTCGAGGTCGCGGCGCGCGCTCGCCAGCCCGACGGCGTCACGGAGCAGGCCGACGCGGTCCGTCATGACGGACTGGACCGCCTGCCGGACGGCACCGGCGTCGTCGAGGTGGGTCGCGCCTCCAGGCCGGGTCGGACTGGGCCCACGCCTGCCGGTTCCGGCGCGCTGCGGAGCCTGCGGAGCGGCGTGACGGCCGAGCAGGTGGGGGGAGGAAGGGGTCGCGTCGGCCGCTCGGGGCACGCTGGTGACGTGGAGACCGGCGTCCCCGCGCAGGCGGAGCAGGCCGGGTCGCGGTGCGGTGACCGCGTCCGCTGCGCGGACCGCGAAGACGAGCCCCTCGAGCAGGGAGTTCGAGGCGAGCCGGTTGGCGCCGTGGACCCCGGTGCAGGCGGCTTCACCGACGGCGAGGAGTCCGGGCAGGCTGGTGCGGCCCTCGGCGTCGGTGGCGATGCCGCCCATCGAGTAGTGCGCGGCCGGTGCGACCGGGACGCCCTCGCGGGTCCAGTCGAACCCGGCGGCGCGGGTGGCCCGGGTGAGTCCGGGGAACCGGGCGACCAGGAACCCGGCGTCGAGGCCGGTGGCGTCGAGGAGCACGGGTGCGCCGCCCTGGTCGCGCACCGCGGCGGCGATCCCGCGGGCGACGACGTCACGCGGGGCGAGCTCGGCGTCCGGGTGCACGTCCGTCATGAAGCGGTGTCCGGCGGCGTCGCGGAGGACGGCACCTTCACCGCGGACGGCTTCGGACACCAGGCCGCCGCCGGGGACCGCCAGCCGCGTCGGGTGGAACTGGACGAACTCCAGGTCGGCGAGGACGGCGCCGGCTCGCCAGGCGGCGGCGACCCCGTCGCCCGTCGCCACCAGGGGGTTCGTCGTCTCGCGGTACAGGTGCCCCGCTCCCCCGGACGCGATGACGACGGCGTCCGCGTCGAGCCGGCGGGGTTCTCCGAGCAGGTCCAGGACGTCGACGCCGACGACTGCCCCGTCACGGACGACGAGGTCGGTCAGGCTGGTGCGCTCCAGGATCGTGACGTGCCGTCGGTGCAGTGCCGCGATGAGGGTGCGCTCGACGGCGGCCCCGGTCGCGTCACCGTCGGCGTGCACGACGCGCCACCGGCCGTGCGCGGCTTCACGACCGCGGGCCAGGTCGTCGCCGTACCGGTCGAGGGTCGCCGGGTCCGACGACCGGTCGAAGGGCACCCCGAGGGCGAGCAGGTCGCGGACGCGGGCCGGGCCGTCGTTGCACAGGACCTCGACGGCACGCGCGTCGGCGCTGCCGGCTGCGGCGACGTGGGTGTCTGCCTGGTGCAGTGCCGCGGAGTCGTCGGCACCGAGCGCCACCGCGATGCCGCCCTGGGCGTACGCGGTGGCACTGTCGGCGAGCGCCCCCTTCGTCACGAGTGTGACGTCGTGCAGGGCACTGGCGCGGATCGCTGCGGTCAGCCCGGCGATGCCGGAGCCGACGATGACGACGTGCACGGTGGTCTCCCTCGTTCGGTCGGACTCGTGTGTCAGCCGCGGGGCTTCGCCGCGAGCATGCGCTCGAGCGCGACCTTGGCGTCGGCCTGCACGTCGGCGGGGACGACGATCTCGTTGAGGACCTCGCCGCGGACGAGTGCCTCGAGCACCCAGGCGAGGTAGCCCGGGTGGATCCGGTACATCGTCGAGCAGGGACAGACGACCGGGTCGAGGCAGAAGATCGTGTGCTGCGGGTACTCGGCGGCGAGCCGGTTGACCATGTTGATCTCGGTGCCGATCGCGAAGGTGGTCGGTTCGGTGGCGGCAGCGACGGTCTTCCGGATCAGGTCGGTGCTGCCGGCATGGTCGGCGGCGTCGACGACGGCCATCGGGCACTCCGGGTGCACGATGACCCGCACGCCCGGGTGCTCGCGGCGGGCCTGGTCGATCTGGTCGACCGTGAAGCGACGGTGCACCGAGCAGAAGCCGTGCCAGAGGATGACCTTCGCCGCTTCGAGGTCACTCGTCTCGTTGCCGCCGAGGGGCTTCCGGGGGTTCCACATCGGCATCAGGTCGGTGCTGATGCCCATCGCCTTCGCGGTGTTGCGGCCGAGGTGCTGGTCGGGGAAGAACAGGACGCGCTGCCCGCGCTCGAAGGCCCACTCGAGCACCGTCGCTGCGTTCGACGAGGTGCAGACGATGCCGCCGTTGCGCCCGCAGAAGGCCTTGAGGTCGGCGGCGGAGTTCATGTAGGTGACCGGGATCACGGGCACGCGGCCGTCGGCGTCGGGCTCGGTGCCGTACACGGCGGTGAGCTCGGCCCACGCGGCCTCGACGCTGTCGATGTCGGCCATGTCCGCCATCGAGCAGCCGGCGGCCAGGTTCGGCAGGATCACGCGCTGGTCGTCGCGCGCCAGGATGTCGGCGGTCTCGGCCATGAAGTGCACGCCGCAGAACACGATCGCCTCGGCGTCGGGCTTGGTCAGGGCGGCGTTCGCGAGCTGGAACGAGTCACCGAGGAAGTCCGCGTGCCGGACGACCTCGTCGCGCTGGTAGAAGTGCCCGAGGACGACGACCCGGTCGCCGAGGGTGGCCTTCGCCCGCTCGATGCGCTCGTGGAGCTCGTCGGTCGGGGCCGTCTTGTACTCGTCGGGCAGGACGCCCTGGCGCGGGGCACTCGTCGGGATGACGTCGGACATCGACGATCCCGGGCCGTACCCGGGGCGGGAGTCGAAGTCCCACGTCGGCATCGCGAGGTCGGGCGTGCAGGTGCTGCCGCCGGCCTTGCCGTTGGAGATGAGCTCGATCGTCGTGGCGATGGACACGGGGTTTCCTATCGGTTCCGCTGCTGGTGCTGATCGGCCCCGGTCTGCAGCGGGCCGTTGTCCGCGTAGGCCAGGTCGGGGTTCGAGCGGTACAGCCGAGCCGGACGGTGCCGGCCCCCGCTCGTGGTCTCGTCGGTCGGCAGGACCGCGTCGGTCTTCTCGACCTGCCGACGGAAGTTCGCGGGGTCGAGTGCTCGGCCGAGCACCGCCTCGTACACGCCGCGGAGTTCGGCGAGGGTGAACCGGTCACCGAGGAACGCCTGCGCGATCCGCGAGTACGACATCTTGTTGCGCAGCCGCCACAGGGCGTACTCGACGATGCGGTCGTGGTCGAAGGCGAGCGGCGGGTGCTCATCGGCCAGGAACCACCGGACGTTCCAGTCGTCGGGCACGACGTTCGCCTCGTCCGGGTGCACGAGCGCCCAGTACACGATCGACACGACCCGGCTCGGGGAGCGTCCGACGTCGCCGAACGCGTAGAGCTGCTCGAGGTAGCGCGGCTGGACGTTCGTCGTCTCGCGCAGTCGGGCGGCCGCCGAGTCCTCGAGCCCCTCGTCGTCGCCGACCCAGCCGCCGGGGAGCGCCCAGGATCCCTCGAACGGTTCGGCGACGCGACGCACGAGTGGCATCCACAGCGCCGGCGCACCGGTGTCGGGGTGCGGGCGCAGCGCCACGATCACGGTGGAGACCGCGACGCGGATGCCTGGTTCGTCCATGAGGGAGATAGTGTCAATCTGACTCGAAGTGTTCGGGTTGGGATGACACTATCACTGCCGACGGTGCGCGCTCGTCACGAGCCGGAAACAGATCGTCACGGGGCCGAAAACTCCCGGGAGCACGCCGCGGTTAGCGTGGAGGGCATGACGACGGTGACGAGGGTGCATGCCGTGGTGTCGGGGACCGTCCAGGGGGTCGGCTTCCGGTACTGGACCGCTCGGAAGGCCGACGGGCTCGACCTGGTCGGCTACGCGAGGAACCTCTGGGACGGCACGGTCGAGGTCGAGGCCGAGGGCCCCTCGGTCGCGGTCGACTCGCTGATGGCGTGCCTGCGCACCGGGCCGCCGTCGGCGACCGTGACCGACGTCTCCCTGCGGTCGGTCGTGCCGCACGGGGACGCCGACGGGTTCGCGATCCTGCACTGAGCGGACACGCCCGACGTCGCACGGGCACGTCGGGGGCGGCGCCGATCGTCCACCTGCGGACGTCGCCAGCGAAGCGGAATAATCGCATCCACTCAGGGAGTTGGCCTGTCTGCGCGCCCTGCGCCACACCCGTTCCACCCGTCGTGACCCACCAGGAGCACCCGCATGACCCAGGCCGTCGATTCCGCCCCCCGCACGGGAAGCGTCTCGCAGCCGTCCGCTGCCGAGACCCGACTCGTGATCGGGCTGCTGCTCGTCTCCGCGTTCGTCGTCATCCTCAACGAGACGATCATGGGCGTGGCGCTGCCCCGGCTCATGGACGACCTCGACATCAGCGCCGCGACCGGTCAGTGGCTGACCACCGGCTTCCTGCTCACCATGGCGGTCGTCATCCCGATCACCGGGTTCCTGCTGCAGCGGTTCAACACCCGCCCGGTGTTCGTCTGGGCCATGGGCCTGTTCTCGGTCGGCACGCTGATCGCCCTGCTCGCCCCCGGGTTCACGGTGCTGCTCATCGGCCGCATCGTGCAGGCCAGCGGCACCGCGATCATGATGCCGCTGCTCATGACGACGGTCCTGACCCTCGTCGACCCCGCGCACCGTGGCCGCATCATGGGCAACATCTCCATCGTCATCTCGGTCGCACCGGCGATCGGCCCGACGATCTCCGGCCTGATCCTCAACGCCTTCTCGTGGCGCTGGCTGTTCGGCTTCGTGCTGCCCATCGCGATCGCGGCGCTCATCCTCGGCATGGTCAAGGTGCAGAACGTCTCGACGCCGCGCAAGGCGCCGATCGACGTCGTCTCGGTGGTGCTCTCCGCCTTCGCGTTCGGCGGCATCGTCTACGGCCTGTCCAGCATCGGTGAAGCCGGCGCGACCGGTCCGCTCGTCCCGGTGACCGCCCTGGTCGTCGGCGCCGTCGCCCTCGCGGTGTTCATCGTCCGGCAGACGCGCCTGCAGCGCACCGACAGCGCCCTGCTCGACCTGCGCACGTTCCGCACCCGCGGCTTCACGGTGCCGATCGTCGCGATGGGTCTGAGCTTCATGGCGATGTTCGGCACGCTCATCCTGCTGCCCATCTACCTGGAGCGCGTCCTCGGGCTCGAGGTCCTGCAGGTCGGCCTGCTGCTGCTCCCCGGTGGTCTGCTGATGGGCCTGCTCTCCCCCATCGTCGGTCGCATCTACGACCGCCGCGGCCCGCGCGTGCTGCTCATCCCCGGATCGATCATCGTCAGCGCCGTGCTCTGGGCGCTCTCCACCGTCGGCGTCGACACGAGCGTGTGGTTCGTCCTCGGTGCGCACGTGGTGCTGAGCATCGGGCTGGCCCTGACCTTCACGCCGCTGTTCACCGCGGCGCTCGGCGGGCTGCCCCCGAAGCTGTACTCGCACGGCAGCGCGGTGCTCGGCACGGCGCAGCAGCTCGCCGGTGCAGCGGGCACCGCCCTGTTCGTCACGCTGCTGACGATCGGTGCGGCCACCGCCGTCGAGGGCTCCGGTGCCCGTGGGGTCCAGGTGGCCACCGCGTCGGGCGTCGGTACCGCCTTCATGGTCGGTGCGATCATCTCGCTGTTCGGCATCCTGGCGTCGGTGTTCGTCCGCCGACCCGAGGTGCCCGAGGGCGCGCCGACGCCCCCGCCCGCGCACTGACCGACGGACCCCGCCGGGCGCCGACCCCGTGACGGGGACCGGCGCCCGGCTCACACCCGGCTCGCGCCGGGCGCCGGACTGCGTGGCAGGGTGGGCGCCATGCGGTCGACGACGAGCGAGCTCAACTGGTCCGGCACGGTCACGTACACGGCCGAACGGGTCGTCCGTCCGTCGTCGATCGACGAGGCCGCCCAGGTCGTGGCGGACGCCGAACGGGCGCACGGACTCGGCACCCGGCACTCCTTCAACGACGTCGCCGACTCCCCGGGCGTCCTGCTCGACCTGACCGGGATCCCCACCGACCTGGTCGTCGACGCCGAGCACCGCTCGGTGACGCTCGGTGCCGGCACCCGGTACGGCGACGTCGCGTCCGACATCGACCGCGCCGGGTTCGCCCTGCACAACACCGGATCACTGCCGCACATCTCCGTCGGGGGCGCGGTCGCGACCGGTACCCACGGCTCCGGCACGGCGCTGGGGTCACTCGCCACCGCCGTGCGCGCGTTCGAGGTGCTCGGTCCGGACGGCTCCGCCCGGACGATCGACCGGACGGACCCGGGGTTCGACGGTGCGGTGCTGCACCTCGGCCTGCTCGGCATCGTGACCCGGGTGACCCTCGACGTCGAGCCCACCTACCGGATGCGTCAGGACGTCTACGGCGCGATCCCCTGGGGCACCTTCACGGCGAACGTCGCCGAGGTGCACGCCGCCGCGTACTCGGTGTGCGCGTACACGGTGTTCGGTGACGCGATCACCGAGGTCCTGGTGAAGTCGCGCGTGCCCGACGGCGCCGAGGACGTGCCGGTTCCGGACGTACTGGCCGGGGCACCCCGCCTGCCCGGCACCCCCGGCGACGACCACCGGACCGCGCGCGACGGCTCGGTCGGCCCTTGGTGGGACCGGCTGCCGCACTTCCCGATCGGGTCGGTCCCGAGCCACGGATCCGAGGTGCAGAGCGAGCACTTCGTCCCGCTCCGGCACGCCGCTGCAGCCCTCGACGCGCTCCGAGAGCTGGCGGACCGGATCCAGCCGCACCTGCACGTCTGCGAACTCCGGACGATGGCCGCGGACGACCTCTGGCTCAGCCCGACCCAGGGCGAGGACGTCCTCTGCATCGCGTTCACCTGGCAGAAGCACCCGGCCGAGGTCGCCGCGCTCCTGCCCGACCTGGAGGCCCGGCTCGCGCCCTTCGACGGCCGCCCGCACTGGGGCAAGATGAGCTCGCTCGACCACGCGGCGATCGCCGCGCTGTACCCGCGGCTGGCGGACTTCCGCGACCTGGTCGCCCGAGCCGACCCGGGTCGGACGTTCGCATCCGCATTCGGCGAGCGGGTGCTCGGGACCTGACCCGGGCCTCCAGGCCGCGCAGCGCAGTGCCGCGCAGTGCCACGCAGTGCCGGGCAGTGCTGCCGTCGCCCCGCCGGAGGTCAGATCGACGTGAACGCGAGCGGCGTGATCGTCCGCGTCTCACCGTCCCAGTGCCGAACACCGCCCACGTCCAGCGTCTCCGGCAGCGGCACGGCACGCAGTGCCGCGACCGCCCGTGGCAGGTCCTCGTCGCGCACCCGGCGCGCCAGCGTGACGTGCGGCGACCAGTGCCCGGGCACCGACGTCTCGACGCCGCCGGGGGCGACCGCGTGCACCTCGTCGTGGAAGGTGGTGAGCGCCGTGTCGAGGACCACCGCGCGCACGAGCACCGAACGGCCGGCGCCCGCGGGGAAGAGCAGCAGCCCGCCCAGCCGGATCGACGTCGGGACCGAGGTGCGGAACCCGGCGGGCACGGGCAGCGTCTCCCCGGCGGCCAGGGTGACGTGCGGCGCGTTCGACGGGGACGGGTGTCGTCCCAGGCTCGGCAGGTCGGCGTCGATCAGGGCCTGCCAGGCCGACCGCACGGCGGCGTCCGACTCCGGGCCGAGGACGAGTTCGATGCTGCGCACGGTCCGAGTCAACCAAGTCGTGTCGGGACGCGTCCTGCGACGCACGCGGCACGGGTCGAGTGCTGCGTAACACGACGGAACGGAACTCGCTCCGGCGGTGGGGCGCAGGTCACACTCGTCTCCACGCCGCGGACCACCGCGGCTCCCCCGCACGCACGGCCCACGAGGAGCACCAGCATGTCCGCAGCCCCAGCACTGCCCGAGAAGCCGAAGGGCAAGCGTCCGATCGGCTGGATCGTCGCCGCCGCGATCGTCGTCGTGGCCATCGTCGTCGCCGTGGTCGTCGGAGCCCTGCGCTCCGGCAGCGACGGTGCCGGTGCCGCCGGCGACGCCGCGCCGAAGACCGTCACGATCGGTGTCTCGGACAAGTCGCTCGGCTACTGGAGCACGTACACGAAGCTGGCGAAGGAGAAGCTCAACGTCACGGTCAAGCTGACGAACTTCTCGGACTACTCGCTGCCGAACCCCGCGCTCAAGGACGGCCAGCTGGACATCAACCAGTTCCAGCACATCCAGTACCTGGCGGACTACAACGTCACGTCCGACGACGACCTGCAGCCCATCGGCTCCACCGCCGTGTACCCGCTGCCGCTCTACGCGACGAAGTACGACAAGCCGTCCGAGCTGCCCGCGAACGCGAAGGTCGCGATCCCGAACGACTCGATCAACCAGGCCCGTGCGCTCCTGATCCTGCAGGCGGCGGACCTGATCACGCTCAAGGACGGTGGCTCGGCGTTCTCCACCGCGGACGACATCGAGACGAAGAAGGTCGACGTCCAGCCCCTCGACGCCTCGCAGACCGCGAACGCGCTGCAGCAGGGCTCCGTCGCCGCCGCCGTCGTGAACAACAACTTCGCCACCGCGGCCGGCCTGCCGATCTCGGACGCGATCTACCAGGACGACCCCTCGAGCGCAACCGCTGCCCCGTACGTGAACGTGTTCGCCGTCCGCGACGAGGACAAGGGCAACAAGACCTACCTCGAGCTGGCGGAGCTGTTCCAGGACGACGCCGTGCAGAAGGCCTTCGCGAAGGACCTGCCCGAGGCCGTCGCCCGCGACGAGAGCGCCTCGAAGCTGCAGGACGAGCTCGCCCAGGTCGAGCAGGACGCGAAGGCGGCCAAGCAGTAGTGCCGGTCCTCGTCGAACTCCGCGGCGTCTCGAAGCACTACCGCCGCGCCGACACCGGCGAGACCGTGGTGGCCGTCGAGGACGTCTCCCTGGACGTGCACCAGGGAGAGGTCCTCGGCGTCATCGGGTACTCCGGTGCCGGCAAGTCCACCCTGGTCCGCCTGGTCAACGCACTCGAGCTGCCGAGTTCCGGCACGGTCACCGTCGCGGGCCGCGAGCTGACGGCGATCCCCGAGCGGGACCGCCGTCTGGCACGTCGGAACATCGGGATGATCTTCCAGCAGTTCAACCTGTTCCGGTCCCGCACGATCGCCGGCAACGTCGCGTACCCGCTCAAGGTCGCCGGTGTGCCGAAGGTCGAGCGGGACCGCCGTGTCGCCGAGCTGCTCGACTTCGTCGGCTTGCTCGAGCGTGCCCACGCCTACCCGGAGCAGCTGTCCGGCGGCCAGAAGCAGCGCGTCGGCATCGCCCGCGCCCTGGCGGCATCGCCCGACCTGCTGCTCGCCGACGAGGCCACCAGCGCCCTCGACCCGGACACCACGTCCGAGGTGCTCGCGCTGCTGCGCCGGGTGAACCGGGAGCTCGGCGTCACGATCATCGTCATCACGCACGAGATGGACGCCGTCCGGCAGATCGCCGACCGGGTCGCCGTGATGGAGCAGGGCCGGGTCGTCGAGGTCGGGGATGTCTACGACGTGTTCTCCGCCCCGAAGACCGGTGCCGCGCAGCGCTTCGTCCGCACCGCGCTGCACGACCGGCCCTCGCCCGAGACGCTCCGGCGTCTCCGGGACCGGCACCCGGGTCGGCTCGTCACGGTGCAGATCACCGACGAGGCCGGGCTGCAGAACCGCATCGACGCCGCGTTCCGCGCCGCCGGGGTCACCGCAGAGCTGGTCTACGGCGGGGTCGGCGAGATCCGGGAGCGTCGGATCGGCTCGCTCACCTACGAGCTGAGCGCAGCGGGCGGCGCGTCCGGCGGGCCCGGGGTGACCGGCGATTCCGACGCCATCGACCGGGCGATCGCCGCGCTCCGCGCCGACGGCGTCACGACCGACGAGGAGGCCGCCGCGTGAACAACAACTCGTTCCAGAGCGTGATCGACACGTTCGACGTCTTCCTGGCGGCCATCCGCGACACCATCGTGATGTCGCTGATCTCGCTGGTCATCGCCGGGGTCATCGGCCTCGCGCTCGGCCTGCTGCTCTACGCGACCCGGCCGGGCAACGTGCTCGGCAACCGCACCGCATACACGGTGCTCAACGTGTTCGTGAACCTGATCCGCCCGATCCCGTTCGTGATCTTCCTCGCCGCGATCGCCCCGTTGTCGCGGGTCGTCGTGCAGACCACGATCGGCGTCCCCGCGGTGACCTTCGCGATCTCGCTGGCCGCGGCCTTCGCCGTGTCCCGGATCGTCGAGCAGAACCTGCTGTCGGTCGACCCGGGCGTCGTCGAGGCGGCTCGGGCCTCGGGCGCGCACCCCGTCTCGATCCTGCTGACCGTGCTCATCCCCGAGGGTCTCGGCCCCCTGATCCTCGGCTACACGTTCATCTACATCGGCATCGTCGACATGACGGCGCAGGGTGCGTTGATCGGTGGCGGCGGCCTCGGCGAGTACGCGATCACCTACGGCTCGCAGCGCTACGACTGGTGGGTGGTCTACGTCTCGGTGGCGGCGATCGTCGTCATCGTGCAGCTCGGCCAGTTCATCGGCAATCGCTTGGCGCGGGCGACCCTGCGCCGCTGACCCGCGGTCGCGGGCTCTGCGGGCGACCGCCTGGAGGCCCGGTGCCGGTCCACGAGACCGGCGCCGGGCCTCCAGTGCGTTGCGGGCTGAACGGGCGCGCCCAGCGTCGTCCGCCGAGCGGTCACGACTCCCCGCTCACGTCCGCCGGCTGGTCGCGAACCGTCGCCCGCCGGGCCGCCAACCGACACTTCGTGACCAGCCGGCGGCACACCCGCGGCACGTCGCACGACCACGGCAGCCAGCCGCCAGCCGCCAGCGCCCGAGGGCACCCGTCAGGCGGCGGGAGCCTCGACGGTGGTGACGGCGCCGGTCTCGCCGGGGTGCTCGTAGTGTGCTCGCACCAGGATCGGACGGTGGTCGGAGATGCCCGCCGGCAGGGTCTCGACGCCGGCGATGTGCAGCCCGACGCTCGTCGCGAAGTCGAAGTGGCCCGTGAACTTTCGGTAGCGCAGGTACGTCGGCTGGTCGGACAGCGACAGTGCGAACCCGCCCTGCTCGATCTTGCGACGCAGGTTCGTCTGGAACCACGGGTAGTTGAAGTCGCCGACCATGACCGCGGGGACGTCCTTCGCGAGCTCGCGCAGGAACTGGTGCGCCGCCTCGATCTGCTTGCGGCGCAGGGAGTTCGTCGCGGTCAACGGTGAGGCGTGGAACGACGCGACGACGACCTCGGCGTCGGCCTCGGTGTCGCGCAGGTGCATCGCGATGAGCCGTTCGTGCGCGGGTGCGAGGACCCGGTCGTGCAGCGACTTCTGCAGCGAGTGGATGCTGAAGTCCTGCACCTCGAAGCGGTCGTCGCGCTTGTAGATCGCGAGCCCGAGTCGGTTGGTGCGGGTCGACGCGGCGAGCGACAGGCCGCCGATCGACGGAGCGAGGTCGTTGCTGTCGCACTCCTGCACGCACAGGACGTCGGCGTCGGATGCCTCGGCCAGTGCGGCGAGCTCGCCGTTGGCGGTGTGCTCGCGGAGGTTGTAGCTGACGACACGGAGCTGCGTGGGCTGCACGGTCTGGTCCGATGCGATCGTGCTCTGCTGCTCTGGCGCGGCCATGCTGCCTTCCTGTCCGGGTGTTCCGGTCACCCTGCCGCGGTCACCGTACTCGGGTACCGCGGACGGTTGCTGAGACTGTAACGCCTGCCGGGTTTCGTCCGTGTGACCGTGACGGAAACGGACAGCGGCGGGATCAGACGCGGACACGGCGGACCGGACGGACGGTGTCGCCCGCTGAGCGACTCATCAGGATGCCCTCGACGCAGGCGACCACGAGCAGGGCGGCGATGACCCAGAAGGCCACCGTGTACGGTCCGTCGCCCCCGAGCCCCGAGGCCGCGCGGATGACCACCGCGGCGACGGCGACCCCGAAGCCCGCGGCGGTCTGCTGCAGGGTCGACGACAGCGTGTTCGCCGGGGTCATGTCTGCTTGCTCGACGTCGGCGAAGGCGATGGTGTTGTAGGCCGTGAAGCCGACGGAGCGAGCAGCACCGCTGACGACGAGCAGCACGGCGAGCAGCCAGAACGGGGTGTCCTCGGTCATGAACGCCATCGCGACCACGGTCAGCGCGGCGATGGCCGACGACACGATGATCACCGGGCGGTAGCCCCACCAGCGCAGGAACGGGGTCGTCATCGGCTTGATGCCGAGGTTGCCGACGAACACCCAGAGCACCGCTGACCCGGCGAGCACGGCGCTCCAGCCCCAGGCGTCCTGGAACAGCAGCGGGAGCACGAACGGCACCGCGGACACCGCCAGACGGAACAGGCTGCCGCCGGCGTGCGACACCCGGAACGTCTCGAGCCGGAACGCGTCGAGCCCCATGATCGGGTGCGGCGCCCGACGGAAGTGCCGGATCGCGAACCAGCAGCAGACGGCTCCGACGACACCGGACACGACGACGGCCAGGACCGGGATGACGTCGAGTGCGAGCAGGGACGCCATCACGACGAGCGAGCCGAGCCCGACGCAGGCGAGCAGCGACCCGAACCAGTCGAACGGCACCCGCTGCGCCGCACGCTCCTGCGGGACGAGCACCAGGGCGGCGACGAACGCGATGACGCCGAGCGGGATGTTGATGAGGAAGATCCAGTGCCACGACAGCGTCTCGACGAGCACGCCGCCGATGAACGGCGCGATGATCGGGGCGGCGAGGGCCGGCCAGGTCAGGATGGCGATGGCGGTGACGAGTTGTTCGCGCCCGGCGCTCCGGAGCACGACGAGCCGGCCGACGGGCACCATGAGCGCTCCGCCGAGGCCCTGCAGGATGCGCCACAGCGTCAGCTCCACCAGCCCGGTCGACAGCGCGCACAGTGCGGACGCGATCGTGAACAGCGCGATGGCCCCGGCGAAGACGGTCCGCGAACCGATCCGGTCGGTGAGCCAGCCGGACACCGGGATGAACACCGCGAGGGTGACGAGGTAGGCGGTGATCGCGACACCGACCGCGGCGGAGTCGACTCCGAGGTCACGCCCCATCGCCGGCGCGGCGGTCGCCAGGATGGTGCCGTCCAGCAGCTCCATGAAGTAGGCCCCGGCCACCAGCACGGCGACCGCAGTGCTGCCCGTCCGTCGTCTGGGTGTCGTCGCCGTCGTCGTCATCGCCCATCGAGACTATGCCCGCGGACGTCCCTGTCGTCACGACGTCACCCGTCCCCACGCGGAACCAGGCGTCTGGACGGCGCGTGGAACGAGCCACCCACCGCACTCGGCACCGGCCGTCCACCGGGCGCGAGGTGGGATGCACGACGCAGGTCGGACCTCCAGGCGCGGTTCGGGGCGATCCTCACGCTCGGGCCGACTACCCTGGCCGGGTGCCGACCCGACCACCCGAACGCCGAGGAACTCGCGCGTGAGCCGCACCGACAGTGCCGGCGTGCTCGCCGGACGGTGGTCCGCCGGCCGACGGCGTGCCCTCGACACCGTGACGTCGCTGCCGGCGTGGGCGGCGGTCCTGCTCGTCTGGACCGGCGGCCGGGTGCTGTCCACACTGTGGCTCGCGCTCGCGTACCCGCTCATCGGTCGTGCCCTGCCGGACAACGCGATCTGGGGCAACGAACACGGGTTCGGCGCGTTCCTGGTCGCCTGGGACGGGCAGTACTACGAGCAGATCTCGCTGCACGGCTACCCGGATGCCCTGCCCCTCGACGCTGCCGGCAACGTCGCCCAGAACGCCTGGGCCTTCCTGCCGGCGTTCCCCTTCACCATCCGGGCGCTGACGGCCTCGACCGGGGTGCCCTTCGACCTCGGCGCACCGCTGGTCGCGATCGTCGCCGGCCTGCTCGCCACCTTCTTGCTGCACCGGCTGGTGCGGGACCGGGCGGGGCACGCAGCGGCGATGTGGGCGGTCTTCTTCTTCAGCTGCGGTCCGTTGTCGTTCCTGCTGCAGGTCGGGTACGCGGAGAGCATGTTCCTCGTGTTGTCGTTCGGGGCGCTGCTCGCGCTGGAACGTCGGCGGTACGCCCTCCTGACCGCACTCGGGGTCGCCGCGGCGTTCACCCGCCCGGGCGCCCTGGCGATCCCGCTCGTGCTCGGCGTCGTCGCGCTCGTCCGGTGGGTCCGGGCGCGGCGGGAGACCGGCCGCGTGTTCGAGGGCTTCCCGCTCCGCGAGCAGGTCGGGGTCGTCGCCGCCGGCCTGACCATGGTCGCCGCCGGACTCGCCTGGCCGGTGATCGCCTCGCACGTCACCGGGACGCCGAACGCGTACCTGGAGACGGAGATGTCCTGGTGGGTGAACTTCATCGGCCGGGTGGACTTCGTGCCGCTGACGCCGTGGTTCCTCATCGCGGGCCGCTGGCTCGGCGTGGGCGGGATCCTGATCGTGGTGTTCCTGCTCGTCGCGTACCCGATCTGGCTGCTCCGGAAGTCGACGCGCCGGCTCGGACCCACGACGGTGCTGTACTCGGCCGGGTACGCGCTGTACGTCTTCGCGGTGTCGTTGCCGATGGCCTCGACCCCGCGGCTGCTCATGCCGCTCGCGCCGCTGTTCGGGTCGCCCGAGCTGGTCGCGAAGCCCTGGATGCGGTGGACGCTCGTGTCTGCGGCGTTGGCGGGGCAGCCGGTGCTGGTCGCGGTGCTCTGGTTGCTCGGCCCGCCGTGAGCAGCTGACGCGCAGACCGGGCTGGTCTTCGCAGGACGCCGGCGTCTCGTCGCGGCAGGACGCCGGCGTCTTGTCACGACGCCGCCACGTGCGCATGACGCCCCCGAATTCGGCGGCGTCATGCGCGCGAGGCGGCGCCACAGCAACACGACGGCGTCAGCGCACCAAGCCGGCGCCACAGCACAGCACAGCACCGGGCCGGGCCGGGCCCACCACGCCGTCAGAGCCTCAGAGCTCGAGCGTCCCGTGGTCGCCCGTGTCCGGCTGGCTCTGCTTGCCGAGTGCCGCCTTGAACATCTGCACCAGGCTGCCGACCGGCCCGGTGTCCTGGGTCCAGTACTCGACCGAGACCCCCTCGACCGTCAGGAGCCGGATCGTCGGGTCCTGACGCCCCTCCGGGAACCACGCTTCGGCGAACGGCGACCACAGCTCGTCGACGACGGAGTCGTCCTGGGTCACGGTCGCGGTCCCGGCGATGGACAGGTACCCGCCCTGCGACTCGATCGAGACGTTGACGTGCGGGTTCCGCGCGATGTCCTCGACCTTCTCGCTGCCGTCCTGCACCAGGAACCGCAGGGTCCCGTGGAACGTCTTGTCCTGCACCGCGAGGGGCCTGGCGTGCAGGTTCCCGTCCTCGCTCACCGTGGTGAGCAGTGCCGTGTGGGCGCCGTGGACGATGTCCGAGATCGCGGCGCGCTGCTCCGTCTGTGTGTCGGTCATGGTGCTCCTTTGCGTCATGCGCCCCGATCCGCCCGACGTGCGACCGTCGGTTCACGGGGCCGTACCGTTCCGACCAGTGTGCCCCTCCGGCGCTGGACGCGTCAGCCCCGCGCGTCGAGGTGGTCCGGTCGAGGTCGGCCTGGAGGCCCGGCGCACCTCCGCCTCGCCGCCCCCGCCCCGGCAGATCCCGGCCGTCGGGCCGCACATGCGTGTGCAGGATGCGACACCACACGCGTCGATCGACAGGTGGAACGTCGTTGCATGCACACGCACCGGATGCGTGTGCATCAAGCGATCGGACACGAGTCGTTCGACGCGTGCATCGTCGGAACATGCACACGCACCACGAGCGTGTGGCGACGAAGCAGGCTCAGACGGGTTCGCGGATGGTGGTCTCGACGTCGACGACCTGCGGGATCTTCGGCATCGAGGCGAAGCCGAACGCCACGGGCGGGTCGAGCGGCGCAAGGTCCCCCAGGGACTCCCCCGCCCAGGTGCCGCGCACACCGGTGACGTCGTGCGCCCCGGTCACGCCGTAGTACTCGCGGCGGCCGTTGCCCGCCGAGCCCGCGGTGCCGGAGCCCGGCGCGAGCAGGCGCGCCACGGGGTCGATCGCAGCGAGCCAGCGCGGGTCTCGGGCGATCGGCTTCGGCACGATGCGCAGGATCCGGCCGAGCGGCGAGATCCCGCCGACGTCGATCGAGGCCTGCAGCGCACCGGCGCTCAGTTCGAGGCCGCGGGCGGTGCGGCGGGCGTGGACGTCCACGACCGACACCGTGTCGAAGCGGTAGGTGCCGGAGACGTACGCGGCGACGATCTCGTCCGGGGCGAGCAGCACGCTGGTGCCGTCGGGAAGCTCGAGGAACACGTCCGTGAACGGCCCGAACGGTGAGCGGTCCCACATGCCGACGACGATGCGGACGCCCGAGGTCGTGCCGACGCCCATGATCCGCCCGCGGAACCGGCGCTCGACGACGGAGTCGGAGGCGTGACCAGGAACGGGACCGGAGGCGTGGTCGGGGTGTGACGACATGCCCTGGACCGTACCCGCGGCCCCCGTGAGCCGATCTCGGTGGCCGCCCCGGACCTCCCGGCCGTCGCCCGCGCGCCGCGCTGCCCGCCGGAACCTGCCCGCAAGACACCGGTGCTCACGCTCCGAACACCCGCGAAGGGTGGTGCGGAGTGCGAACACCGGTGTTTTGCGGACCCGGACCGGGACCGGGACGGCGTCCGTCAGGCGACGGGGACGGGCTGCGCCAGCAGCTCGCGGACGCGGGGCGCGACCTCGGAGCCGTAGAGCTCGATCGACCGCATCATGTCGGCGTGCGGCAGGCGACCCGTCGCGTACCGCATGTCGAAGCGCGAGGCACCGAGGATCCGCATGTTGCGTGCGACCTTGCGGGCGACGGTCTCCGGCGAGCCGACGTAGAGCGACCCGCCGGCGGAGAGGCTCGCGCGGTACCCGGCGACGTCGAGGGGCGGCCAGCCGCGCTCCCGGCCGAGCTGGTCGGTGACGGCCTTGTGGTACGGCCAGTAGCGCTCGGCGGCCTCTTCGTCGGTGGCCGCCACGAAGCCCGGCGAGTGCATCGCGATGGGCTGCTGCGGCAGGTCGAGCTGCGCGAGGGCCTGGCGGTACAGGCGCGAGAAGGGGGCGAACTGTGCCGGCTGCCCGCCGATGATGGCGAGGAAGAGCGGCATCCCGTAGGACG
Source organism: Curtobacterium sp. MEB011 (assembly GCF_030209655.1). Lineage (NCBI taxonomy): Bacteria > Bacillati > Actinomycetota > Actinomycetes > Micrococcales > Microbacteriaceae > Curtobacterium > Curtobacterium sp. MEB011. Next base: position 105,361 of record NZ_JARVRN010000007.1, on the reverse strand, counting down.
CGGCACGGATGACCGACTGCGGGGACCCGCCGACACCGATCCAGGTCGGGATGGCGCCGTGCTCGAGCTTCGGGAAGACGTCCTGGTCGACCAGGCCCGCACGCTTGGTGCCGGACCAGGTGACGGCGTCGCCGCCGCGCAGGGCCGCCCAGAGCTGGAGCTTCTCCTCGAACAGGACCTCGTAGTCGCTCAGCTCGTAGCCGAACAGGGGGAACGACTCGGTGAAGGAGCCGCGGCCCAGGATGACCTCGGCGCGGCCGTTCGACAGCGCGTCCACGGTGGCGAAGCGCTCGTAGACACGGACGGGGTCGTCGGAGGAGAGCACTGTGACGGCCGAGCCGATGCGGATGCGCTCGGTGCGGGCGGCGATGGCGGCGAGGACGACCTCGGGCGCGCTCACGACGAAGTCGGCGCGGTGGTGCTCCCCGACGCCGATGAAGTCGACGCCGACCTGGTCGGCGAGGACGGCCTGGTCGACGACGTCGCGGATGCTCTGCGCGTCGGACTGCAGGCTGCCGTCGGCGCGTTCGGTGACGTCGCCGAAGGTGTCGAGGCCGAGCTGCAGGGGCCCGACCCGATCGGGTGCGGGCGGCGGGACGTCCGACGGACGGTCGGTGCCGAATGCGTTGCTCATGGTGTCCTCCTGATCGCATTTCCATGCGTTTGCATCAATGTAGCACGATGCGCCCCAGCGCGCACGGGGTGGGCGACCGGTCCGGCACGGCCCAGGCCGGGGTCGGCGACCGGTCCGGCACAGGCCCGGCCGGGGTCGGCCAGCCCGGACGAGTACGGTCACCCGCATGCCGAACCTCCCCGACCAGACCGGACGCCGCATCGTCGTCACCGGATCCAACAGCGGCACCGGACGAGAGGCCGCCCTGCGCCTCGCCGGAGCCGGCGCCAGCGTCGTGCTCGCCGTCCGCAGCACCGAGAAGGGCGAGTCCGCCGCCTCCGGCATCCGCGCCGCCCACCCCGGCGCCGACGTGGAGGTCCGCGAACTCGACCTCGCCGACCTGGCCAGCGTCCGCCGCTTCGCGAGCGGCATCGTGGACGAGGAACGTCCGATCGACGTCCTGGTCAACAACGCCGGCGTGATGGCCCCGCCGGAGCGCTTCGAGACCGTCGACGGTTTCGAGCTGCAGTTCGGCACGAACTTCCTCGGCCCGTTCGCCCTGACGAACCTGCTGCTGCCGTCGCTGCTCCGCGCCGGGACAGCCCGGACCGGTGCACCCCTGGCCGAGGCACCCCGTGTCGTGACGATGTCGAGCCTCGCCGCGATCCCCGGCCGGATCCGCTTCGCCGACCTGCAGTGGGAGCGCGGCTACAACGGCTGGCGTGCCTACGCGCAGTCGAAGCTCGCCGACCTGCTCCTCGCGCTGCACCTGCACCGCCTGACGGTCGAGGCCGACGTGCCCCTGGTCAGCACCGCCGCCCACCCCGGCTACACCCGGACGAACCTGCAGGCCGCCGGGCGCTCGCTCGGTCGGTCGAAGCCGGTGCGGTCGAGCAACCGCGCGCTGCCCTTCACCCAGGCCGTCGAGCAGGGCACCGAACCGCTGCTCTACGCGGCGGTCGGCCCGAACGCCGTTGGTGGCGCGTACTACGGCCCCTCCGGTCCGTTGGGCATGACCGGTCCGACCACCACCGTGTCGATCCCGGGCTCTGCGCGGAGCGCCGACCTCGCCCGATCGCTCTGGGCGGTCGCCGAGGACCTCACCGGGACGCGCCCGCCGCTCTAGCCGAGACGCCGTCGTCTCCCCAGGACGCCTCCAGCTCCACGAGACGCCGCCGAATCCGGAGGCGTCTCGTGGACCTGGCGGCGCCTGCCAGGCACACCGGCGTCTCGCAACGGGCGTGGGGCGCAGCCGGGAGGCCCGGGTCGGGTCCGGCACGTCGAGCGCGTCAGGCGCGGTGCAGCTCCACCGACCCGTCCAGCCGACCGGGTTCGGTCAGCCGGGCGTGCTGCAGGACGGTGCGGCCCGGAGCTATCGCTGCCGCGACGATCGACAGCGTCGTCATGTGCCCCTCGGTCTCGTGCACGTCGCGGAGGATCGCGTCGGGGTGGTCGCTCGGCAGCGCTGCGGACTCCGCAAGCACGCCGAACCAACCACCCCACCCGTCCCCGGCGTCGGCACCGGCGTCTACGGTTCGGAGTTCGTCGAAGGGGCCGAGCACCGGCGGGCCGGTCGGCGCGTCGACCGAGCGGAAGGCCTCGAGCCACCGACCGATGCGCGGTGCCGCGGGGTCGTCCGCCGCACCGTGGGTGACCATGTGGACGCCGGGACCGAGCTCGGTGGTGCGGACCCGATCGCCGTCCCAGGTCAGCACCGAGGCGCCCTCGGCCGTGGCGCGCACCAGGTTGAAGGCCCGGGTGGTCGGCAGCGTGCCATCGTGTCCGGGCAGCAGGTCGTCGGCGACGGCGTCCACCGGCACCACCCCGCGGGTCGTCCACGTCCCGTCGGCGCTCGCGACGGGTTCGGCGCGGTTGAGCACCACGGCCAGTCCGGCACGGTCGGACGCAGCGAGCCAGGCTCCACCGGCGGAACGGTCACGGACACCGCGGACCTCGGGGTCGCGGTCCGGCCACCACGCGGCGGGCGGGTCCCACGGGCGTTCGGGCGACTCGTCCCGCAGGGCCAGGACGGTGACGGGCCACGCGGACCCGGGGTCGACGCGGACGACGACGGTGCACATGCCGTCGATCCTCGCACGTGGCCCCGGTAGCCTGAGCCAGGTGAACGCAGCAGCAGAGCGCGCCCTGACCGTCATCGTGGGGATCACCGGGGGCATCGCCGCTTACAAGGCCGTGGGGGTCGTCCGCGACCTGGTCAAGCGTGGCCACGACGTGCACGTCGTCCCGACCGAGGGCGCACTGCGCTTCGTCGGTCTGCCCACGCTCGAGGCCCTCAGCCGCAACCCCGTCACCACGAGCGTGTGGGACGACGTCGCCGAGGTGCGCCACGTCGCGCTCGGTCGCCGGGCGGACCTGGTCGTCATCGCCCCCGCCACCGCGGACTCGCTGGCCCGGATGGCGCACGGCCTGGCGAGCGACCTGCTCGGTACGACGCTGCTCGCGACCGAGGCACCCGTCGTCGTCGCCCCCGCGATGCACCCGCAGATGTGGGAGCACCCCGCGACCCGGGCGAACGTCGCCACGCTGCGTGACCGCGGCGTCCACCTGGTCGGACCGGTCGTCGGCGCGCTCACCGGCGACGACGCGGGCATCGGACGGATGGCGGAGCCCGAGGACATCGTCGTCGCGGCACTCGCGGTGCTCGACGAGCACCCCGCCCCGGCCGGCCGCCGCGGTGGGGGGACCAGCACGGGCGCGGGAACCGGGGCCCGCGGTGAACAGGGGGACCTGGCCGGTGTCCGCGTCGTCGTCAGCGCCGGCGGCACCCGCGAGCCCTTCGACCCGGTGCGGTTCGTCGGCAACCGCTCCAGCGGCCGCCAGGGCATCGCGATCGCCGCCGACGCCGTCCGTCGTGGCGCGTCCGTGACCCTCGTCGCCGCGAACGTGGACGGCTCGCTGACCGCCGGACTGGACGCGACCGTGGTGCCCGTGGGGTCCGCGCTCGAACTCGCCGACGCCGTGCACGCGGCCGCCGCCGAGGCCGACGTCGTCGTGATGACCGCAGCGGTCGCCGACTACCGACCGGCCGAGGTGCACTCCGAGAAGCTCAAGAAGGACGCGCAGGGCGAGCGCATGACGCTCGAGCTGGTGCGGAACCCGGACGTGCTCGCCGACCTCGTCGCAGCACGGCGGACCGGGCAGGTCATCGTCGGGTTCGCCGCCGAGACCGAACCCGACCGCGACGCCCGGGTCGAACTCGGGCGCGCCAAGATCGGCCGGAAGCCCGCGGACCTGCTCGTCGTGAACCACGTCGGCTGGTCGGCCGGCTTCGAACGCGAGGAGAACGCGATCGAGGTCCTGGTCCCCGGTGGCCAGGTCGTCCGCGAGACCTCCGGCACGAAGGCCGAGGTGGCGACGGCGGTCCTCGACCTCGTCGCGACCGCACTGACGTGAACACGCGCTGCCGTGCGTCCGCACTGAACTGAGCCGCGCCTCCGGCTGCTTCCGAGGACGAGCGGGCACGATGGGCACATGCGACGACGTGAGCGGATCCGACGTGCCAACCGCACTGCCGCCATCCTGGCAGTGGCCCTCGGCGGGGCGGGTGCCATGCACTTCCTGCGCCCCACCCACTTCGACCGGATCGTGCCGGAGGCCCTGCCGCCGCGGCTGACCACGCTGGCCTCCGGCGTGGCCGAGCTCGGGATCGCCGCGGGGCTCGCGTTCCCCGCGACCCGCCGCGCTTCGGGCTGGGCTGCGGCGGCACTGTTCGCGGCGGTGTTCCCGGCGAACCTGAAGATGGCGAACGACCTGCTCGAGCACCCCACCTCGAGCCGGGCGATGCGGCTGGTCGGGGTCCTGCGGCTCCCCCTGCAGCTGCCGCTGGTCCTCTGGAGCATCCGGGTCGGTCGGCACGCGCCGAAGCCGTGACCCAGCCGTCGTGGACCCGCGCGGCGGTGCCGTTGCTGCACCGCCCGGTCACCCAGCACGCGTGGGAGGACATCGTCTTCGCGCACTGGCGGCACGACCCGGCGTCGCTGCGGCGGCTCGTGCCGCGTGGCACCCGCCCGGACGTCGTCGACGGCAGCGCCTGGGTGGGACTGTCGGCGTACGTGTTCCGTGAGACCCGGGTCCCGCCGTTCCCGTCCGCCGGGCGGCTCGGCACCATGACCGAGGTCACGATCGAGGTCCTGACGGTCGACGACCAGGGGCGGCGCGGGGTGACCTACCGCACGGTCGACACCGCGAACGTGCCCGCCATCGTGGCGGCGCACGCGCTGCTCGGCGTGCCGTACACGTTCGCGCACGCACGCTCCCGGCGCCGGGGTGACGCGATCGCGCACCGCTCCGTCCGGCACCCGACCCGCGCACTGCACCCGGTGCGGTGGGCGCGGTCGCTCCGGCAGGAACGCCCGACGGGGGCGGCCAAGCCGAAGCACGCGGCGTCGGTGCGGGTGACCGTGGGCGAGGTCGTCGACACGCCGCTGGCCGCGGAGCTCACGACCCGGGCCGGGATCCACGCGCGGTACCTGGCGCAGACGTTGTTCTGGCAGCGGCAGCACCCGGTGCTCACCACCCGTGCGGCCACGCTCGACCGGCTCGAGGGCGACCTGCCCGACGCGGTCGGGATGCCCGGGCTGTTCGACCGGGCGCCGGACTCCCTGCTCGTGGTCGACGGCACGACGGTCCGGTACGGCTGGGGCGGGGTCGTCCGGTGACCGACGACCCGTTCGACCTCGACCGCTTCGTCCGCGCCCAGCAGGGGTGCGCGACGTCGCACTCGACGAGCTCCACCGCGGCCGCAAGTCGTCGAGGTGAAGCTCCGGTCGTCGATGACGCTCTTCGCCCGGATCGCCGCCGACCCGGGCCCGTTCGTCGCCGTGCTGGACCGCTGGTACGACGCTGCCGAGGACCCGGCCACGATCTGCCTGCTCGTCGATCGAGGACCCGCCCGAACCGGCACCTGACACCCCGGTACTGACACGCGCTGAACCGATCGCAACGCCGTTGTCATATCAGGTACGGTGATGCGAGCACGTGCGATGTCGACCGTGCCCGTTCGCCCGGCGCCCCGACGCCGCCACCCCCGAAGGAGAACGCATGCCGGTCCCCCGCAGCGCCCCGACCGAGCACCAGCTGCTCCGTGACACCGTCCGACACAAGATCCACGACGCGATCATGGACGGCACCCTGCTCCCCGGGGAACGACTGAACGACGACGAGCTCATCTCGTGGCTCGGCGTCTCCCGCACGCCCATCCGTGAGGCCCTGAGCCAGCTGTCCCGCGCCGGCCTGATCGAGATGGCCCCGAACCGGTACACCCGCGTCACCACGCCGGACCCCGCCGAGGTCATCGAGGCGATGCAGACCCTCGGCGTGCTGTTCGGCGGTGTGGTCCGGCTCGCGGTCCCGCGCCTCGGCACAGCGAGCCGGAAGAAGATCCTGGCCCAGCTCGACAAGACGATCACCGAGCTCGAGGCGCACGAGGTCGCCGCCGTCAACCACGACGCCCTCGACGTCTTCGCCCTGTACGTCGCCGAGTGCGGCAACGAGAACCTGCAGCGCGTCTGCCGCGACACGATGGACGGCTTGGCGTTCCGGTTGCGGCTGCCGAACCTCGACGAACTGGTCGACTGGGACCGGATGACCGAGGACTTCCGACGCCTGCGCGCGGCCACCGAGTCGGGCGACAACGTCGCGGCCGAGCTCGCGACCGAGGCGATCCACCAGCTGCCGGGCGAGAAGCGCTGAGTCCACCTGTATCCGCGTACAGGAACCGCCCGTCTCGCGGACGCGAGGCGGGCGCTCGGCGCTCCACGGGCCTCCCGGCCGGAGCGCCGGCCACGCGCCCGGCACTCCCAGTCCCGGGGCCGCACGGACCGATAGCATCGCTGGCGACCACCTGAACCAGGCACCCGGAGCAGCACATGAACCCCCGCCCGACGGACCGTACCGAGGTCGCCGCACGCCTGGCCGCAGCGGTCGGTCGGATCAACCGACGGGCCCGCACCGACTCGGCCTCGCTCGGGTACGGCATCGTCTCCGCGCTCGCGTCGATCCAGCGGCACGGACCGCTGCGCCCCGGCGACCTGTCGCGGATCGAGGTGGTCACGAAGCCCACGATGACCCGCATCCTGACCGAACTCGAGCAGCGCGGGTTCATCCAGCGCGAAGCCGACCCGCGCGACGGTCGGGCGTTCATGGTCACGGCGACGCCGGAGGGCATCGAGGCGGTCGAGCAGGCCCGCGCGAACCGCACCGGGATCGTGGCCGAGCTCATCGCCGAGCTCGACGAACCGGACGTCGAGGCGATCGCCGGAGCCCTGGCCGCACTCGAGCGTGTGGCCCAGGGCGAGCACGCCCAGGAACCTCACACCTTCTAGCCCCGCGCAGGACCGTTACCGAACCGTTACCAAGCGGTGGACGGACCGTTCTGCCAGCGTTCCTGGACGCGCTGCCCAGTCGGACCGGTCACAGTGACCGCTCCGCCTGACCGCGGCCACCCCACGGCCGCGTACCCGGCGGACGGACGGGCCCCACACCACCGTCCGGTCCTCACCGGCTCGAGGACTCCTCCGTCGTCGCCGACGGTGTCACCGACACCGCCAGCATCCGGCACGCCCGCACGACCCGTTGTGCGAGCAGGAGTCCGTCCCCACCGAGCCGCCGACCTGCGGAACCGATGCGACACACCCCTGAGCTCCCCACCCCCACCGCCTCGACCCGACGTGAGGCGCTGAACACCCCCAGCCGCCGGATGCGCCGTGCCCTGCGACACCGGGCGACGATGATCGCCGGCGGCGCCGCGGTCCTCGCCGTCGCCGGTGGCGCGTTGACCATCGGCACGCAGCCCGCGATCGGCGAAGCCCTCGGCATGCCGACCGGCACCCCGAGTGCCTCGGCGACCGCCCAGCCCGCGCTGCACGGCACCGCACTCGACCGCGCCCAGGCCGCCGCCACGATCACCACGGCGAAGACCGTCATGCAGACCGCGAACGCCAAGGTCGACACCTCGTCGCTCGAGCAGCGGGTCGACGCCCTGAGCGACTACCCGGAACTGTCCGGTGCGGCGCTGACGAACCGGATCTCGACGACCGTCGCGTCAGCCACGCACGTCGCCGAGGCGAGTGCGACGCAGGACAAGCGGGACGTCGACGCGAAGGCAGCCGCCGCCGCCAAGGCCGCCGCCGACCGGCAGGCCGCCGCCGAGGCAGCCGAGGCCGCCCGGAAGCTCGCCGCCGGCAACACCGTCGCGGGAGCCAAGGCCACGGCGACCTCGCTCGCGTCGTCCGAGTACGGCTGGGGCGCCGACCAGTTCCAGTGCCTGGACAACCTGTGGACCAAGGAGTCCGGCTGGAACTACCAGGCCGTCAACGCCAACGGCGGTGCCACCGGCATCCCGCAGGCGCTCCCCGGATCGAAGATGGCCACGGTCGGATCGGACTGGCGCACCAACGCCACCACCCAGATCACGTGGGGTCTGCGGTACATCAGCTCGGCGTACGGCACCCCGTGCGCGGCGTGGGCGCACTCGCAGGCGAGCAACTTCTACTGATCGGCGCGGGTCGCGACGGCGACCGGCAGACGAACGGGAGGCCCGTGGCGGATCCGCCACGGGCCTCCCGTTCGTCGTGTGGTCGCGGTCAGCCCACCCGCGCGACGCGCACGTCGACGCGGCTGAGCGCCAGGTCGTGGGCCGCGGCGGTCGCCAGGGCGACGTCGTGGACGGCGCGGGCGACCTCCGGGGCCGGGCGGAAGCCGTCGGTGCCGATGACGACGCGCAGGACCCCTTCGTCATCGACGACGATCCTGAGCGGGCCGGCGTTCGTGGCGATGCTCCGGACCGCCTGCACGGCGCTCGCGACCAGCGGGCGGGAGCGGTAGAGGTCGGTGACCCCGGAGACCTCGGTCACCGCGGTCTCGATCGCCGCGAGGGCCTCGTCGGTGGTCGTCATCGTGCCTCCTCCGGGTCGGTGCCGGTCGCGTCGTCGTGCTCCGGCAGCAGATCGCGGACGACCACGTCGATCGCCTCGACGAGCAGGTCGGTCTGCTCCGCCAGCGCCTCGCCCACCGCGGTCCGGACCAGGTCGGCAGCCGTCGGGATAGACAGGCCCGGGGCGATCGCGATCTCGACCACCACGCGCACCGGTGACGCGAGCTCGGTGACGTCGCCCTCCAGCTGACAGCGGGCGACGAGCACGCCGGTGACGGCGTCGCCGGTCCGCCGGATCAGGGAACGGATGGCGCCCTCGGTCATCACCGGGCGCTCCGTCTCGGACAGGGGGCGGAGCGGCACGTCGCGACCGGATCGGGCCTCGATCGAGATGTTCGCCAGGACGCCACTGATCCAGGACTCGTCGGCCGGGGCTTCCTCACGCGCCGCCACCTCGAGTGATCGGAGCGACGCGTGACGGACCCGGATGATCGCCGCGAGGGCGTTCTGGCACGCGGGTGAGTCGTCGATGCTCGGGTCGGCCGGCTGCATCCCCGCGTCGAGGTAGTCGGTGAGCTCGTCGATCGAGTGACCGTCGAGGTCGCCGGGCTCCAGGGCGTCGAGCGCCTCGGAGCTGTCGGGCAGGTCCGGACGGATGCCGTCGTGGTCGGTCATCGCCATCCCTCCATGAGTCGGATCATGTTCTTCCTCGCTCGGGACAGCAGTCCCCGGACCGTCGATGGTGGCAGGTCGAGTTCGGCGGCGATCTCCTCGTACCGGTACTCGAGCACCTCCTTCATGATCCAGCACCGTCGTTGGGCTTCGGGCAGTTCGGCCAGTGCACGTTCCACCGCGTCCTCGCGGGAACGCGCTTCAGCGACCCGGTCAGGTGCGTCGCCCGCGGGTGCGGCGACCTCGAGCTCGGTGACGTCGTCGTGGATGCGACGCGCACGGATGCGGTCGAGGCACTTCCGGCTGAGGATGCGCATCAACCACGACTTCACGCGGGCGAGGTCGTCGAGGGAGTCGAGGCGGTCCCACGCGGTGATGAAGGTCTCCTGCACGACGTCGTCGAGTTCGTCGGTGGAACCGAGGGTCCGACGGGCGTAGGCACGGAGCAGCGGGGTGTGGCGACGGATCAGGACCTCGAAGGCCCGGACGTCGCCGTCGGACGACCGGCCGGCGAGGACCGCGTCGTCGAGCTCGGCGAGGGACTGGTGGTGCACGCGTTCCTTCTACTGGTGGTGGATGGTGAACGGCTGGGTGCGCGGATGCGCCGGCACGACCGTGAACGGTCCGACCGGTCGGGCGGCCAGCGAGCGGACACGCGCCAGGGCGAGCACGTGCGCGGGGGCGTTCCTGGGGACTGCAGCGGTGCGGGTCACGTCGGCTCCTCGTGGTGTGGTCACCGATGAGACGGACGCCGGACCCGTTTCGTCACACACGACGTCAGGGACGCACCCGGACGGTGCCGGTGTGCGCCCCTGACCGGGCCGCTTCGTCTGCTGGGCGGTCCTACTGCTGGATGAAGGCGAGCAGGTCGGGGTTGATGACGTCCGCGTGGGTCGTCAGCATCCCGTGCGGGTAGCCCTCGTAGATCTTGAGCGTCGCGTTGGGCAGCAGCTCCGCCTGCTTGATGGCTGCGGCCTTGTAGGGCACGACCTGGTCGTCGTCGCCCTGGGTCACGAGGACCGGGACCGAGATCGCCTTGAGGTCCTCGGTCTGGTCGGTCTCGGAGAACGCCTTGATGCCCTCGTAGTGGGCCAGGGCGCTGCCCGTCATCCCCTGGCGCCACCAGTTGGCGACCACCGGGGCGGACACCTCTGCCCCCGGCCGGTTGAAGCCGTAGAACGGCCCCTCGGCGACGGCCTGGAAGAACTCCGCGCGGTTCGCGGCGAGCGCGCTCCGGAACCCGTCGAACACCGAGATGGGCGTGCCTTCCGGGTTCGAGTCGCTCTGCACCATGATCGGCGGCACCGAGGACACCAGGACCGCCTTGGCGACCCGGCCCTGGGGCTCGCCGTACTGTGCGACGTACCGCGCGACCTGGCCACCGCCGGTCGAGTGGCCGATGTGGACCGCGTTCCGCAGGTCCAGGTGCTGCACGAGCGCATCCGTGTCGCTCGCGTAGTGGTCCATGTCGTGTCCGGTGCCGATCTGCGACGACCGCCCGTGCCCGCGACGGTCGTGCGCGATCACGCGGTAGCCCTTGCCGAGGAAGAACAGCATCTGGGCGTCCCAGTCGTCCGAAGACAGGGGCCAGCCGTGGTGGAAGACGATCGGCTGCGCGTCGCGCGACCCCCAGTCCTTGTAGAAGATCTCTGCCCCATCGCTCGTGGTGACGAACGCCATCTCGTGCCTCCCTGGTTGTCTGTTCCACTCGTGACGCGGGCTGGCCGCTGCCTCCACGTCGGCGGGAGGCCGGAACTCGTTCACCGTAGTTCCGAGGGAGGCTCACCCGCTAGCACCAACGTGTCAGGCCGGTGCGAGCGCGGCTTGGCGCACGGGCCCTGCGTGCGCCAGAGTGGCTCCATGCCGCTCGTCACCGCCGTCTGCCGCGTCGACCGCCTGCTGCCGGACTCCGGCATCATCGGCGTCACCGCGATCGACAAACGCCCGGTCGCCGGCAGCGTCCGCGTCCGGCCCCTCGGCCTGCGTGCCGACGTGCAGGCGAACCGCAAGTACCACGGCGGTCTGGACCAGGCCGTGTACGCCTACGCCGACGAGGACGCCGCGTACTTCGCCGAGCTGCTCGACCGCGAGATCACGCCCGGCCTGTTCGGCGAGAACCTGCGCACCAGCGGCATCGACGTCACCGGTGCCGTGACCGGGGAGCGCTGGCGGATCGGCGACACCCTGGAACTCGAGGTCACGATCCCCCGGATCCCGTGCGGCACCTTCGCCAGGCGCATGGGGATCGACAAGTGGGTGAAGCGGTTCGCCGACGAGGGCCGACCCGGCGCGTACTTCCGCGTGGTCAAGTCCGGATCGGTGACAGCGGGCGACCCCATCGCGGTGACGTACCGGCCCGAGCACGGGGTGACCATCGGCGAGATCTTCAGCGACCTGTCGCCCGGACGTGCACGGGCCGTGCTCGAGTCGGGGGAACGGCTGGCGCCGAAGGTCGTGCAGGACCTGTCGAAGGTCGCCGCGCGGGCCTGAGCCCGTCGAGCCGCGTGCGTCCGCGCCGCTCCGTGCGTCCGGTCAGCTCCTTGCGTCCGGTCAGCTCCTTGCGTCCGGTCAGCTCCTTGCGTCCGGTCGGCCCGGCAGCGCGCCCCGCGACGGGTCGATCGGGCGCTTCGCCACGGGCAGTCCCGCGACCACCAGGTCGTAGGCGTTCGCCACGAGGTCCTCGACCAGGGTCTCGTCGATGCCGCCACCCGGCGCCAGCGTGATCCAGTGCCGCTTGTTCATGTGCCACCCCGGCGTGATCTCGTCGTGGTCGCGCACCAGCGCCGCCCCGTGCGGCGGCGCGCACTTCAGGTTGACGATCGGTGTCCCGCGTACCTCGGTGACCATCACGAACATCTTGCCGACGACCTTGTAGACGACGGAGCCCTCGCCGAACGGCTGCGTCTCGACGGCCGCCGGCAGCGCCAGGGCCGTGCGGCTCGCGATCTCGTGCAACTGCTCGCCGTCCATCTGACCAGGATGCCCGAGGCCGCCGACAGCGCACCCCGTTCGGGGGCAGGTCGTGAGCGTCGATCACGTCGTAGGATCACCACGCCGCGTACCCGACGCGGCGATCGCTCGCGCGATCACCACCAGTTCCAGGGGGAACCCGTGCGCATCATCCGTACCCTCGGCATCGCCGCCGCCACCGCCGTCCTCGCGACCACCGTCGTCGTCGGCGGGACCTCGACCGCCCAGGCAGCACCGAGGTCCTACGCCAACTGCACCGCGGTGCACAAGGTCTACTCCGGCGGCATCGCGAAGAAGTCCGTCAAGAAGAACAAGGTCGTCTCCGGTGGCAAGGCCACCTACCGCGCGCTCAAGGGCACGGTGAAGAAGGACGACGCGCTGTACCGGGCGAACACCAAGCTCGACCGCGACAAGGACGGCATCGCCTGCGAGAAGAGCTGACGCTCCCGCTCGCTCGGTGACACCGGCAAGACACCGGTGTTCGCGTCCTGAACACCCGCACGCCGGGGTGCAATGCGTGAACACCGGTGTTTTGCGTGCCAGGCGCGGTGCGACGCGCTCAGAGCGACGGGACGCCCTCGTGCCCGGACCGGGGACGAGGCGTCCCGGCCACCCCGGTGACCACCGACCCCGCCGGTACGTCCTTCGTGACCACGGTGTTGGCGCCGACGACGGAGTCCGGACCGATCGTGATCGCCCCGATGAGCGACGACCCCGCGCCGAGCACCACGCGGTCCCCCACCACCGGATGCCGTCGGGCGCTCGGGCCGTGGTCGCCACCGCGTCCACCCAGGGTCACACCGTGGAACACGAGCACGTCATCCCCGATGACCGCGGTCTCCCCGATGACGACACCCATGCCGTGGTCGATGAAGAACCGGCGGCCGATGCGCGCCCCCGGGTGGATCTCGATCCCGGTGACCGACCGCGCGACCTGCCCGAGCAGCCGCGCCGCGAACCGCGACCCGGGCAGCCCCTGTGCGTTCCAGAGCCGGTGGGTCACCCGGTACGTCCAGATGGCGTGCAACCCGGAGTAGACGATCGCGTTCTCCAGGTCGCCGCGCGCAGCAGGGTCACCGCGGCGTGCTGCGGCCAGGTCCTCGCGGATGGTCCGCAGCACGCCTCGTCGGACGGGACGACTCACGCAGTGAGTCCCTCGAAGAGCACCGTCGACAGGTAGCGCTCTCCGGTGTCGCACACGATGGCGACGATCCGCTTGCCGGCGTTCTCGGGGCGGGCGGCGATCTCGAGGGCCGCGTGGATGATCGCGCCGGACGAGATGCCCGACAGGATGCCCTCCTCGGTCGCCAGGGCGCGGGCGACACGGAGTGCGTCGTCGAGCTCGACGTCGAACACCTCGTCGATGACGCTCTGGTCGAGGACCTCGGGGATGAAGTTCGCGCCGATGCCCTGGATCTTGTGCGGACCAGCCTTGCCCTCGGTGAGCAGGGGCGAGTCCTTCGGCTCGACGGCGACGATCTGCACGCCGGGCACGCGCTCCTTGAGCACCTGCCCGACCCCGGTGATCGTGCCGCCGGTGCCGACACCCGCGACGAACACGTCGACGTGCTCCTCGGTGTCGCGGAGGATCTCCTCCGCCGTGGTCTTCCGGTGGATCTCGGCGTTCGCGGCCGTCTCGAACTGGTGGGCGAGGATGGCGCCGGGGGTCTCCGCGACGATCGACTCGGCCTTGGCGACCGCGCCCTTCATGCCCTCGGGCCCGGGGGTCAGGACGATCTCGGCCCCGTACGCACGGATCACCGCACGGCGTTCGACGCTCATCGTCTCGGGCATCGTGATGACGACCCGGTACCCGCGGGCGGCGCCGACCAGGGCCAGGGCGATCCCGGTGTTGCCGGACGAGCCCTCGACGATGGTGCCGCCGGCCTGCAGCGCTCCGGAGGCCTCGGCGGCGTCGATGATCGCGACGCCCAAGCGGTCCTTGACGCTGGCGCCCGGGTTGTAGAACTCGAGCTTCGCGAGCACCTCGGCGCCGCCCGCCTTCGGCAGGCGGTTCAACTTGACGAGGGGGGTGTTGCCGAACGCCTGGGAGATGTTCTCGTAGATGGTGCCGCTCATCCGGTCCGTCCTTCGCAGCTCAGGTCGCGCATCGCTCTTCCTGGAGGCGCGGTGTGCGCCCGATCCTAGCCACCGGACCCCAGGTGGTCCTGTCCGTGACGGCGCGTGCGCGCCGGACCCGATTCGCGCATCCGGGCCGGTTGCTGCCCCGGCCTGCGAAAGCGACAGGTGTCCGCGGAAGGTTCGCACGGTTCTGTCGCTTTCGCGGGAGTGAGCACGACCAGCGCCGAGGAGAGTCGCTTTCGTGGCGCGATCGACCGCGTCAGCGCACGAACGCCGTCCGGGCGAACCGCTCGTCGGTCGCCTCGAGCACCCGCAGCACGTTGCCGCCGGCCAGCGCACGCAGGTCCGACTCGCCCCAGCCGCGGCGGACCAGCTCCGCCGCGAGCACCGGGTACCGCGACACGTCGCGCAGGTCCGGCGGCAGCACCGGGGTGCCGTCGTAGTCGCCGCCGAGGCCCAGGTGCGCCACACCGGCGGCGTCGCGGGCGTGCTCGACGTGGTCGGCGACGTCCGACACCGTGACCAGGGGCGGTTCGCCGGCCATGCCCGACTCCTCCCAGTCGGCCCACACCCGCGACACGAACTTCGGCACGAAGGTGATCATCACGACGCCACCGTTGTCGGCGAGCCGGGCGAGCACGTCGTCGGGCACGTTCCGCGGGTGGTCGTCGATCGCGACGGTCGACGAGTGGCTGAACACGACGGGCTGGGTCGCGATGTCGAGGGTGTCCCGCATGGTGGCCGGGGCGGTGTGGGACAGGTCGACGAGCATGCCGATCCGCTCCATCTCGGCGACGACCTGTCGCCCGCGGTCGGTCAGGCCGCCGTGCGCCCGTTCCCCGGTCGCGGAGTCGGCCCAGGGGGTGTCGTCGTTGTGTGTGAGCGTCATGTACCGGACGCCGAGCCGCGCGAGGGTGCGGAGGACGGCCAGGTCGTCGCCGATCGAGTGCCCGCCCTCGGCGCCGAGCAGGGACGCGATCCGGCCGGAGTCGACCGCCGCACGGACCTCGGCGGCGGTGCGGGCAAGCGCGAGGTCGTCGGGGTAACGCTCGATGATCCGGTGTGCGAGATCGACCTGCTGCAGCGTCGTCGTCACGGGGTCCGGGTCGTCCGCGGGCACGAACACCGACCAGAACTGCCCGACCACGCCGCCGGCACGGAGCTTCGGGATGTCGGTGTGCAGCGAGTCGGTCTCGGTGTCGATGCCCTCGACGCCGGAGTCGTGGCTGTCACGGCGCTCCCAGGGCAGGTCGTTGTGGCCGTCGATGACCGGGAACGGGAGCGCGTCGAACGTCATCCCCCGACGCTACCGCCCGCGCCGTCGTGGCTAGGCTCGTTCTGTGCAGCCCGTCACCCTCCGCACCGAGCGCCTGGTGCTCTCGGTCCCCGAGATCAGCGATGCCGACGACGATCGGTCCGCTCCGACGGTCTGGCCGACGTCGTGACCGTCTCGTTCCGTGTCGTGACGGAACTGCCGGTGCCGCCGGAGCGCGCCTTCGCACTGTCGCTGGACATCGGCGCGCACGAGCGCTCGATGGCAGCGACCGACGAACGCGCCGTCGCCGGCACGACGACCGGCACGATCGGCCTGGGCGAGACCGTCACCTGGCGGGCGCGGCACTTCGGGATCGTCTGGAAGATGACGAGCGGCGTCACCGCCCTGGAGGCTCCCCACCGGTTCGTCGACGAACAGGTGCGTGGGCCGTTCGCCCGCTTCCACCACGAGCACCGGTTCGAGCCGTCGGCCGGCGGGACGCGCATGGTCGACACCATCACGTTCCGCGCTCCGCTCGGTCCGCTGGGCCGCCTGGCCGAGGTGCTCGCGTTGGCCCGGTACATGCCGAAGCTCATCGCCGACCGCAACGCCTCGCTCACCGCTGAGCTGCGTGCCGAGCTCGGCGGCGGGACGGACGGCGATCAGGGCGCTGCGAGTTCCCCCAGGGCGTCGTAGGCGGTCGCGACGGCGTCGACCCGCACCCGGCCACCGGGACCCGAGGCGTCGTAGACGTCGTTCGTGATCGCCGCGACGACGGCGAACAGCGCGGCCATCGAGTCGAACGCCGACGGTGAGTCGACCGGGCAGAGGATCGCGGTGGTGGCGGGAGCGGCGATGACCGCGGCCGTCGGGTCGCCGAGCACGACGACGTCCGCGCCGGAGTCGACGCAGTGCCGGACGATCCGTTCGACCCCGGCGGTGTGCCGGCGCACGGTCACCAGGACGACGAGGTCGTGCCGGTCGAGGTCGGCGACCTCTTCGCCGAGCCGCTGCCCGGGCGACGGACCGACCCGGACGTCGGACCGCACCTGCGCCAGTTGTGACCGCAGTTGCAGCGCGATCGGGTAGGCCCCGCGTTCGCCGAGGACGAGCACCCGGCGGGCACGGACGATCCGACGGGCCAGCCGCGGCCGGTCCGCTCGGCCGAGGGACGCGAAGGCTGCGTCGAGGTTCCGTGCCTCCACCGCACGCTGGTCGACGTGGGCAGCGTCCTCGGCGACCCACGGCAGGCCCGAGCCCCGCGCCGACATCAGGTTCTGCCGGACCTCGGCGGCGTCCTGGAACCCCAGGGACCGCACGAGTCGCGAGACCGTGGCCTTCGAGGTGCCGGACTCGGCCGCGAGTTCAGCGGAGGTGCCGACGAGCAGGAGTTCCGGATCGTGCCGCACCATGGCGGCGACTCGTCGTTCCGCGGGCGAGAGCTGTTCCCAGACGGAGTCGATCCGGGCGCGGACGTCGGGGCCGGCGGTGCTCATGCGCGTGCCACCCGATCGACGGCGACGGCCAGGGCGTCGAGGCCGAGGGCGATGTCCGGCGTCGACACGAACTCGTCCGGGTGGTGGCTGATGCCGTCGGGGTTGCGGAGGAACAGCATCGCGACGTCGGTGATGAGCCCGAGCGACATCGCGTCGTGGCCGGCTCGTGAGAACAGCTCCATCGGTGCGGCTTCGCCCGTCGACACGATCCCGGCGCGGACGGCGTCCATCAGCCGGGGCGAGCAGAACACCGCGGGCGCACGGTGCACCTCGGTCGGGGTGACGCTCACCCCGCGCCGTTCACCGATGAGCGTGAAGGCCTTGGTGAGTTCGTCCCAGACCTCGTCGCGCTCGTCGTCGAACTCGCCCCGCAGGTCGACGGAGAACCGTGCGAGTCCGGGGACCACGTTGACGGCTCCGGGTTCGACGGTCATCGTGCCGACCGTGCCGACCTGGTGCGACGCCCGGCAGATCCGTTCCACCGCCAACGCCGCTTCGGCAGCGGCGAGCAGGGCGTCGTGCCGTCGTTCGTAGGGGGTGCCGCCGGCGTGCCGGGCTTCACCCACGGCCTCGACCGAGAACCGCCGGGCACTCGCGATGCTCGTGACGACCCCGAGGGCCTGGCCGGCCTGCTCCAGGTGCGGCCCCTGCTCGATGTGCGCTTCGAGGTAGCCGACCACGGAGGCCGGGTCGACCGCAGCGTCACCGACACGCTCCGGGTCGAGGCCGAAGTCGGTGAAGGCCTGCCGCAGGGTCGTGCCGTCATCGTCGGCAAGGTCCCACCAGGCGTCGTCCCAGACCCCGGCCACGGCGGACGACCCGAGCAGTGCCTTGCCGAAGCGGGTGCCTTCTTCGTCGGAGAACGCGATGACCTGGAGTGCGACGGGCAGCGGGCCGTCGGCGGTGAGCCGGGCGGCGGTGCGGATCGCCATGAGCACCCCGACGATGCCGTCGTACCGGCCGGCGTCCACCACGGTGTCCAGGTGGGAGCCGAGCAGCAGCACGGGGGCGTCGGGCGTCGCGCCCGCGGCCCGACCGTGCAGGTTGCCGGCGGCGTCCTGCCACGTGGACAGTCCGGCGTCCTGCATCCAGCCCGCGACGAGGGCGTTGGCCCGAGCGTGCTCCGGCGACAGGTAGACGCGGGTGATCCGGCCCGGTTCGGCGCTGAGGGCGGCGAGCTCGTCGCACCAGCCGGCGACGAGTTCGGCGTCGGCGGTGCCCACGGCGGTCGCGTTCAGGACGGGCACGGCGCTCACGCGAGCACCTCGCCCTGGGCGCGTGCGGTGGCGGTGGCGGTGGTGTCGCGGAAGACGTCGAGGGCCGCGTCGACCCCGCCGCCGTGCGGCACCGCGTGCCCTGCCCGACGCAGGGCGTGCTCGAGCGCGGCCAGGGTCGTGACGACGGTGTCCTTCCGCGCGTTGTAGCCCATGGTGCCGAGGCGCCAGACCCGCCCGTGCAGCGGCCCGAACGACGTGCCGATCTCGATGCCGTGGTCGTCGAGCATCGCGGCGCGGACCTGGTCGCCGACCACGTCGGACGGGATCTCGACGGCGACGACGTTGTGCATCTTGTGGGCGACGTCGCCGAAGACCCGGAGGCCGAGGGCCTGCACGCCGTCGAGCATCGCGCGCCCGGCGGTCTCGTGGCGGGTGACGACGGCGTCGCGGCCTTCTTCGAGCAGGATGCGGGCGCACTCGTGGGCGGCGTAGAGCATCGACGCGGCCTCGGTGTGGTGGTTCAGTCGGCGCGGACCCCAGTAGTCGAGGATCATCGCGAGGTCGAGGTAGTTCGAGCGGATCGGTTCGTCGGCGACGACGTCGCCGGGTTCGCGGATGCCGGCCTCGACGCTCCGCCGCTCGTCGAGCACCGCCACGGCCTTCGGCGACAGCGTGACGGGAGCACTGCCGGACGGGCCGCCGAGGCACTTCTGCAGCCCGGCGCTCACGGCGTCGATCCCCCAGGCGTCGACCTCGAGCGGGTTGCCGCCCACGGTCGCGGTCGCGTCGGTGTAGAGCAGGACCCCGTACCGCTCGCAGATCACACCGAGCTCGTCGAGGGGCTGGTTCATCGTGGTCGAGGTGTCGCCCTGCACGACCGCCAGCACCTTCGGCCGGACGCGGGCGATCGCCGACTCGATCGCGGACGGCGTGAAGACCTGGCCCCACTCGGTCTGGATGGTGTGGACTTCGGCACCGGCACGGCCGGCGATCTCAGCGAGCAGGTGTCCGAACCGGCCGAACACCGGCACGAGCACGCGGTCCCCCGGGGCGAGCAGGGACACGAGCACCGCTTCGATGCCCGCGCGCGAGGTGCCGTCGACGAGCAGCGTGGCGTCGTTCTGCGTGCCGAACACGCGGCGGTAGAGCGCCTGCGTCTCGTTCATCGTCGCGGTCATCCACGGGTCGTACTGGCCGACGAGCGGCGTCGACAGCGCCCGGAGCACGCGCGGGTCGGCGTCGATCGGCCCCGGGCCCATGAGGAGACGGGCAGGTGGGTTCACTGGGAGCATGGTGGTTCCTTCCGTTCCTGATCCGACGATACCGGAACGATCGTTACAGGGGTGTTTCCGACGCGAGCACGGGACGACTGGCCAGCTGACCCTCGACCCGCACCACGCCGCCGTCGGCCGTGGCGATGCGGTGGCCACGGAGCCAGGTCTCGGTGACGCTGCCGCGCACACGGAGCCCGTCGAACGCCGAGACCGGGTTGCGGTGCTCGAGCCCGGCGACGTCGACCACGGACCGGGCAGCCGGGTCGAACACGGCGAAGTGGGCCAGCGCACCGGGCGCGATCACGCCGCGGTCGTGCAGCCCGACCAGGGCGGCGGGACCGGTCGTGAACAGCGGCAGCAGTGCCTGGAGCGGGACTCCGCGACGCTCGGCCTCGGTCCACACCGCCCGGAACCCGACCTGCAGCCCGGCGACCCCACCCCAGGCCAGGCCCCAGTCGTCGGTCTTCAGGTCCGCGGTGGAGGGCGAGTGGTCCGACACCACGAGGTCGATCGTGCCGTCGAGCACGCCCGCCCACAGCGCGTCGCGGTTGGCGTCGTCACGGATCGGCGGACAGCACTTGTAGGCGGTCGCGCCGTCCGGGATCGTGCCCGCCTCGAACGACAGGTAGTGCGGACACGTCTCGACCGTGATGCGCACGCCGTCGTCCTTCGCCGCGCGGAGCATCGGCAGCGCGCCCGCGTCGGACAGGTGCAGCACGTGCACCCGTGCCCCGGTGGCCCGTGCGCCGTCGATGACCTGCGCGATCGCGGACCGTTCGGCGGCGACGGGCCGGGTGGCCAGGAAGTCCGCGTACCGGCCACCGAGCGCCTGGTGCGGCACGAGGTGTTCCGGGTCCTCGGCGTGCACGATCAGCAGGGCGTCGATCCGCGCGACCTCGGCGATCGCGGCGCGGAGCTGCTCGGGGTCGAGGTGCGGGAACTCGTCCACACCGCTCGGCGCCGTGAAGCACTTGAAGCCGAAGACGCCGGCGTCGTGCAGGGCGTCGAGCGTCCCGAGGCTCGCGGGGACCGCACCGCCCCAGAACCCGACGTCGACCGCCACCCGGCCCTCGGCGCTCGCCCGCTTGACGGCGAGCGCCTCGACCGTGGTCGTCGCGGGGATCGAGTTGAGCGGCATGTCCACGATCGTGGTGACACCGCCCATCGCAGCGGCCCGGGTCGCGGATGCGAAGCCCTCCCACTCGGTGCGGCCGGGCTCGTTGACGTGCACGTGGGTGTCGACGAGCCCGGGGAGCAGTACCTGCCCGTCCGGCACGGTGTGGTCCTGCACGGTGTCGACGACCGCATCGACCGGCAGGACGTCGGTGACCCGTCCGTCGTGGACGACGACCGCGGCCGGACGGAACGTGCCGTCGACCCAGGCTCGGTGCGCGCGGACGACGAGGTCGGCGGTGGCGGCCGCCGCCGGGAGGCCCGTCACGCGCCCGCCCCGGCCGTCGCGACCGCCACCGGGTGGCGTTCGAAGCCGGCCAGCAGCCCCGACATCGCCTTCGTCGGCGGCAGGGCGTACTCACCACGCTTGCCCGTGGACACCCCGAGGCGGACGAGCGACTCGGCCAGGACCGTGGCAGCCGCGACACCGTCGACGACCGGCGCCCCGATCGCGAGCGAGATCTCGGCGCAGAAGTCGGCCATGCCCGCACACCCGAGCACGACGGCATCGGCTCCCCCGTCGATGGCGGCTCGGCACTCCTGGGTCACGAGCGCCCGCGCACCGGACGCGGGGTCGTCGAGCTCGAGCACCGGGACCTCGCACGCACGGATCTCGGTGACGAGCGGTGCGAACCCGTAGCGCTGGGCGAGCTCGTGGGCGCGGCCGGTCGTCCGCGCCAGGGTGGTGACGACGCCGAATCGGCGGCCGAGCATCGCGGCGGCGTGGAACCCGGCCTCGGCGATCCCGATCACCGGCACCGTCGCGAGTTCCCGCGCGGCGTCGACCCCCGGGTCCCCGAAGCAGGCGACGACGAAGGCGTCCACCCCGTCCTGCTCACCGCGGGCGATCTGCTCGAGCAACCCGGGGACGGCCAGGGCCTCTTCGTAGTGGCTCTCGATCGAGGCCGGCCCCATCGTGGGCTCGACCGCTTCGATCAGGGTGCCGGGCGCGGCGACGGCCTGGGCTGCGACGCCGATCGAACGCGTCATCGACGCGGTGGTGTTGGGGTTGACGACGCGGATGCGCATCGGGGTCCTTCCGGTGGAGCGGGTGGAACGAGTGGAGCGGTGGAACCGGTGGTGCTGGGTGGTGACCATCGTGGCGGGGCCGGGGCGGACCTCCCGGCCGTGGTGTGGATCCGTGGACGAGCGAGCGTCGCGACCCGCCCTGTGGAGGACGGGCCGCGACGCCGACGGTCAGGCGCGACCGACGGCCGCGCCGTCGTCGACCGTCGGGTCGTCCGCGTCGAGCACGGGCATGCTCGGCCGGGCGCGCTCGAGTGCCCAGAAGACGACGAGGCCCAGGCCGCAGCCGATGAACCAGCTGTAGCTCGACAGCCACGGCAGCACGCCCAGCGCCGGGGGCAGGACCGCGCTCGCGACCGAGACCGCGCCGGTGACCACGAGGGTCCAGATGGCGTTCGGGTTGAAGCCGCCGCGGTACCAGTACCGGGCAGTGCGGCTGGTGGAGTACATGTCGTCGATCGCGATGCGCTGCTTGCCGACGATGTAGTAGCCCGCGATGAGGATGCCGAACAGCGGGCCGATCAGCGCACCGAGCACACCGAGCGTGTACAGGATCGCCTGGTCGTTGCCGTACCAGTTCCACGGGGTGAGGAGCACCGAGCCGACGGCGGCGATCATGCCGCCGGCACGCCACGAGATCTTCCGGGGCGCCACGTTCGAGAAGTCGAACGCGGGGCTGATGAAGTTCGCGACGATGTTGATGCCGACGGTCGCGGTGACGAACGTCAGGCCACCGAGCAGGATCGCGAAGGGTGCTCCGATGGCCTGCACGGTCTCGATCGGGTCGGTGATGAGCTTGCCGAACACCGGCATCGTCGCACTCGCGCAGAGCACCGTCAGGACCGAGAAGAACAGGAAGTTGATCGGCAGTCCCCAGAAGTTGCCGCGCTTGACCGCCCGGAACGACCGGCCGTAGCGCGAGAAGTCACCGAAGTTCAGCATCGGGCCGGAGAAGTAGCTGACCACCAGGGCGACCGCGGACAGCATCACCGGGATCGACGCCCCGAACGACAGCGGCTCGCCCGCCGACAGGGTGAACGAGATGTTGCCGATGCCCGCCTGGCTGACCAGGTAGACCGCGAGCACGATCATCACCACGTAGACCGCCGGTCCGGCCCAGTCGATGAACCGCTTGATGGCCTCCATGCCCATCCAGAACAGCGCCCCCTGCGCCACCCAGAGGATCGCGTACGAGATCCACCCCAGGGCCGACAGCCCGAGGAACGAGTGGTCGAGCAGCCCCGCCGACGCCGGGATGAACTTGAGGAAGATGATGTTCAGCGACTGTGCCGCCAGGAAGGTCTGCACGCCGTACCAGGCCATCGCGATGAGACCGCGGATGATGGCGGGGACGTTCGCGCCGAGCACTCCGAACACCGCGCGGTTGATCACGGGGTACGGCACTCCCGTGCGTTGCGACGGCTTGGCGACCAGGTTCGCGAAGACCTGCACGATCAGGATGCCGACCACCAGGGCGATGAGCACCTGCCAGCTCGCGATGCCGAGGGCGAAGAGCGACCCGGCGGTGACGTAGCCGCCGACCGAGTGCACGTCCGACATCCAGAAGGCGAAGAAGTTGTAGCTCGTCCAGCGTTGCTCGCGGAGCGGGGCGAGGTCCTCGTTCGTGAGCGCCGGGTCGTACCCGGGCTTGACGACGCCGGCACCCGCCGGGGCGGGAGCGGCGGTCGTGGTGGGGGCGTGGGGCGCGGCGACTGGTGTCGCGATGTCGGTAGCCATGGCGTCCTCCGAGGGAGTGGGAAGCGGGGCGGTGCGTGCTTGAGCACGAAGCTACGGAGCGACTTCGCCCCCGCCGTTTCCCTCGTGTAACGGTCGTGTGTCCCGGCCCCCGTCCTGGAACGACCGTTCCGGAAGGTCGCAGGAGACCCGCACTGCGGCTTGCCGCATCGATGGGCACGCACCCCGCACGGACCCCGCACGAGCCCGAGCGGCGGCGACTACCGGTGGTACGAATCGACCATGAGCAGGGGAATCAGGATCGATCACGTGGGCGTCACGGTGCCGGACATCGACGCAGCCACGGAGTTCTTCGAGGCGGCGTTCGACGCCGTCGTCCTGTACGACATGCGCCGTCGTGACGAGATGCCGAACAGCAGTTCCGAGGCCCACGGGTACCTCGGGATCCCGAGCACCATGGCGCAGGGGGCCATGCGGATGCTCGCGCTGCCCGAAGGCCCGGGGCTCGAGCTGTTCGAGTACCTGGGACCCGAGCAGCGGTACGCCGCACACCCGTCCGACCTGGGGTGGCAGCACCTGGCGATCTACGCCGACGACCTGGACGAGACGCTCGCCCGGGTCGAGGCGGCCGGCGGCACCCGGAACTCCGACCCGCGCGACCTGCGTGGTGACGAGGCGGGGCCCGGCAACCGGTTCGTGTACACCCGCACGCCGTGGGGGTCGACGCTCGAGCTCGTCAGCTACCCGACGCCGCAGCCGTACCTGGTGTACGCGCCGCGGCCGAAGTGGGCGCCGTGGCCGATGCCGGACGACGTCTACCCGGTGCCGGCACCAGCCGTGCACTGACGAGCAACCGCCGCACCGACCGACCAACCAAGAAGCAACACACCGACCAGCAGGCCGCCCCTCAGTGCCGGGGCACCTGCCCCGTCCGCCGCACGGCCCGTTCGAGCAGTTCGACGTCGATCCCGACGTGCTGCCGGGCGATCACGCCCGCCTCGGGTGCGCGGCCAGAACACACCGCGTCCACCAGCCGTTCGTGCTCGTGGAGCGCACGGGTCTCCATCTCCGCCATGCCCTCGGCCGTGCCCCACAGGTGCGCCGGAGCGGCGATGGAGATCTGCGCCTCCAACCCGGCGAGCGCCGTCCGCAGGGCGTCGTTCCGCGCGGCGTCGATGATCGTCCGGTGCAGCACGGCGTCGGCCTGCTGCTTCTCGAGGCCCGAGGTGGCGTCGCGGAACACCTCGAGCCGTGCCCGGATCAGGGCGGCGTCCTCCGGGGTCACCCGTTCCGCGGCGGCCGTGGCGAGCGCCCCGTGCAGCAGCGCGATGGCGTCGGCGGTGTCCTGGATCGCCTCCCACCGGGCGAGCAGCACCCGCCCGACGGCGTCCGACGAGCTGTCCGGCCACTCGGTGCGGACGAACGTGCCACCGCCCCGGCCTCGACGGGTCTCGAGCAGCCCCCGTTCGACGAGCCGGGCGATCGCACTGCGAACGGTGACCCGGGCGACGCCGAGCAGGCCGGCCAGTTCGCGTTCCGGCGGCAGGTTCGCGCCGGGCAGGTACTCGCCCACGGCGACGGCGGTCACGAGGCGGTCCTCGACCTCGTCGACGCGCGTCTCGGTCGCACGATCGGACACACGGACCCCCTTCACGGTGTTACGACCACGTTAAGGCAGCAGAAAAGGTATTGCGTGGGACCTTTTTCCGCTCCATGCTGACCCCCATGTCCAGCATCACCGAATCCACGATGCCGTTCCGCGACGGCGAGACCTGGTACCGGGTCACCACGCCCGACACCCCGGTCGCCGGCGCGCTGCCCCTCGTCGTCCTGCACGGCGGGCCCGGCATGGCCCACGACTACCTCCGGAACCTCGCGGCCCTGGCCGACGAGACCGGCCGGACCGTCGTCCACCACGACCAGTTCGGCTGCGGCCGGAGCACCCACCGCCCGGACGCCCCGGCGGACACCTGGCAGCCGCAGCTGTTCGTCGACGAGTACGCCGCCCTGGTCGAGCACCTCGGGCTCGGCGACCACCACGTGCTCGGGCAGTCGTGGGGCGGCATGCTCGGCGCAGAGATCGCAGTGCAGCAGCCCGCGGGCCTCCGCTCGCTGGCGATCTGCAACTCCCCCGCGTCGATGCAGCTCTGGGTCGACGGCGCCGCCGAGCTCCGCGCGCAGCTGCCCGCCGACGTGCAGGACGCCCTGACCCGGCACGAGACGGCCGGCACCGTCGACGACCCCGAGTACCTTGCGGCGACGCAGGTCTTCTACGAGCGGCACGTCTGCCGCGTGGTCCCGAGCCATCCGGACTTCGTCGACTCCGAGGAGCAGATGGAGCGCGAGCCGACGGTCTACCACACGATGAACGGCCCGAACGAGTTCCACGTCGTCGGCACGATGCGCGACTGGACCATCGTCGACCGGCTCGACCGCGTCGCCGTGCCGACGCTCGTCGTCGCCGGCGAGCACGACGAGGCCACCCCCGCCACGTGGGCCCCGTTCGTCGAGCGGATCGCCGACGTCCGACAGCACGTCTTCCCCGGCGCGAGCCACTGCTCGCACCTGGAGCAGCCGGCGGAGTTCCGCCGGGTCGTCGGGGCCTTCCTGGCCGCGCACGACGACGCCTGACCCGGCCACGACCATCCCTGGAGGCGCGGGGCGGGCCCGCCCCGCGCCCCCAGACCGGAAGTCCCCCCCCCCCCCCCCAGCCGCACCCGTCCCTCCACCCGAAACGGAACCCGACATGTCGCAGCAGCACAGCGAGCTCTCCGCACAGCAGCAGCTCGAGGCCTACGGCTACAAGCAGGAGCTCAAGCGCTCCGTCAGCACCACCGACCTGCTCATCTACGGGCTGGTCTTCATGGTCCCGATCGCCCCGTGGGCGATCTTCGGGACCGTCTACAACGCCTCCAGCGGCATGGTGCCGCTGGTGTACCTGGTCGGCCTCGTCGCGATGATCTTCACCGCTCTGGCCTACGCGCAGATGGCGAAGTCGATCCCCCTCGCCGGCAGCGTGTTCTCGTACGTCGGCCGCGGCATCCACCCCACCGCCGGGTTCTTCGCCGGCTGGGCGATCCTGCTCGACTACCTGCTCGTCCCGACGCTGCTCTACGTGTTCGCCGCCGAGAGCATGGTCGGCATCTTCCCGGGCACGCCCCGCTGGCTGTGGGCGCTCGTGTTCGTCGCGATCAACACCGTCATCAACCTGGCCGGGGTGTCCTCGCTCAAGCTCGCGAACCGCATCTTCCTGCTCATCGAGCTCGTCTTCGTCGCGATCTTCGTCGTCATCGCGATCGTCGCGCTGACCGGCGGCACGATTCCGGACGCGTCCTTCAGCACCGCGCAGATCTGGGACCCGGCCAAGGTGTCGGCCCCGCTCATCGCGTCGGCGCTGTCGATCGCGGTGTTGAGCTTCCTGGGCTTCGACGGCATCTCCACCCTGTCCGAGGAGTCCACCGGCCGTCGTGGCGGAGCCGGCACGGCGATGATCCTGGCGCTCGTCATCGTGGCGTTCCTGTTCATCCTGCAGACCTGGCTCGCCAGCGCCCTCGCCGGGGGTCGTGACGCGTTCCCGAAGGGTGAGGCCGGAAATGCCTTCTTCACCATCGTCGAGCAGGCGTCGTCGAGCGGGTGGGCCACCGCGTTCTTCGCCGTCAACGTGCTCGCCGTCGGCATCGCGAACGCCATGGCCGCGCAGGCCGCGACGAGCCGCCTCCTCTTCTCGATGAGCCGCGACCGTCAGCTGCCCGCGTTCCTGCACAAGCTCAACGGTCGCCAGGTGCCGCAGAACGCGATCATCGTCGTCTCGGTGCTGTCCGCGATCCTGGTGCTGTTCTTCGTCGGGCAGATCGACACGATCTCGTCGCTCGTGAACTTCGGCGCGCTGTTCGGCTTCATGCTCCTGCACGTGTCCGTCTTCGTGCACCACGTCGTCAAGGGGAAGTCGCGCAACTGGCTGCTGCACCTGGTCGTGCCGCTGATCGGGTTCCTGATCATCGGGTACGTCCTGCTGAACGCCGCGGTCGAGGCGAAGGTCGGCGGCATCGTCTGGCTGATCGTCGGCGCGGCCGTGTTCCTGTACTACCGACGCACCGGCCGTTCCACCGAGGTCGGCTCGGAAGCAGAACCGACGACGGAGGACGCACGATGACCCCGGACCACTTCCTGCCGAACACCCTCGGCCGCCCCGGGTTCTCCGCAGACCGGGAGCCCGTGCTGCGGGTCCGCCCCGGCACCGGCGAGACCATCGGCTTCGAGACCACCGACGCCGTCTACGCCGAACTCGACCAGCACCACGACATGGCGCAGCTGCAGGCACCGATCAACCCGGTGACCGGCCCGGTGTTCGTCGAGGGGGCAGAACCCGGCGACACCCTCGTGGTGACCATCCACGCCATCGAGCTGACCACGCACGGGTGGTCGCTGTCCCTGCCCGGCTCCGGGGCCCTGCAGCACGTGATGGGCGACCGGGTCTTCGCCCGCCGATGCCCGATCTCGGACGGCACGGTGCAGGTGTCCGACCGGCACCGGTTCCCCGTGCGGCCGATGATCGGGTGCATCGGGACGGCCCCGGCCGAGGGTGAGAACTCGACGATCATGCCGGCCTACCCGGAGGGCGGCAACATGGACGTCACCGAGGCCCGCCCCGGCTCGACCGTGTCCCTGCCCGTCCGGGTCCCCGGCGCACTGCTGTCGATCGGCGACATCCACGCGCTCATGGCCGAGGGCGAGTCGTCGTTCGTCGCCATCGAGGCCCAGGGCACCGCGATCGTCTCCGTCGACCTGGTCAAGGGCGGCCCCGTGCTCCGCGCACCCCGCATCGAGACCGCTGACGACTGGCTGTTCGTCGGTCTCGGCGACCCCGTGCAGGAGAGCGTCCGGCGCGGGTACGAGGACGCCTTCGCGTTCCTCGTCGACGAGCACGGCTGGACCGCCGAGGACGCCTACGCGGTGCTCAGCGCGGTCGGTGACTCGAAGCTCGGCGGGCCGACCGGCTCCACCGCGCCGGACCCGTTGCACCCCTTCGCCGCCGTCGGCGCAGTCACCCTGCACCGGGTCCCGAAGTCGGTGCTGTGAGGGTTCGCTGATGCGGGTTCCCGGTACGACTGTCGTGCCGGGAACCTGCACAGGCATGTGCACGATGATGGGCGCATGCACGACACCATCCGCTACGTCGCGATCGGCGACAGCTTCTCGGAGGGCATCGGCGACGCCGGGGCCGCTCCGTTCCCCGGCTGGACCGGACGACTCGCGAGCGCGATGGCGGGCGCCTCGGACGCCCACGTCTCGTACGCCAACCTCGCGGTGCGCGGCCGACTGCTCGCCGGGGTCCTCGGCGGTCAGCTCGAGGCCGCCCTCGCGCTCGACCCGGCGCCGACCCTGATCACCTTCTGCGCCGGCGGCAACGACCTGCTGCGCCCGCGCTTCGAGGTGGACGCGCTGATCGGGCAGGTCGAGGCCGCCGCCGACCGCGTCGAGGCCACCGGCGCACGCCTGGCGCTCCTCAGCCCGGCCGACCCGAGCGCCCGCCTGCCCCTCGGTTCCCTGATCAACCGCCGCGGTGACGCCTGGGCCGAGGCGCTCGGCACCCTCGCCCGGCGCCGCGGACTGCCGTTCGTCGACGTCTCCCGCGACCCGCACCTCGGCCGCGCCGAGTTCTGGTCGGACGACCGGCTGCACATGAACGCCACCGGGCACCAGCGCGTCGCGGACCTGGCGCTGCACGCGGTCCTCGACGGCCCCGCGCCGCTCGAGCCCGCGGACGCCGGCGCCACCCGGGCCCGCCTGGGAGAAGAGCTCCGCTACTACCGCGAGTACGTCCTGCCGTGGCTGCAGCGCCGGATCACCCGCACGTCGTCGGGCGACGGGCGTTCGGCGACCTACCCGACGTGGACGCCGGTGCACGGTCGGGACGCGTAGCCAGCGTCAGCCCGCGACGTACACGCGGGTGGTGACCCCGCTCAGCGCGTGCGCGAACTCGTCACCCGTCGCCACGAAGCCACCCGCCTCGTACAGCCGCACCGCACGGTCGTTGTCGCCGAGCACGTGCAGCACCACGCGCGGGTGGCCGGCGGCCCGGGCATCGTGCACGGCCTCGGACAGCAGCGACCGTCCGACCCCGCGGGCCTGCACGCCGGGACGCACCGCGAGCAACGACAGGTAGGCGGCGTCCGCCGGGTCCGTCGACCGTCCGGTGCCGGGCGCCGTGACCAGCACGAAGCCGTCCACCGCGCCGTCGGGTCCGGGCACCACCAGCCAGGCGACGTGGTCAGCGGCGAACTTCTGCCGGGCTCGCTCCCGGACTGCCGGGTCCTCGGGGGCGCCGTCACGGGCCGCCACGGCCGCGGCCCACAGGTCGATGCAGGTGTCGGTCTCCTCAGGGGTCGCAGGACGCACGACCACGGACGACTCGATCACCCGATCAGCCTACGACCGCCCGGCTCCCGATCCTGAACGACGCCCCACGGTGCTCGTCGGGCAGCCGGTCCCCGCGGCCGTGCAGCTTCTGCCGGAGCGAACCCGGCTCGTACGCCTCCGGGTAGGCCCCGCGGGCACGGAGTTCCGGGATCACGAACTCGATGACGTCCTCCCACGTGCCCGGCGTGACCGCGTACGCCAGGTTGAAGCCGTCGACGTCGGTCAGCTCCTGGATCTCCTGCAGCCGGTCGGCGATGGTCGCTCCCCCACCGACCGCCACCGGGCCGAGCCCGCCGATCGCCGTCTGCCGCGCCAGGTCGCGGATCGTCCACTTCGACCCGTCCTCGCCGGTCGCTGCCGCGATGTTCGCCGCCGCCGACTGGATCGCGTTCGACTCGACGTCGCCCAGGGGCTGGTCCGGGTCCCACTGCGACAGGTCGACGCCCATCCAGCCGGAGTTGAGCACCAGCGCACCGAGCTCCGACGCGTACGACAGGTAGTCCTCGTACTTCGCCTGGGCCAGCTCGTCGGTGGCGTCCGTGATCACGGTGAGCAGCGTATAGACGCGGGCGGCGTACCGGTCGCGACCAGCTGCCTCCAGGGCGTCCCGGACCTTCGCGACGGTCGACGCGAGCTGCTCGACCGTCGGCGCCCCCACGAAGACCGCCTCCGCGTTCTCCGCGGCGAAGCGGATGCCGCGCGGTGACGCGCCCGCCTGGTAGATGACGGGCGTGCGCTGCACGGACGGCTCGGACAGGTGGATGCCGGGCACGTCGAAGTGCGCACCGTGGTGCTCGATCGGGTGCACCTTCGCCGGGTCCGTGAAGACCCCGGCTTCGCGGTCGGCGACGACGGCGTCGTCCTCCCACGAGCCCTCCCACAGCTTGTAGAGGACATCGAGGTACTCGTCCGCCACGTCGTACCGGTCGTCGTGCGACAGCTGGTCCGTCTGGCCCATGTTGCGTGCGGCGCTCGGCAGGTACCCGGTGACGACGTTCCAGCCGACCCGGCCCTTCGTCAGGTGGTCGAGCGTCGACATGCGTCGGGCGAACGGGTACGGGTGCTCGTACGCGGTGCCGGCCGTGATGCCGAAGCCCAGGTGCTCGGTCACCGACGCCATCGCCGACACGAGCAGGATCGGGTCGTTCACGGGCACCTGCGACCCGGTGCGGAGCGCGGCCTCGTTCGAGCCGCCGTACACGTCGTAGGTGCCCAGGACGTCGGCGATGAAGATGCCGTCGAACGCCCCGCCCTCGAGCGTCTTCGCCAGGTCGGTCCAGTAGGTCAGGTCGCGGTAGTCCCGCGACCGGTCGCGGGGGTGCCGCCACAGTCCGGAGGACTGGTGCGCGACGCAGTTCATGTCGAACGCGTTGAAGCGGATCTGCCGGTGCTCGCTGCTGGTGGTCACGGGTCGAGACGCTACGTCGGACACCTCGGACCGTCACGGATCGTGACGAAGCGTGACGGTCGGCTCCGGCGACGGACTGGAGGCCCGCCCCGCGTCCGGCGCACCGCCCGCGCCCGACGCATGGCCGGCTCCGGGGCTCAGGCGCGGTCGTGGAGCGTCACGTGGTAGCCGTCGGGGTCGGCGAACGTGAACGTCCGGCCGAACGGGCCGTCGATCGGCGCCGAGACGATCCGGTGCCCGTCGGCGACCAGCGCGTCGTGGATCGCCTGGACGTCGGTCGCGTGCAGCCAGATCGCGGCGCCGATGCCGGGCTGTGCCACCGCGTCGAGGTCCGTGCCGGGGACGATGTCACGCAGGGCGAAGGCGATCGGCGTCGTCTCGAACACGACGGCGTGCGGCGGGCCGGCCTGGGAACGGACGAGACCGAGGTACCGCTCGTAGAACGCCTGCGAGGCATCGAGGTCGCGGGTCTGCAGGGAGATGAAGTCGGGGCCGGTGACGGGCATGTGGTGCTCCTCAGGTTCGTGTCAGTCTTCTGACATGGAACAAGCTATGTCAGACTACTGACATGCGTCAAGGCGACACCGGCATCCACCTCGAGACGTCGATCGGCTACCTGCTCAAGGAGACCGCGAGTGCCCTCCGTGCCTCGATGGAAGCCGTGCTGCGCCCACTCGGCATGACGGTGACGCACTACTCCTGCCTCGAACTGCTGGCGCAGCGACCCGGCCTGTCGAACTCCGAGCTCGCGCGCGGCACGTTCGTCACCCGGCAGTCGATGAACGTGCTGCTGCAGACCCTGGAGCGGGACGGCTTCGTCACCCGTGCCACCGAGCCGTCGGTCGGCAAGGCGCTCCCCACGCAGCTGACCGACAGCGGACGACGGAGCCTGGCGCAGGCGAGTGCGGCGATCCGCGGGGTCGAGCAGCGGATGCTCGCCGACCTGACCGCGGACCAGCAGACCGAGGCCCGTCAGATCCTGCGGAGCATGGTCGCTTCACTCCGCGGTCAGGCCACGTAGCGCACGGACGCGGTGTCCTTCGGTGCGTACCGCTCCTCGAAGTCACGCTCGTTGGGGATCCACACGTCCCGCCAGAGCGCATCGTGTCGACGCCCGAGCGCGCGGTCACGAGCCATGCCCCGACGAGCCGCAGTTTCGAGATCCACATCACACCAGACCGTGACGTCGAGGTACGGGAGCGCCTCGGGATGGAAGAGTCCGATCAGGTCGACGATCAAGACGTCCGTCCGCGGCAGTGGCTCAGCCGGGCCGAGGGCTCGAGCCGACCAGTCGAACCGCTGGAACGCGCTCACCCGACCGGCCCGGTGCGGTTCGAGGACCGACGAGACCAGACGGGGACGATCGACGCCGTCCCAGTCGGAGGACCGCTGATGGGACCGAACGGGGTCGAGGAAGTCGTCGCCGCGGATGCGGACCGCGCCGGGGAGCCCCTCGACGAGCGTGCGCGTCAGCGTGGACTTGCCGGATCCGCAGTACCCGGAGACACCGACGACGATCGGTGCACGCGCCGAGGCGCGGCGGGACGCGACAAGGTCGATGACGCCGTCGCGGTCCATCGGGCAAGCGTACGAGGTCGATGACCGGGCGCCGGGGTTCGTAGGCTGAGCGGATGGACGTCGCACTGCGGGACAGCACCACTGAAGACCTCGAGTGGCTCGTCGAGCTCCGGGCCGTGGTGCTGCGCGACGACCTGACACGACTCGAGGTGTTCGACGAGACGCGTGTGCGACAGCGCCTCCGCGACGCGTTCCAGCCACAGCTGACCCGCATCGTCGTGGTCGACGGCCGCGACGTGGGCTCGATCACCGTGCGCAACGAGGACGGCGTCCGCTGGGTCGAGCACTTCTACCTCGCGCCCGACGTCCAGGGCCGTGGGGTCGGGTCGACCGTACTGCGCGCCGTCCTCGACGAGCCCCACGACGGCTCGACTCGGCTCAACGTGCTGGTGGGCAGCCCTGCCCGCCGACTGTACGAACGACACGGCTTCGTGCTCGACACCGACGACGGTGTCGACGTGTTCATGACGCTGCGGGCCGCCGATCGAGCACCCCACGGAGTGCACTGAGCTGCTCGTCGACGATGTCGGCCATCCGGCGCTCGGCCGGTCCGGTGAGCCAGGCCTCGAGCGCCAGGTGGAACAGCATCACGGTCGTCTCGGCGATGACCGCCGCCTCGGACGGGTCGAGCCCGCGGCCGACGAAGGCCTCGCGCACGGCGTCCGTCAGGTCGGCACGCTTCCGTGCGTCGCGCTCCCGGAGCGACGGCTCGGACAGCACCAGCCGCCGCACCGAACCGACCTCGCCGTGCCGACCCTCGAACCGCTGGTCGGCGACGGTGCGGAGGCCGCGCACGACGATGTCGAGCGGGTCGACCCCGGCCGGCGCGCCCTGGATGGCGGCCCGGGCGAGGTCGGGGATCTCGTCGCCGGCGAAGATCACCTCGCGCTTGTCGGCGAAGTGCCGGAAGAAGGTGCGGGTCGTGAGTCCGGCCCGTGCGGTGATCTGCGGCACGGTCGTCGCCTCGTAGCCCTGCTCGGCGAACAACTCGAACGCCGCTCGTTCGAGTCGCCCTCGGGCATCCGGAGACCAACGCATGTGTTCACAGTAGTGGCGATGACACGGCGTGTCATGGTTGACTGGGCGATGACACGTCGTGTCATGACTCACTTCGAGCAAGAGATCGGGACACCATGTCGTCATCCGGCAACGCAGCACTGTGGACCACGTCGACCGGACGGTTCGCCGTCGGACCCGCACCGGTCCCCCAGCCCGGCCCCGGCGAACTCGTCGTCCGCGCCGAGGCGGTCGCCGTCAACCCGGTCGACGCCGTCGGCGGGCTCTTCCGGCACCTGGTGTTCCCGAAGCTGCGGTTCCCCGCGGTCCTCGGCTCGGACGTCGCCGGCACGGTCGTCGCGATCGGCCCGGACGTCGAGCGCTTCCGCGTGGGCGACCGGGTCGTCGGGCACGCCGCGGGGCAGGAGCAGCACCGGAACAGTGCTGCCGAGGGGGCCTTCCAGCACCTGGTCCTGCTGCTCGACCGTGTGACGACCCCGGTTCCGGATGCCCTGCCCGCCGAGCAGGCAGCGGTCCTGCCACTCGCCGTCTCGACCGCCGCGGCAGGTCTCTTCGAGCCGGACCAGCTCGCGCTGTCGCTCCCGACGGCAGACACGGTCGAGCGCGACGGGGTCGTCCTGGTGTGGGGTGCGTCCACGAGCGTCGGCGCCAACGCCGTCCAGCTCGCCCGCGCCGCCGGGTACGCCGTGATCGGCACCGCATCGCCGAAGAACCACGGGTTCGTGCAGGGCCTCGGGGCCGAGGCCGTGTTCGACTACCGCGACGACGGTGCCGCACGCCGCATCCTCGACGCACTCGCCGACCGGGAGCTCGCCGGCACCCTCGCCTTCGGTCAGGGTTCGTTGACCCGCACGCTCCCGATCGTCCGGACGGCCACCGGCTCCGGTCGGCTCGCGTCGGCGTACCCGACGCCGGTGACGACGATCCGTGCACGGCTCGAGCGCCGACACGGGGTGCACATCACCGCGATCTGGGGTGGCCGCCCGACGGAGTCCGAGGTCGGCCCGGCGATCTACCGCGACTTCCTGCCCGAAGCGCTCCGCACAGGTCGTTACCGTGCCACCCCGACCGCCTCCGTCGTCGGATCGGGACTCGCCGCGATCCCCGACGCCCTGGCCGGGCTCCGCGCCGGTGTCTCCGCCCGGAAGCTCGTCGTCACGCTCCCCTGAGCCGATAGCGTCGGCAGCATGACCGATGCCGACGTGCCCGACGACGAGACCTTCAGCTTCACGATGTCGGGCGGTGGCACGCCACGGGGACACCTGCAGGACCCGAGCGCCGCCACGCTGCACCTGGACCCGCGGCTCCTCGGCGACGCCGCCAGGGGCAAGAAGATGTTCGCCCGGGCCATCGACCAGCAGCACGCGGCACTGTCCGCCTACGCCACGGCGCTCCAGGTCGCCGACGGAGACGTGACCGCCTCCGCGGTGCAGGACGCTGCGACCGCACTGCACGAGGCGCTCCAGTTCCTGCCGATCGCCCATACCGTGTACACGGGCGTCGGCTTCCCCACAGCCCGCGTCGGGGACGGCCCCCGCCCGACCTCGCTGCGACCGGATCGCGGCGAGCGCGGCCTCGGCGTCCATCCGGACATGCTCACGGCGATCCACGGCGACACCTCGCAGCGGTGGGAACTCGCGTGCGAAGAGGACCTCCCCCTCGCCGTCGAGATCGCACTGGCGACCGATCCGGACGAGAACGTGCGGTCGGCCTTCCTCACAGCGACGAGGTCACGAACCGTCGTCCTGCTCATGGAACAGCGAGAGACCGATCCGGGTGTCCTCGACCAGCTCGCCCAGCAGAGCTACGCGAGCCCCGAACGGAAGTTCCCGCTGCGGTTCATGCACCTCGCACCGCGTGAGCTCGACGGGCTCTACGAGCTCCTCGGTCTCGACGACCAGGCCATCGCGCGCGCGGAGGCCCGCTGGGCGCAGGCGCAGGATCGGAACGAGCGCATCAGCGTCGGTGACGCGCTGCGTGAGATCGGCGTCATCAGCTGATCCGCTTGGCGTACCAGCGGTCCGAGTACGGATCATCGTTGAACGGCGACACCCGGACGAAACCGAGCCGTTCGTAGAGCGCACAGGCCTCGGCGAGCTCGGCCCGCGTGTCCAGCCGCAGCGACGTGGTCCCGCGTGCCCGGCAGACGTCCTCGACGTGGCGCAGGAGCGCCGAACCGACGCCTCGGCCGCGGTGTTCCGGCAGTGTGAACACCTTCGTCAGCTCGCCGACGGCACCGACGAAGCGCACGCCGGCGCAGGCGACAGCGGCTTCCCCTTCACTCGCGACGACGAACACCCCGGAGTCCCCCTGCAGGTCGTCGAAGGGCTCGTCGAGCATCGCGCGGTCGACCTCGGCCGACGTCGCCGCCCGCCCGTACCACCGCGACGCGACCTCGGTCAGGTAGGCCCGCACGACCGCGTCGGCCCGGCCTGCGCCGGGTCGCTCCGTCTCGAAGATCATCGCGCTCCCTGCGTGGCCGCACCCGGCTCAGCGGGCCGCGGTCGCCTCGCGCGCGGCTGCTTCCGCCGCGACCCAGGCGAGCATGCCGCACTTGACGCGCATGACGAACTTCGAGACGCCGTGGAAGGCGACGAGGTCCTCGAGGACGTCCTCGTCGGGCTCACCGACACCACGCGAGCGCATCATGGTGCGGAACTCCTCGGTCAGTGCGAGGAACTCGGGCACGGTGCGGCCGACCGCCATGTCGGTGAGGACCGATGCCGACGCCATCGAGATCGAGCAGCCGTCACCCTGCCAGGCGAGCCCGGCGATGCGGTCGGTGCCGGGTTCGAGCCGCAGGCTGACCGTGATCTCGTCGCCGCACGTGGGGTTCCGCTCGAAGTGCGAGGCGTCCGCGTCCGGCATCGCACCGTCGCCGTGCCGCGCCTTCGCGTGGTCGAGGATGACCTGCTGGTACAGGCTGTCGAGGGCGTTCACGCGGTCGCTCCGAAGTAGTCGCGGATCTCGGCGACGGCTGCGAGGAACCGGTCGACGTCGTGCTCGGTCGTGTACACGTACGTGCTGGCACGGCTCGTCGCGACGAGGCCGAGCCGGCGGTGCAGGGGCTGGGCGCAGTGGTGGCCGGAGCGCACGGCGATGCCCTGCGCGTCGAGGTACTGCGAGACGTCGTGGGCGTGCACACCGTCGACGTCGAAGGACACCAGGCCGGAGCGCGGGACACCGGCGGGCGGGCCGACCAGGCGGATGCCGGGCACGGCAGCGAGGCCGACGAGCATCCGGCGGGCGAGGTGCTCCTCGTGGGCGCGGACCCGTTCCATGCCGATGCCCTGCAGGTAGCGCACGGCCTCGGCCAGGGCGACCGCCTGGGACACGGGCTGCGTGCCGGCCTCGAACCGCTCGGGCGCCGGCATGAACTCGGAGCCCTCCATCGTCACGGTGGTGATCATCGAGCCGCCGGTGCGGAACGGCGGCAGGGCGTTGAGCAGCTCGCTCCGTCCCCAGAGCACGCCGATGCCGTTCGGGCCGAGCATCTTGTGCCCGGAGAACGCGGCGAAGTCGACACCGAGCTGCTGCACGTCGAGGGGACGGTGCGGCGCGGACTGGCAGGCGTCGAGCACCACGAGGGCACCGCGGGCGTGGGCGAGGCCGACGACCTGCTCCACGGGGGCGATCATCCCGGTGACGTTCGAGACGTGCGAGAACGCGACGACCCTCGTGCGGTCGGTGATCAACGCGGCGGCGTCGTCGGCGGTCCAGGTGCCGTCGTCGGCGACCGGGATCCAGCGCAGCGTCGCACCGGTCAGGGCTGCGAGTTCCTGCCACGGGACGAGGTTGGCGTGGTGCTCGGCCTCGGTCACCAGGATCTCGTCGCCGGCGCCGAGCCGGAAGCGTGCGGCGTCGACGCCCCCGCGACCGCGGCTGGCGTTGGCCATGCCGTAGGCGACGAGGTTGAGGGCATCGGTGGCGTTCTCGGTCCAGACGACCTCGGCCGGGGCAGCCGCGCCGATGAACCCGGCGACGGTGGCACGGGCGTCCTCGTAGGCGTCGGTGCTGAGCGCCGCGAGCGTGTGCGCACCGCGGTGGACGGCGGCGTTGTCGTGCTCGAG
The DNA here is from genome assembly GCF_030209655.1 of Curtobacterium sp. MEB011. Lineage (NCBI taxonomy): Bacteria > Bacillati > Actinomycetota > Actinomycetes > Micrococcales > Microbacteriaceae > Curtobacterium > Curtobacterium sp. MEB011. Next base: position 67,501 of record NZ_JARVRN010000007.1, on the reverse strand, counting down.
GAAACGTCGCTCGGCGTCGAGGACCTGACGCGGGCGTTCCGCCGTCGCCCCGGAGTCCAGGTACGCCAACGGCTGCCCGTTCACGTCCTGCGCGAGGATCGGGAAGTCCTGCTTGATCGCCTCGACCTCGGTCTCGGTGAGCGGCTGGTTCGGCGCCACGACTGTCACGTCTCGTCCTCCTGGTGCTGCTGTCCGGAGCAACCCGTCCATGGTGTCCGTTGTTCCCGACCGCGTCCAGTCGGCACGGTGACGGCCCAGGACCACGCCGGGTCCTGGGCCGTCGCACGTCGTTCGTTACTCGTTGCCGATCTTCTCGTCCGCTGCGTCGCGGGCGCCGTCGATCTTGTCGTCGTACTTGCCGCCCGTGGCCTTCTTGACCGCGTCGGCCACGCCGCCGAGCACCTTGTCGCTGACGTCCTCGGCCTTCTCGCTCTTCAGGGCGTCCTGGACCTTGCCGTCCTTCAGGAACTCCTGGGCCTTCTTCGTGATGTCGTCGAACCCCGCCATCGGCTGCTCCTCGTCTCGGTGCGGAGCCCGTCGCTCCGTCCTGGCGCCGACAGTAGGCCCCTGGGCCGCCGTCCGTACCGGAACGTCCGGGGTCTTCACACCATCTGGGCGCTGCGACGACGGGCGAGGACGTACCCGACGGCGACCGCGCCGGACACCGCGAGCAACGAGGGCACGAGGATGTCGGTGCCCTGCTGCGTGAACTCGACGACGAGCACGAGCGCGGTGAACGGTGCGCGCATGGTGGTGGCGAGGAAGGCCGCGGCACCGACGAACGCGAAGGCCGCCAGGCTCGGGCCGTCCGCCGGCCAGAGCAGCAGCCACGCGCCACCCAGTCCGCCGCCGATCGCCGAACCGATCGCGATCGAGGGGGTCAGCGTGCCACCGACCGCACCAGCGCCGATGGTGGCCGAGGTGGTCACGGTCCGCAGGACCCCGAGCAGCAGCAGGAACACGACCGGCGAGAGACCGGCGAACGACGAATCGTCCAGGGCGCTGTTCATCGCGACGAGGCCGAGCGCCCGCCCGTTGCCGAGGATCTCCGGGAACGGGATCGCGATGAGCCCGACCATCGCGAACACCAGCGGCAGCACGACGAGCAGGTGCCAGCCCTTCGGCGCGATGCCCTGCAGCCGGTTGGTCAGCTTCACGAACCCGACCCCGGCGAGCCCGAGCACCGGCCCCACGACGATCGCCCAGACCAGCAGCGACGGCGACAGGTGCATCGCGGGCACGTGGTAGAGCACCTCGTCCGGGATCACGAGCCGGGCGGTGATGGCGGCGACGGCACTCGTGGCGAAGGCGGGCAGCGCGGTCGCGAAGCTGATCTCGCCGAGCAGGACCTCGACCGCGAACAGGGCACCGCCGAGGGGCACGTCGTACACGGCGGCGAGGCCGGCCGCGGCACCGCAGGCCACGAGGATCTTCGTCTCGCGCGCCGTCAGCCCCGCACGACGGGTGACGAGCTGGGCGAGCCAGGCCCCGACCTCGCGCGGCGCGACTTCCTTGCCGATGGACGCCCCGAGCCCCACGGCCAGGATCTGGACGCCGGCGTTCGCGAGCGTCGCCAGGGCGGGCATCCGCTTGCCGTCGACGGCCGCGGTGACCGAGACGATCGAACGACCCCACCGACGGAGCGCCCACCAGGCGAACCCGGTCAGGACCCCGGCGGCGGTGAGCGCGAGGAACCGGTTCAGCCCGGAGGGGGCGTCGGCCGCCTCGAGGTGCCCACCGAACCCGTACCCGAAGGCGACGAACTGGATGAGCTGGAGCGCGAGCCAGACCGCGATGCCGGCGATGCCGCCGGAGACGCCCACCAGGGCGGTGACGACGGCGAGCTTGAGGGCCCAGACCGGGGTCGCGTGTCCGGAGTGCGGCATGACCGGAAGCCTAACGGGCCGGACGCACCCGATGACGGACCGCGACGGGCCCGCCGGACGCGGGGCGGGCCTCCAGGCCGGGTGTCCCGACCACCCGCCGTCAGACGGCCGTCACCCGGAACGGCACCACGCCCTCGGCCGGCATGAGCGGCGGCTGCAGGCCGACGGTGCCGAGCACCCGTCCGCTGAAGACGCGCGGGCCGGACCACCAGTCCGGTCGAACCAGGTCATGACCGGCCCCGATGACCACGGGGTCGACGCGGTACGACGTGTCCGGGTCGAGGTCGCGGAAGGTGACCCGGCCGGTGCCGGACACCTCGGAGCGCCCGATGCTCGCCAGGAAGAAGACCGCCTGCTGCCGGTCCGGCGTGACCGTGCCGTACACGAGCCGCGAGTCGTCGACCTCGTCCGAGCGCACCAGGTCGCCGCCGTGCAGGAGCGGGCGGAGCTCCCGGTACAGCGCGATCCACTCGGTGAGCGCCCGGGACTCCTCGGCGGTCGCGCCGGCCAGGTCCCACTCGATGCCGAGGTGCCCGACCAGGGCGGTACCGGCGCGGAAGGCGAGGTCGTGGACCCGACCGGTGGTGTGGTTCCGGCCGCTGGCGATGTGCGAGCCGAGCAGCTCCGGCGGCAGGAGCTGCTGCGTCCACCGGTGCATCTGCTGACGCTCGAGCGGGTCGATGTCGTCGGACACCCACACCCGCGCGGTGTGCTCGATGACACCGAGGTCGACGCGGCCGCCACCCGACGAGCACGACTCGATCTCGAGCGCGGGGAACCGCTCGCCGAGCGTGGCCATCAACCGGTACGCCGCGAGGGTCTGCTCGTGGACCGCTGCACCGCCACCGGGGAAGCCCGCCTCGACGAGGTCGCGGTTGTGGTCCCACTTGACGTACTCGATGCCGTACTCGCCGATGATCGCCGTCATCCGCTCGAGCACGTACGCGAAGGCCTCGGGGATCGCCAGGTTGAGCACCTGCTGGTCGCGGGAGCGCGCGGGCAGTCGTCCGTCGGCCTGCAGGATCCACTCCGGGTGGGCGCGGGCGAGGTCGCTGTCCTCGTTCACCATCTCGGGTTCGAACCACAGGCCGAACTCCATGCCGAGTGCACGGACGCGGTCGACCAGGGGTCCGAGCCCGTCCGGCCAGACGTCCTCGTCGACGTACCAGTCACCGAGGCCGGCGTGGTCGTCCCGGCGCCCGCGGAACCAGCCGTCGTCGAGCACGTAGCGTTCGACGCCGAGGGCCGCAGCACGCTCGGCGAGGTCGACGAGGCGGGCCAGGTCGTGGTCGAAGTACACGGCCTCCCACACGTTGATCGTCGTCGGGCGCGGCGTCGTCGGGTGCTGCGGGCGGCTGCGGAGCCAGCGGTGGAACCGTCGGGCCTGGTCGTCGAGTCCGTCGCCGTGCGCGAAGTACACCCACGGCCCCTCGTAGGTGGCACCGGTGTCGAGCCGGACCTCGCCGGGCAGCAGGAGTTCGCCGCCGCCGATGACCTGGCGGCCGGTGGCGAGCCGTTCGGCGTGGTGCCGGTGGTTCCCGCTCCACGCGGTGTGGACGCCCCAGACCTGGCCGCGGGCGAAGCCGAAGCCCGGCTCCCCCACCGTCAGCACGGTCGCCGCGTCGGTGCCGGTGCGGCCCTTCCGTCCCTCGCGCTGGTGGGTGCCGACGACGAGTTCCCGGCGCTGCGGGGTCCGTTCCTTGCCCCAGCGGCCGGCGAAGTCCAGGATCTCGCGGGCCCCCGACGGGATCGGCATCGCGAGCGTCAGGTCGTCGACGGTGTAGGCACCGTCGACGGTGTTCGTCACGCTCGCCCGGGCCCGCACGAGCCCGGAGCCGAGCATCTCGACCACCACCCGGATCGTGAGCCCGGCGGTGGTGTCCGCGGCGTCGGCGGTGACCGTGGTGTCCGTGACCGCGAGGGCCGTCACCGTGAACGCCGGCGACCAGTCGGCACCGTCCCGGTGCCCGGCGAGCCCCGGACGGCCGCTCCAGCCCCGGTGCGGTTCGGGCAGCACCGACAGGCGGACGGGGGCGTCCATCTCGTTCGGGGACACCGGGGTGACGTCGGCGTCGGCGAGGGCCGTCAGCGCGGCGGTGTCGAGCGGGCCGAGCGCCGCTCCCCAGTGCACGACGGCGGGGAGCGCGTCGTCACGGCAGTCGAGGACGAGCGAGACGCCACCGGCGCTCAGGTGGACGAGTTCGTGCGGCATGCGGGCTCCAGTCGGCGTCGTTGCACGTCAGAGCTTTCCGGTCCGGGGCCGTCCGCTGCAAATCCGGCTGCGGCGCGGCTCAGAACCAGCGCTTCACCTTGAACACCACGTACAGGATCGCCGCGAACAGGACCATCGCGACGATCGACAGCGGGTACCCCCACGTCCAGCCGAGTTCGGGCATGTGCGTGAAGTTCATCCCGTAGATCGCGGCGATGAGCGTCGGTGCGAACAGGATCGCCGCCCAGCCGGAGATCTTCTTCGTGTCGTCGTTCTGCTTCTGGGCCGCCAGGGTGGAGTCGACGGTCAGGGCGTTCTGCAGCAGCTGCCGGAAGGTGTCGAGCCGCTCCACCACCCGGATCGAGTGGTCGAGGACGTCGCGGAACCGGCGCTGCATCTCCACCGGCAGGTGGTACTTCTCGGCACCGCGGTGCAGGTTCTCGATGATGTAGACGAGTGGACGCGCTGCACGCTGGAAGTCGACGACCTCGCCGAACAGCTCGTACACGCGGCGGGACACCCCGGCCTCGCCGGAGAACAGCTGGTCCTCGATCTGGTTGATGTCCTCTTCGAGCCCGTCGATCACCGGCACGTAGCCGTCCACGATGGAGTCCATGAGCGCCCAGAGCTGCGCCTGCGGCCCGACCGTCACCAGACCCGGCTTGCCGCTCATCCGCTGCAGTGCCCGGGGAACGGTCTGCTTGCCCCGCGGGTCGGCCTTCACCACGACGAGGAAGAACGTCTCACCGACGAAGGCGTGCACCTCGCCGAACGCCACCTCTTCCTGCTGGTCGTTGTACAGCGCGGGCTTGAGCACCACGAACAGCGTCGATCCGTAGCGCTCGAGCTTCGGTCGCTGGTGCCCCTCGGCGGAGTCCTCGACGGCGAGCTCGTGCAGGCCGAGGGCGACCGCGACGTCGCCGAGTTCCTGGGCGTCGGGCTGGTGCAGGACGATGCACGCACTGGCGCCCTGCTCGTCGAGCATCCGGAAGGTGTCGTCGAGGGACGGACTCGCGATCGGGGCGATCCGGTCGATGTAGACGGTGTTCAGTTCGACGCTCACGCGCCCACCGTACGCAGGGTGGCCGGTCTCCGGCCTGGAGGCCCGTGCCGGCCCCGCCACACGCCCCGCGTCCTGCCTGAACGCGCGCTGCACGACCGCCGCCACCGGCCGCCTACGGTGCAGGTCATCAGCATGCTGACGAAAGGGACTGTCATGAAGAGGATCTGGAAGCGCATCGCGGTGGCCGTGAGCGCGGTCGTCGCCGTCATCGGCGCGTACGTGGGGTCGGGCGCTGCCGGCGGCACGCCCATCCAGGACGCCGCCGGTGGCGCCCTGTCGGCGTCCTCGACCGCGATCGCCCCGGACGGCCCGGCCTTCTCGATCTGGAGCGTGGTCTACGCCGGGCTCATCGGCTACGCGGTGCTGCAGCTCTTCCGCACCGCGAACGACGAACGGCACGAGCGGCTGGTGGTGCCGGCGGTGCTCTCCCTGCTGCTCAACGCCGCGTGGATCCTGTCGGTGCAGTTCGGGTTCCTGTGGGCGAGCGAACCGATCATCGTCGCGCTGCTCGTCGTGCTGATCTGGACGTTCACGATCCTGCGCCGGACCCCGTCCCGGGGCGTGGTCGAGGCGATCCTGACCGACGGCACGTTCGGGCTGTACCTCGGGTGGGTGTGCGTCGCGACGGCCGCCAACACCGCTGCGGTGCTGACGGCGGCGGGCTTCCGTGGCTTCGGACTCGGACAGGACCCGTGGGGCGTCGTCGTCGCCGCGGTGGCCGGGCTCGTCGGGGTGCTCATCGCACTGTGGGGCCGGGGACGCCTGGCACCGATGGCCTCGGTCGCGTGGGGTCTGGCGTGGGTCGCGGTGGCCCGGTTCGACGGGCCGCTCGTCTCCGTCCCGACGGCGGTGGCGGCCGTGGTGGCTGCGGCGGCCGTGGTCGTCGTGACCGTGGTGGTGCGGGCCCGCGCCGGCTGGGTCGGCGGCCGTGCCGGTCGGGCGGCGGCTCCGGTGGCGGCCTGACGCGCGACTGCCTGCGCGTCGTTTCGGGCTGAGCGACACCTCACGCAGCGATCGGGCCGTGAGGTGTCGCTCAGCGCGAAGACTCAGCGCGCGGAAGCCACCAGGCCGTGCGCGGCGGCGACCGCGGCGTTCGTGACCCGGCCGGCGTGCACGTTCAGGCCTCCGGCGAGGGCGGGGTCGGCCTCGAGCGCGGCTTCCCACCCGCGGTCGGCGATCGCGACGGCGTAGGGCAGCGTGGCGTTCGTCAGCGAGATCGTGCTCGTGCGCGGGACGGCGCCGGGCATGTTCGCCACGCAGTAGTACACGGCGTCGTGCACGGCGAACGTGGGGTCGTCGTGGGTCGTCGGGCGGGAGCCCTCGAAGCAGCCGCCCTGGTCGATCGCGATGTCGACCAGCACCGAGCCGGGTCGCATGTCGGCGACCATGGCGTCGGTGACGAGCTTGGGAGCCGAGGCCCCGGGGATCAGCACCGAGCCGATGACCAGGTCCGCGTCGCGCAGGGCCTCGGCGATGGCGTGCGCCGACGACCGCAGGGTCGTGACACGCCCGTCGAACCGGGCGTCCAGGGCCCGGAGCCGCGGCAGGCTGATGTCGAACACGGTGACGTCGGCCCCCATGCCGAGCGCCATCGTCGCGGCGTGCTCCCCCGCGACGCCGCCGCCGATGACGACCACGCGGCCCTTCGGCGTGCCGGGGACCCCGCCGAGCAGCAGTCCGCGTCCGCCGTTCGTCCGCATCAGGTGGAACGCGCCGACCTGGGCGGACAGCCGCCCGGCGACCTCGGACATCGGCGACAGCAGGGGCAGCGAGCGGTCCGGCAGCTGCACGGTCTCGTAGGCGATGGCCGTCGCGCCCGAGTCGATGAGGGCGTCGGTCAGGGGGCGGTCTGCGGCGAGGTGCAGGTAGGTGAAGAGCACCTGCCCCGGGCGGATCATCGGGTACTCCGACGCGACCGGCTCCTTCACCTTGAGGATCAGCTCGGCGCGTTCCCACACCTCGGCCGCGGTGTCGACGATCGTGGCGCCGGCGGTGCGGTACTCGTCGTCGGTGAACGCCGAACCGGACCCGGCGCCGGCCTGCACCAGGACCTGGTGGCCGTGCGATGCGAGCTCGGCGACACCGGCGGGGGTGGCCGCGACGCGGTACTCGTTGTTCTTGATCTCGGTGGGGACGCCGATGCGCATGCGGACTCCTTCGTGGGCGGTGCGTTCGTCCCGTCCATTCAGCACCGGATTCGCCCACAGCAGCGCTGAGCCGAACATCCGGACAGCGGCATCGCGATCCGTGTCACGAGATTCGGCGGAACCGTCCGCAGCAGCAGTCGGTCAGTGCCCGCGCAGCGACTCGCTCGGCAGCTCACCGAAGCGGCTGCGGTAGGTCGCCGAGAAGCGACCGAGGTGCCCGAAGCCCCACGTCCGCGCGATCTCGGCCACGGTCGTCTCGTCCAGCGCACCGCCGACCAGGTCCGTCCGGGCGCCGTCGAGCCGCACGCCGCGCAGGAGTTCCCCCGGCGTCTGGTCGAGGTGCCGGCGGAGCGACTGCTGCAACCCGCGGGGGCTGAGGCCGGCCGCCGCCGCGATGTCCGGCGTGCCGATCGCTTCGCGCGCGTGCTCGTGCACGAACTCGAGCGCCCGGCGCAGGCGGTCGTGCTCGGGGCCGCTGCCGGACACCGACGCACGCCACTTGTTGCGCCGCGGGAACGCACGGATCGCCGCGGTCGCGAACGCCTCGGCGATGTCGTGCTGGACCATCGGGCTCATGGCCTGTTCGACGTCGAGCCAGACGGCCGAGTACTTCCGCACGACCGATCGCCACAGCGCGATGCCGTCGGCGGTCGGGCGGCGCATCGGTTCGAACGCGAAGTCATCGTCACCGGCGACGGCACGGACGAAGTCGCGGTCGAGCTGCACCAGGTTCAGGGCGATGTCGTGGTGGTGCAGGGCGTACGGCTCGGCGAACGGCAGCACGACCGGCACCCCGGCCTGGAGCTCGAACGTCTCGCCGCCCGTGGTGATCCGGCTCGAACCGCTGCGCAGCCACGCGACCAGGAACTCGTCGTCGACCTGGCTCTCGCTGCGCAGGTCGACCATGAACCGCGACGAGCGCAGGGACATCCGCTCGTCACCGACGCCCGCGAAGTCCCAGTGGGCGTTCTCGTGGGTGCGCCGGACGACGGGAGCACGGAAGTCGTAGTCGCCTGTGAAGAACGCGAGGGCCTGGTCGACGTCACTGCCGACCATCCGCCGGAAGTACCGCGGCCCGGGCCGTTCGAGAGAAAGCACCATGCACCAGAACGTAGGACGGACCACCGACAAACTGCGTCAGATCCCGACTCAGGGCTGCAGGATCGCCTGCCCCACGCTCTCGTCGAGGATCAGGTCCGTGATCAGCCCGGCGGCCAGCGCACCCCGCAGCGACGCCGCCTTCGACCGCCCGGCGACGACGCAGACCCGCCGGGGCGCGCGCTTGATCGTGTCGAGGTCGGGAGCGCCGGCCCGTGCGTTCACGCCGATGTCCTTCCACGAGCCGTCGGACCGGTAGAACACCGTCGAGACGTCCCCGACGACCCCGGCCTGCGTGAGCTCATCGCGGTCCTCGGGGTCCAGGTACCCGCCGGAGTAGACGTGCGAGGGCACCGGGGCCTGCGGGGCGCCGACACCGAACACGACGAGGTCCATCCGCTCGTGCAGGTCGAGCACGCGGCGGATCGAGCGCTCGCGGAACAGCGCCTCCTTCGTCGCGGGGTCGTCGAAGAACGCCGGCACCGGGAACTGCTGCACGAACGCCCCGTACGCCTCACCGAACCGCCGCAGGATCTCGGACGCGTAGACGATGCCGGTGGTGCGGGTGTTCGCGGCGCCGTTGATCTGCACGATCGTCGAGCCGTGGGTGGTCTTCGGCACCAGGTACCGGCTGACCGCGCTCACGGTCGAACCCCACGAGATCCCGATCACCATGTTCGACTCGACGTACTGCGTCAGGATCCGGGCGGCGGACAGTGCGACCCGCTCGAGCCGGTCGACGTCGCTCGTGTGGTCCGGCACCGGGACGACGTGCGCGTGCACCCCGAAGCGGGATCGGATGCTCCGGCTCAGCGCGGCGGCCTGGTCCAGGGGCGACCGGATCTGGATGTCGACGAGCCCGGTGTCCCTGGCGTACTTCAGCAGCCGCGACACCGACGAGCGCGAGGTGCTGAGTTCGTCGGCGATCGCGTCCATCGTCAGGTCCTGCAGGTAGTACAGGTGGGCGGCGCGCAGCGCCTGCTGCGTGCGCATGGGCTGAGCCGCGTCACTCATGGTGCTCCGATCTGTCGAACGCAACCATGCACGGACGTGCAGGGCCTCTGCAACCCCGGCCGCGCCTCCAGACCGCCGCGTCGGGCCTGGACGACACGTGTGCTGCACGTTCGTGCACGCGAGTTGCCCGCCCTGTCGAACGAGCGCACGATCGATCCTGACCCCACGAACAGACGAAGGAAGCGACGAACCATGTCGAAGAAGACACAGCCCCGGAACACGGTGACCGCCCTCACCGAGCGCCCGAACGCGCAGGTCCTCGTCGTCGGCGGCGGCATCAACGGCATCGCGACGTTCCGTGACCTCGCACTCCAGGGCGTCGACGTCGCCCTGGTCGAGCGTGGCGACTACGCCTCCGGCGCCTCCGCGGCCTCGAGCCACATGATCCACGGCGGCATCCGCTACCTCGAGAACGGCGAGTTCCGCCTGGTGCGCGAGAGCGTGCAGGAGCGCAACGGCCTGATCCGCATCGCCCCGCACTACGTCAAGCCGCTGCAGACGACCATGCCGATCTTCTCGACGTTCTCCGGCATCATGAACGCCCCGCTGCGCATGCTGACGCACAAGCAGCGCTCCACCAAGGAGCGCGGCGCGATGCTCATCAAGATCGGCATGACGATCTACGACTCCTTCTCGCGCGACGGCGGCTCCGTCCCGAAGCACGTCTTCCGCACCAAGAAGGCCGCGCTCGAGGACATGCCGGCCCTCAACAAGGACCTGAAGTACACGGGCACCTACTACGACGCGAGCGTGCACGAGCCCGAGCGCCTGGCCCTCGACGTCCTGAAGGACGGCCTGGCCGCGGGATCCGACAAGGCCCGCGCCGTCAACTACGTCGAGGCAGCCGGCACCCGCGACGGCGGCGTCCTGCTGCGCGACCGCGAGACCGGCGACGAGTTCGTCTTCACGGCCGACGTCGTGATCAACGCTTCCGGCCCCTGGACCGACCTGACGAACGAGGCGTTCGGCGGCGAGACGAAGTTCATGGGCGGCACGAAGGGATCGCACATCGTCGTCCACAACGACGAGCTGCTCGAGGCCACCAAGGGCCGCGAGCTGTTCTTCGAGAACGACGACGGCCGCATCGTCCTCATCTACCCGCTCAAGGGCCGGGTGCTCATCGGCACGACCGACATCGATGCCGACCCCGCGAAGCCGGTCACGACGACCGACGAGGAGATCGACTACTTCTTCGGGCTCGTCAAGCACGTGTTCCCGCAGATCGAGGTCACCCGCGACCACATCGTCTACAGCTACTCCGGCATCCGCCCGCTCCCCCGCCACGAGGACACCGCCCCCGGCTTCGTGTCGCGTGACTACCGGATCGTGGACACCCAGATCGCCGGCCTGCCGAAGTCGACCGTGCTGTCGCTCGTCGGCGGCAAGTGGACGACGTTCCGCGCACTCGCTGCACACCTGTCCACCGAGGCGACGACCAAGCTCGGCATGAGCCGCAAGGTCGACACCACCGGCATGCCGATCGGCGGTGGCAAGGAGTTCCCGACCACCGACGCCCAGCGCGCCCTGTGGATCAAGTCGCACCGCGACGGCCTGGACGAGTCCCTGGTCGAGGGGCTGCTCGAGCGCTACGGCACCCGTGCCGCCGAGGTCGTGGACGTCCTGACCGACGGCCCGGTCGAGCCGCTCGAGTCCGACCCGTCGCTCACCCGCGCCGAGGTCGCCTACTTCGCCCGCCACGAGCAGGCCGTCCACCTGGTGGACGTCGTCCTGCGCCGCACGAACCTGGCGTTCGTCGGTGGGGTCACGATCGACCTGCTCGACGAGCTGGCCGACGTGCTCGCCGGTGCGCTCGGCTGGACGACCGAGGAGCGCGCGGACGAGGTCCAGCGCACGCTCGACGTCCTGCGCGAGTCGCACGGCGTGATCGTGCCGCTGACGTCCGCTTCGGCGCCGACGTCGCAGCTCGCGTAGTCGACGCCCCGACGGACGGACGGGAGGCCCGGTACCAGCTGGTACCGGGCCTCCCGTCCATCTGGGGGTCGCGTTGGCGGCCCGCTGGTCGCGTCAGAACCGCTCGCCGGTGGGGTCGAGCGCCGTGCGGTCGATGAGCTGGTCGCCGCCGACGGGCTCGCCTTCCCAGTCGACCAGGCGCCAGCCGTCGGCGAACGAGCCCTCGAGTTCGACGATGCCGGTGTTCTCCAGGTGACGCTTCGTGCCGAAGTGGTCGGGGGTGTTCTGCGCAGCCGCACTCGCCCACGTGCGGATCGCGGCACCGTGACTGACGGCGGCGGCCACCGCCACCCCGGTGGCCTCGATCTGGCGGACGGCATCGTCGTAGCGCTCGAAGAACTCGACGCCGCTCTCGGCGCCGGGCATCCGGGTCGTGCGGTCACCGCCGGACCAGCCGTGCACGGTGGAGATGTAGGTCTGCACGGACACCGTGTCGCTCTTGCCCTGGGTGTCGCCCGCCTCGATCTCGTGGAGGCCCGGCAGCACCACGGGCTCGAGGCCGAGCGAGGCCGCCAGGGGTGCCGCCGTGACCTGCGTGCGGACCATCGACGACACGAACAACCGCTCGATCCCGCGGTCGGCGAGCGCTGCGGGCAGGGCGTCGGCCTGCTGCTGCCCGAGCTCGGTCAGTCCTGGTCCGGGCACCACGGCATCGAGGATGCCGTGCACGTTCGCGGGGGTCTGGCCGTGGCGGATGAGCAGCAGTCGCATGCCGCCACCCTACGGACCGCCGCTGACGTCAGCCCTGCCGGGTGTTCCAGCGGGGGTTCTTCTTGTTGATGACGTAGACGCGGCCGCGGCGCCGGACGACCTGGGAGCCGGGGATCTTCTTGAGCGCCTTGAGGGAGTTGCGGACCTTCACGACGAGCCTCCTTGTTGATAACGGTTTTCAGTTACAGTAGCCCACATGCGTGCTGCTGCCATCACCCTCGTCACCGCCCTGCACCAGGTCGACGCCGACCGCGTCGCCGCCCGGATCTCCGACGGGCACCGGATGCACGTCGCCGGGAGCGCCTTCGCCACCGCCCGTGCCGTGGCGGACCGCGCCGACCAGCTCGACCGGCTCTGCGGGCCCGAGGCCGACCACGGGCTCGTCGTCACCCTGCACCCGGGGGCCGATGCCCGCGCCGTCGGCATGCTGCTCGCCAACGCGGCACGGTCCGAGACCGGCGACGACCGGGTACTCAGGCACGTCGTCGGCGTGCTGCGGGCCGACGACGTCGCACACCTGCTCTGGTCGGACGTCGACGACGCCTTCGTGGCCGCGGACCGGATGGCGGCACTCGTCGAGTACGCGACGGTGATCGCCCTCGACCGCGTCGAGCCGCTGTCCGGCCGTCGGCGTCGGGCGCTCGTGTCCCTGCTGCACCGGATGGCGCCCCAGGCCGTGATCGTCGCCCTGCCCGCGATCCGGAGCGCCGCCGACCTGCCGGCCTCGAACGGCGGCGCGGCACGGGTGCTCGCCACCGGCGCCGGCTGGATGCGCGCACTGTCGAGCGGCGCGGACACCGGGCGCGACGCCCGCGACGCCCTGGTCTCGATGCGCTACCGGGAGCCGCTGCCGTTCCACCCCGGGCGACTGTCGTCCGTCATCGCCGAGGACCTGTCCGCCGGGGTGAACGGCCGCGTGCTGCGGTCGCGGGGGTTCTTCCGCCTGGCATCGCGGCCGGACCACGTCGGCTCGTGGTCGAGCTTCGGGTCGATGCTCGCGCTCGACCCCACCGCGAACCCGTCGTGGGACGCCGATGCCCCGATCGGGCAGGCGCTGTGGTTCGTCGGCGAGCAGCTCGACGTCCGGGCGATCGAGCGGGCCCTCGACGGGGCGCTGCTCACGCCGTCGGAGCTGCTCGCCGGGCCGGACGTGTGGCGCAGCTGGGCGGACCCGTTCCCGGAGTGGCCCGCGGTGGACCCGGCGTCGGAGCACCGGCACGAGTGAGGACGCGCGTGGGTACGCACACGTCTCGCGACAGAGCACGAGTCGATCGACTCGTGCATCGTCGTCTCATGCGCACACATCCGCTGCGTGCGCAGGTTGCGACAGAGCACGAGTCGATCGTCGCGTGCATCGTCGCAGTGTGCGCACGCACGCACGCACGCACGGACGGGAGGCGCGGTGCGGGTCGGACCCACACCGCGCCTCCCGTCCGTGGTCACGTCGAGAGCCGCAGCGTCAACGCGCCGGTGACGCCTCACGCGCAGCGGCCTCGCGCGCAGCGGCAGCCGCGGCGTCCTGCGCGGCGAACGGCAGGTCGCCGAGGTCCAGGTGCGGGTTCGTGTCCTGCGTGAGCACGAGCTCCTTCGCCTCGTCCTCGGTCTCCACGGCCGGCATCGAGCCGGGCAGCGGGCGCTGCGAGGACTCCTTCATGCAGAAGACGCCGATCGCGCCGACGACGCTCATCGCCATCAGGAAGTACGCCGGGGCGAGCTCGTCACCCGTCGCGGTGAGCAGCGCCTGCACGATCAGGGGCGTGGTCCCGCCGAACACCGCGATCGCGATGTTGTAGGCGAAGCCCATGCCGCCGTACCGCGTCGACGTCGGGAACAGCGCCGGCAGCGACGCGGCCTGGTTCGACACCCACAGCGCGGTCATCAGCGCGAGCAGCCCGAGGCCGGCGAGCGTCGACCACTGCGCCCCGTGCCCGATCAGCATGAACGCCGGCACGACGAGCACGACCGTGGTGGCGGCACCGATCCACATCACGACGCGACGGCCGAGGCGGTCGGAGAGCTTGCCGGTCAGCGGGAGCATCACCGCGAGCAGCAGGAGCACCGGGATCGTCAGCAGGGTGCCGTCGATGGCGGAGTAGCCGAGCGAGTCGGTCAGGTACGTCGGCATGTACGAGGTCAGGGCGTAGCCCACGGTGTTCGACGCGGCGACGAGCATGATCGCGATGACGATCGGGCGCCAGTGCTGGCGGACCATCGCGACGACGTTGGCCGGACGCTCACCGTCGAAGGACGCACGGGACTCGCTCGCGGCCTCCTGCGCGGCCTGGGTCGCCTGGAACACCGGCGACTCCTCGATGCGCAGACGGAAGTAGATGGCCACGACACCGATCACACCGGCCGCCAGGAACGGGAAACGCCAGCCGTAGGCGGTCATCGCCTCGTCGCCCAGGGTGATCTGCAGCACCGACACGACGGTTGCACCGAGCGCGAAGCCCAGGTAGCTACCGAAGTCCAGGATGCTCGCGAAGAAGCCGCGACGGCGGTCCGGGGCGTACTCGGTGACGAAGGTCGTGGCCCCGGCGTACTCGCCACCGGTCGAGAAGCCCTGCGCGAGCTTCAGCACGACGAGCAGGATCGGACCGAAGACGCCGATGGTGGCGTACGCGGGCAGCGCACCGATCAGGAACGTCGACGCCGCCATCATGATCAGCGTCGTCGCGAGCACCTTCTGGCGGCCGATCTTGTCGCCGAGGCGTCCGAACACGATGCCGCCCAGGGGGCGTGCGATGTACGTCGCCGCGAAGACACCGAGGCTGAACAGGATCTGCACCGAGGGTTCGGCCGTCGGCAGGAAGACCTTCCCCATCGTGACGGCCAGGTAGCCGTACACGCCGACGTCGTACCACTCCATGGTGTTGCCGACGACCATGCCGCTGACGGCTCGTCGCATCATGCTCTTGTCGACCACGGTGACGTCGCTCTCACGCAGCCGTCGGTGTGGTCGGGTGTTGGTACTGCTGGGGTCGGAACCCATGCCTTGCTCCTCGAGAAGATCGGTGGGCCGTCGGGTACCGGCCCAGAACAGCGAGCGACGTTACCGAGCAACCGAAATGTCATTGGCCGGTGATTCTCAGGAACCGGCGTGTCACCCGGACGGGGGTCACGCCCGATCCGCACCAGCTCGCGGAAGGACGGAACTGTGTAACGACGCCGTAACATCGGGCCCGTGGCGATCGAACCCGAGACGAAGAGCTGGACGTGGGTCATCGAGACCGCGTGCCCCGAGTGCGGCTACGACGGCAGCGCCGTGACGATCCGCGACGTGCCGGGCATCATCGACGACAACACCGCAGGGTGGCCCGAGGTCCTCGGACACGACGACGTCCGGGACCGCCCGGACGACCACACGTGGTCACCGCTCGAGTACGGCGCCCACGTGCGGGACGTGCACCGGAAGATGGCCGAACGCCTGGACCTGATGCTCGCCGAGGACGCCCCCGCCTTCGCGAACTGGGACCAGGACGCCACCGCCGTCGAGGACCGCTACGGCGAGCAGGACCCCGCGGTCGTCGCCCGGCAGCTGCGGGAGTCGGCGGACCGCGCGGCCCGGGCTTTCGCCGCCGTCCCCGACGAGGTGCTCGAGCGCACCGGGCTCCGGTCCGACGGCAGCGCCTTCACCGTCGCGACGCTCGCCACCTACTACGCGCACGACCCGGTGCACCACCTGTGGGACGTGCGCGGCACGCGCTAGACGTGGGGACCACCGGTCGGGAGGCGCGGTGCGGCCCCGCCCCGCGCCTCCCGGCCGCAGGCGGTCGCCCCCGGAACCGGGCGTCCCTGCCGGAACCGGGCGTACCTGCCACGAACAAACGACCAGGGATGCCCGGAAGCACCATCCATCGCGCGCGTGATGGGAAGGAACGGTCGCTCAGGCGAGTGCGTCGAGCACCGCACGTGCCGTCGCGGCATCCGTCACCAGCTCGTTGACCAGGCCGCCCCGCACCGCGGCGACGATGCTCGTGACCTTCGCGCTGCCCACGGCCACCCCGACGGCGTGCGGCACGGTCGACAGGACCTCGCGCGACGTCCGCACCATCCGGTCGCTGCCGGGGAACTCGATCGCCGAGCCGTCGGCAGCGTAGAAGTTCAGGCAGACGTCACCGGCGGCCCGGTCGAACGCGGCGTCCTCGACCGGGATGCCCCGGGCCAGCGCGTCGCGGGTGTGGGTCGGCGCACCGATGCCGAGTATCGCGCCCTTCGCCCGGCTCCAGAGTCCGACGACGTGCTGGAACGCCGGGTCCTCGTCGAGGGTGGACCGCATCGCCGGGGACGGCAGCGCCTGGGCGAACAGGAACGCCGGGATCGCGCCGGAGTGCTCCGCGGCCGTCCGGGTGATCTCGTTCGTCTGGAACCACGGCATCGGGTCGGCCTGCCCACCCACGGTCGGGACGAGCTGGACGCCGGGCATGGTCGGCATGCCCGATCGTGCGACGTCGTACACGGTGCGACCGGACGACATCAGGACGGCGTCGCCGGGGACGAGTCCCATGCCCTCGACCGCGGCGGCCAGCGGTGCGGACAGGTCGGCGCCGAGCGTCGCGGCGTGGGTGACCGCGGCGAGGTGTACCGCGCGGAGCCCGAGCACGACCTGCAGGCGTTCGGCGAGCGCCACGGTCTCGTCCTGGAACGGGTCGACGACCTCGATGCGGACGAGTCCGGCCTTGCGGGCCTCGGCCACGAGCCGCGAGACGGTCGGGCGCGAGACCCCGAGGCGCGAGGCGATCTCGACCTGGGTGGCGTCCTCGAGGTAGTACATCCGCGCCGCCTGGTAGACGGTGTCCAGCGGGAACCGGGTCCGCGACGAGTCGGGGCCGGGGCCGGCAGTGCTCTCGGACGACATGGAGCGGGACCCTTCGACTCGATCGGACACCGCGATCGTAGTCCGAGCACGGCTCAGCGGATCGTGAACCCGCCGTCCACACGGAGGTCCGCGCCGTTCACCATCGCGCTCGACTCCCCCGCCAGGAAGAGCACGGCCGCGGCGATCTCGTCGGGCGTCGCGAAGCGGCCGGTGGGGATCTCGTCCTGGTGCCGGATGCCGTTCTCGTTCGCCCAGGCAGCACGGCCGAGGTCGGTCAGGACGACGGTCGGCGACACGGTGTTCACGGTGACGCCGCGTCCGCCCCACTCGAGCGCGAGCACCGTCGTCAGGCCGATGACGCCGGCCTTCGACGCGCAGTAGGCGGCGTGCCCGTCGATGCCGACGTGGGCCGCCTGCGACGCGATGTTCACGATCCGCCCGTACCCGGCGTCGAGCATGTGCCGGCCGACGGCCTGCGCCACGCGGAACGTGCCGGTCAGGTTGACGTCGATGGTCTTCGCCCAGGTGTCGGCTGCCAGGTCTTCGGCCGGGGCGAGGGCGGCGATGCCGGCGCAGTTCACCAGCACGTCGACGCCGCCGAAGTGCCGGACGACGTCCGCCACGGTGCGGGTCACCGAGTCGGCGTCGGTCACGTCGCAGGCGAACCCGGCGTGGAGGCTCGTGGCCGCGTCCGCCCCGTCGGCGGCGGTGTCCGGTGCGGCCGTCGACGGCACGGCGGACGTGGGCAGGTCGGCCGCGGCCGACGTGGCACCGTCGGCCCGGACGTCGACGATGGCGACGCGGGCGCCCCGGGCCGCCAGGGCCCGGGCGATCGCGTTGCCGATGCCGGACGCCCCGCCGGTGACCACCGCCGTGCGGCCGCTGAAGTCGTTGGTCAGGTCGATCGTGTCGGGGCCCGGTCGGAGGGCCGCGGCGAAGTCCGTCGTCATGTTCGCTCCCTTGCGTTCGGTGCCGAACGTACCAGAAATTGTGTTCTGGACAAACGTTCTCGAAGGTGTACAGTCATCGCCGAAGCCACCCAACGGAGGAACAGCTCATGTCGACGACGACCGAGAACGCGGCCACGACCGCCCCCACCACGATCCCCACGACGATGCGCGCCGTCGTCGTCCACGGCCCCGGTGACTACCGGCTCGAGGAGCGTCCGGTGCCGACGCCCGGCCCCGGGGAACTCCTGCTCCGCACCGACGCCGTCGGCATCTGTGCGAGCGACCTGAAGTGCTACCACGGCGCCGCGAAGTTCTGGGGCGACGAGAACCGTGCGGCCTGGGCCGAGCGCGACCGCATCCCCGGGCACGAGTTCGTCGGCACGATCGTCGCCGGCGACGACGCCGCCCTGGCCAAGCGCGGCGTCGACCTGGGCGACCGGATCGCCTGCGAGCAGATCGTGCCGTGCTGGGAGTGCCGCTACTGCCTCGAGGGCGCGTACTGGATGTGCAACGTGCACGACATGTTCGGCTTCAAGGGCTACGACGGCGCGATGGCCGAGTACGTCCTCGTGCCCGCCAAGGCACTGACCCACCCGGTGTCGAAGGCCCTGCCCGGCCAGGTCGCCGCGTTCTCCGAGCCGCTGTCGTGCGCCTTCCACGCCGTCGAGCGCGGTGACATCAAGTTCGGCGACACCGTGGTGATCGCCGGCGCCGGCCCGATCGGCCTCTCCGCCATCGCCGGTGCGCGGCAGAAGAACCCGCTCCGGATCATCGCGCTCGACGTGGTCGAGGCGAAGCTCGAGCTGGCCCGCAAGGTCGGTGCCGACCTGACGATCAACATCGCCCAGGAGGACGCGGTCGCCCGGGTCAAGGAGCTCACCGACGGCTACGGGGCCGACGTCTACATCGAGGCGACCGGGCACCCGTCCGCGGTGCCGCAGGGACTGAACCTGCTCCGCAAGCTCGGGACCTTCGTCGAGTACTCGGTGTTCAAGGACGACGTGTCCGTGGACTGGTCGATCATCTCCGACGACAAGGAGCTCGACGTCCGCGGCGCCCACCTCGGCCCGCACACCTGGCCGGCGGCGATCAAGCTGCTCGAGGCCGAGACCCTGCCGATGTCGGAGATCTGCACGCACCAGTTCCCGCTCGAGCAGTTCCAGGAGGCGCTCGACCTGGTCGGCGACTCAGCCGGTGCCAGCGTCAAGGTGTCGATCATCCCGTCCCTGACCGCCCCCACCACGGCCGCGCCGCAGGCCTGACCGACTCCACCAGCAGGGAGAGAACGAGCATGTCAGCGACGACATCACGCGCCACCGGCGCCCGCACGACCACCCCCCGCGCCGAGGGCCGCCTGGACCGGATGGGCATCCCCCGTCCGCTCGCCCTCGGGTTCGTCGCCGTCCTGGTCTTCATGACCGGGAACGGCGTCGAGTCGAACTTCATCACGCCGCACATGGTGGCCGTGCTCGGCAGCCCCGAGGCCACCGTGGCGACGATCGTCACGTTCTACAGCCTGGCCGCACTGATCGGCAGCTACGTCTCGGGCGCCCTGTCCGACCTGGTCGGGCCACGCCGGGTGATGATCCTCGGCTTCGCCGTCTGGGTCGTGTTCGAGGTCCTGTTCCTGCTGGCACTCGGCGCCGGCAGCGTCCCGTTCGCCGCCGTCACGTACGCGTTGCGTGGCTTCGGGTACCCGCTGTTCGCCTTCGCGTTCCTGGTCTGGGTGAACATCACCACCCCGGTCGAACGGAACGGCTCCGCGGTCGGCTGGTTCTACGTCGCCTTCACGGGTGGTCTGCCGACCCTCGGCTCGCTGTTCGCGATCGGTGCGATCCCGGTGTTCGGCGGCGGTACCGTCGGCGAGACCGGGGCGATGGTCGCCTCGATCGCCCTCGTCGTGATCGGCTTCCTCATCATGCTGTTCGGCGTCCGGCTGCCGAACGGGTTCACGCGCATCGCCCCCGCCGGTGAGAGCGCCTGGCAGGTGCTGACGAGCGGCATCCGCCTGACGGTCACGCGACCGAAGATCCTGATGGGCTTCCTCGTCCGTCTGATCAACACCGCACCCGAGTTCGGCATGTTCGTCGTCCTGCCCGCCGTGATCGCGAACGAGCGCGGCTGGGGCCAGAGCCGCTGGCTGCTCATGACCGTCTGCGTCTACGCCACGAACATCCTGGTCAACGCCCTGTTCGGCTGGGTCGGCGACAAGATCGGCTGGCAGCGCACCGTCAAGTGGTTCGGCATCGTCGGCTCCGCCCTCGGGCTCATCGCCTGGTGGTACGTGCCGCAGCTCGTCCCCGCCGGTTCGGACTGGGGCTACGTGCTCTCCGTCGTCGCCGGCTGCGTGTTCGGCTGCCTGCTCGCCGGGTTCGTGCCGATGGGCGCGATCATGCCGGCGCTGGCCCCCGAGCACAAGGGCGCCGCCATGGCGATGTACACCACGGCCGCCGGCGGTGCCGCGTTCCTCGGCACCGGTGTCGTCGCCGCGGTCTTCGCCCTGGGCGGCGGTGGCCAGGCCGCCACGTGGACGTTCGTCGGCCTGTACGCCTGCGCGTTCGTGATGATCCACTTCCTCAAGGTCCCGCAGGGCGACCGAGGACACTGAGACCCGGGCGACGACGGTCGTCCCGTCGTCGCCCGGTGCACCACCCCACCACCACCTCCGGAGGACCCGCACCATGACCACGATCCACGACGACCCGGACGAGTTCGCCGAAGACCAACTGAGCGGCTGGCTCGCGCTCTACGCCGACCGGGTCCGCGGCGTCCACGGCGGCGTCGTGACCCTGCCCACCGAGGGGGCCGCACCGCAGGTCGCCGTCGTCGTCGGGGGCGGCTCCGGCCACTACCCCGCGTTCTGCGGCGTCGTCGGCCCGGGCTTCGCCACCGGCGCCGTCGTCGGCAACGTCTTCACCTCGCCGTCGACCGCGCAGGTCTACTCGGTCGCCAAGGCCGCCGACCAGGGCCGCGGTGTCGTGCTGTCGTTCGGCAACTACGCCGGTGACACCATGAACTTCGGGCTCGCGGCCGAGCGGCTGCGTGCCGAGGGCATCGACACCCGCATCGTCGTGGTCACCGACGACATCGCCAGTGCCGACGACGAGACGAAGCGCCGCGGCATCGCCGGTGACTTCTCCGTCTTCAAGGCGATGGGCGCCGCCGCTGCCGAGGGCGCCGACCTCGACGAGGTCGAACGGATCGGCCGGGCGTCGAACGCCGCCACCCGCACCATCGGCGTCGCGTTCTCCGGCTGCACCATGCCCGGTGCGACCGAACCGCTGTTCACCGTCCCCGACGGCCACCTCGGCCTGGGGCTCGGCATCCACGGCGAGCCGGGCATCCAGGACGTCCCGCTGCTCCGTGCGACGGACCTGGCGTCGCTGCTCGCCGAACGACTGCTCGCCGACCGCCCCGCGACGGCCGGCACCCGGGTCGCCCCGATCCTCAACGGGCTCGGTGACACCAAGTACGAGGAGCTCTTCCTGCTCTGGGGCCGGGTGCTGCCGCGGCTGCAGGACGCCGGGCTCGAGGTCGTCGACCCCGAGGTCGGCGAACTCGTCACGAGCCTCGACATGGGCGGCTGCTCGCTGACGCTGCAGTGGCTCGACGACGAACTCGAACGGCTCTGGCGCGCCGACGCCTACACGCCCGCGTACCGCAAGGTGGCGGCACCGGTCGCGGCGCTCGTGCCGGCCGATGCGGTGGACGCCGCCGAGGACGAGGCGACGGTCGTGCCGGAGGCGACCGATGCCTCCCGGCAGGCCGCGCAGACGGCGCGAGCCGCCGTCGAGGCGATGGACGCGCTCCTGCGCGAGCACGAGGAGACGCTCGGCCGCATCGACGCGGTCGCCGGGGACGGCGACCACGGCCGCGGCATGGTCAAGGGGATCGGTGCGGCGCGCAAGGCGGTCGACGGGCTCGGCCCGGAGGCCGGGGTCGCCTTCGTCCTCGGACGCGCCGGTGATGCGTGGGCCGCGTTCGCGGGCGGCACCTCCGGTGTCCTGTGGGGCGCCGCACTCGAGGCGTTCGGCCGCTCCCTCGGCGACGACCGCGAGTCGTACCAGGCAGCCGACGTCGTCGACGCGGCACAGGCCTTCGCCGACTCGATCGTCCACCTGGGCGGGGCGTCGCGCGGTGACAAGACACTGCTCGACGCACTGCTGCCGTTCGTGGAGCAGTTGCGTTCCTCGGTCGAAGCTGGTCAGCCACTCGCCGGAGCGTGGCAAGCTGCAGCGGAAGTCGCTCGGGACGAGGCCGACAAGACCGCCGACCTCACGCCGAAGGTCGGACGGGCCAGGCCGCTGGCCGAGAAGAGCCTGGGGACACCCGACGCGGGTGCCACCTCGATGGGGATGATCCTCACGCGGGTCGGCGAGGTCCTCGCCGCCCGTGCTGACAAGGAAGGAACACACGCATGACGTACCGTCTCGTGATCGGGTCCGACGACGCCGGGTTCGACTACAAGGAGATCATCAAGGCCGACCTGCTCGCCGACGACCGGGTGTCGGACGTCACCGACGTCGGCGTCGACGCGGACGGCCACACCGCCTACCCGCACGTGGCCGTGGACGCTGCGCGCCTGGTGGCGAACGGCGAGGCCGACCGGGCGATCCTGATCTGCGGCACCGGCCTCGGTGTGGCGATCAGCGCCAACAAGGTGCCGGGCATCCGTGCCGTCACCGCGCACGATTCGTACAGCGTGGAGCGCTCGATCCTGTCGAACGACGCCCAGGTGCTCTGCATGGGGCAGCGCGTCGTCGGCGTCGAGCTCGCCCGTCGGCTGGCGAAGGAGTGGCTCGGCTACGAGTTCGACCGTTCCAGTGCCAGCGCTTCGAAGGTGCAGGCGATCTGCGAGTACGACGGCAGCGCCCCCGCCGGGGTCGACGCGCAGGCGTAGGCAGGGTTCCGCACGACACCGGTGTTCGCGCACTGAACACGCCCATTCGGGTGTTCGGCACGCGAACACCGGTGTTCCGCGGAGCGGCACCGCCGCCGATCAGCCCCGCGCGGCCAAGCGGTGCACGACGGCCTTCGTCGCCTCGTACAGGTCGCGGTAGTCGCGGTACCCCGCCTCGTACGCCGCCGTCGCCTCGGGGTCCGGCTCGATCACCGTCGCCGGCGGGTTCCACGCACCGATGTCCACGGTGTCGCCCGGCCCCGCGACGAGTTCGGCCGCCAGGAACGCCGAGCCGAAGCACGCACCGATCGTCACGCTCGGCACCGTCTGCCGCAGCCCGGTGACGTCCGACACGATCGTGGGCCACAGCCGTCCGAGCAGCCCGCCGCCAGCCCCGACGAGTTCGCGGACCTCGACCCCCGCGTCGCCGAGGGCCTCGAGGTGGTGCCGTACCGCGTACGCCGTCGCCTCGAGCGTCGCCCGGTAGATGTCGCCGCGCGTGTGCCGGACTGTCAACCCCGCGAGCACGCCGCGAGCGTCCGGGTCGGCGATCGGCGTCCGTTCCCCCGCGAAGTACGGCAGCATCAGCAGCCCGTTCGCCCCGATGCCGGAGCACCGCGCTTCCTCGAGCATGGTCGACCACTCGCCGTCGACCAGCCGTCGCAGCCAGTCCGTGATCGCCCCGGAGGTCGCCATCCCACCGGACACGCTCGGCTGCCCCGGGTGCGTGCCGACGGTCGTCCACATGCCCGGCACCGACGTGGGTTCGGCCGTCGGCACGATCATGAACATCGTGGTGCCGTACTGCAGGAACATCCGGCCCGGCACGGACTCGCCGACGCTCACGCCCTCGGCCCAGGCGTCGATGGTCCCGGCCGTCACGGGGATGCCGGCCGGGAGGCCCGTGGCCGCGGCCGCCTCGGGCGTCACGACGCCCGCCTGGTCGCCGGACCACAGCAGGCGAGGCATCGCGAGACCGGGTGCCAGTCGGTCGCACCACTCCGGGATCCAGGCGTTCGCGTGCACGTCGTAGAGGGGTGTCGTCTGACTGGCCGAGTGGTGGTCGAGGACGTACTCCCCCGTCAGCCGTTCGACCACGCGGGACGACGGCATCGTGAACCGTACGGCCCGCGCCCAGACGTCGGGTTCGTGCCGCGCGAGCCAGGCGAGCTTCACGCCGGCGGCCTGCGTGCTCAGGGCGGACCCGCAGCGGGCGCGGATCGCGCCCTCGCCGCCGAGCTCCGCCGTGACGTCGTCGAGCAGCGTCGCCGTCCGGGTGTCGATGCCGTACAGGATCGCCGGACCGAGCGGCGCACCGTCGACGTCGGTCAGCAGCGCGCACGGTCCGATGCCGCTCACGCCGACCGCCTGCACCTCGACGTCGGGCACACGGTCGAGCAGGGAGCGGGTGAGCGACGTGAACTCCTCCCACCAGACGTCGGAGTCCATCTCGACCAGGCCCTGTTCGGGGCGGTCGACCTCGTGGCGACGGCTCACCTCGGCGAGCACGGTGCCGTCGAACCGGGCCAGCAAGGCCTTCGTGCTCGACGTCCCGATGTCCAGACCGAGCACCGCGCGCATGCCGCCTCCTTCGCCGCCACACGACCGCCGCCGGTCGCCCCACGAGTCTACGAGCGACGCCCAGCTGCCTGTCGGGGGCCGGACGTACGGTACCCACGACTCGAATGCTCCACGAGGGGAACCCGATGAAGAAGTCAGCCTGGCTGCCAGCCGTCATCGCACCGGTCGTCGTCGCCGGCGCCGTGGCCGCGCCGATGATCGCGAACGCCGCGAACGACCCGATCGCGGGGACGAACCCCACTGCGGCGGCCGTCATCGCCAGCATCGCGAAGTCGTCGGATGCCCAGTACTCGGGCAAGCTCTCGCAGACGAGCGCGCTCGGGCTCCCCGAACTGCCCACCGGGTCCGGCGGCTCCTCGGTGGAAGGCGACGCCTCCGACGTGCTCGGACTCCTCACCGCGTCGCACACCGCCCGTGTCTACGTCGACGGCCCCGACAAGCAGCGCGTCCAGCTGACGCAGCAGCTCGCCGAGCAGGACGTCGTCCACAACGGCTCCGACGTCTGGACCTGGGACTCGAAGGAGCGCACCGCCACGCACGTGACGCTGCCGAGCGACACCGCGAAGGACCCGCAGGACGGCACGACGACCCCGGCCGACATCGCGGAGCAGGCCATCGACGCCATCACCCCGACCACCACCGTGTCGAAGCCGACCCAGGTCAGCGTCGCCGGCCACGACGCCTGGCAGATCACCCTGACCCCGAAGTCGTCCGACACCCTCGTCGGAGCCGTCCGGTTGGCCGTCGACCAGCAGACCGGGCTCCCGCTCCGTGCGAGCGTCCAGGCCGCCGGCGCGGACGAGCCCGCGGTGCAGGTCGGGTTCACCAGCCTCGACTACGGCGCCCCGGCAGCCCGGCTCTTCGACTTCACCCCGCCGTCGAACGCGAAGGTGACGGAGAAGGACCTGTCCGACGCCGGCACCCACACGAAGGGCGAGCACGGCGACCGCCGTGGCACCCCGAGCGGTGACGAGCCGACCTTCACGGGCACGGGCTGGGGCACCATCGCCGAGCTCCCCACGGGCACCGCCGACCAGTCCGGGCTCGACGGAGACGCCTCGGGCCTGCTCGACCAGCTGACGAAGCCCGTCGACGGCGGCCGCGCGGTGCAGACGTCGCTCGTGTCGGTCTACCTGACCGACGACGGCCGCGTCTTCGCGGGCGCCGTGCCGGTGGCTTCCCTGGTCGACGCCGCGAAGTGAGCACGGCCGACCACCAGGTGAGCACGGCCGGGCCGGCGCCCGACCTGGCGATCCGCACCACGGGCCTCCAGAAGGTGTTCCGCAAGCAGCGCGCGGTCGACGGCATCGACCTGGCGGTGCCGCGCGGCGCGGTGTTCGGGTTCCTCGGGCCGAACGGTTCCGGCAAGACCACCACCATCCGGATGCTGCTCGGTCTGTCGAGCGCGAGCGGCGGCACCATCGAACTGCTCGGTGAACCGATGCCGAAGGCGCTGCACGACGTCCTGCCCCGCGTCGGCGCGCTCGTCGAGGGGCCGGCCTTCTACCCGTACCTGTCGGGTCGGGCGAACCTGCAGCGCTTCGATGCGGCCGACCCCACGTCCGACCCGCGAACGCGCAAGGCCCGCGTCGCCCGTGCCCTCGACCGCGTCGGGCTGACCCACGCCGCCGACAAGAAGGCGCACGCGTACTCCCTCGGTATGAAGCAGCGGCTCGGCCTGGCGAACGCCCTGCTGTCCCCGCGTGACCTGCTGGTGCTCGACGAGCCGACCAACGGCCTCGACCCGCAGGGCACGCGCGAGGTCCGCAACCTGATCCGGTCCCTGGCCGACGACGGCACGACGGTGTTCGTGTCGAGCCACCTGCTGGCCGAGATCGAACAGGTCTGCACGCACGCGGCCGTCATGCGGACGGGCAAGATCGTCGCGCAGGGCCCCCTCGACGAGCTGCGCGCAGCCGGCGCCCGGACCGTGACCGTGCGGACGCCCGACGTCGGCCAGGCCGGCACCGTCCTCACGCGGCTCGGGCTGACTCCTCGGCACGACGGCGGGGCCGACGTGCTCGTGGCCGACCTGCCGAACGAGCTGCTGCCCGAGACCATCACCGCCGAACTCGTGCGCGCCGACGTCCGGGTCCGTGGCCTGGACGTCGGCGGTGGCACCCTCGAGGACCTGTTCGTCGCACTCACCGGAGAGGGATTCGATGTCGCAGCCTGACGTGGCCGTGCGCGAGGTGCCCGTCCGCCGTCGGCAGCGCACGTTCGCACTGCTCGGTTCGGAGCTCGCGCTGGTGTTCCGGCGACGCCGCACCTGGGCGATGCTCGGAGCGCTGGCGCTCGTGCCGATCCTGATCGCGGTCGCCGTGCGGCTGACCACCGACGGCGACGACGGCGGGCCGGCGTTCCTCGGCGACATCACCAACAACGGGCTGTTCGTGGCGTTCACCGCGCTGACCGTGTCGATCCCGCTGTTCCTGCCGCTCACCGTGGGTGTGGTGGCCGGGGACACCGTCGCGGGCGAGGCCAGCCACGGCACGATCCGGTACCTGCTCGTCGCACCGACCGGCCGGGTGCGGTTCGTCCTGGTGAAGTTCGTCGGCGCCGTCGCGTTCTGCCTGGCCGCCACGCTGCTGGTCGTGCTGGTCGGCGCCGCGATCGGTGCCGTGCTGTTCCCGATCGGGCCGGTCACGCTGCTGTCCGGCACGCAGGTCGACGGCTGGTCGTACGCCGGCCGGGCCCTGCTGCTCGCGCTGTACGTCGCGATGTCGATGCTCGGGCTCGTGGCGATCGGCATGTTCGCCTCGACCCTGACGAACGTGCCGGTCGGGGCGATGGCGGCGACGGTCGTGCTCGCCGGGGCGTCGCAGGTGCTCGACCAGCTCCCCCAGCTCGACTGGCTGCACCCGTACCTGTTCTCGCACCAGTGGCTCGGCTTCGGCGACCTGCTGCGCGACCCGATCTCGTTCGACTCGTTCGGATCGAACGCGGTGCTGCAGCTCGGGTACGTCGTGGTGTTCGGAGCGCTGGCCTACAGCCGGTTCGCCTCGAAGGACATCCTGAGCTGACGCGGACGGGGCCCGGCACGAAGGTGCCGGGCCCCGGCAACGCTCAGCTCGCTCAGCTCGCGGGCGAGGCCGATCCGCCGGTCATCGTCTCCGTGTCGGTCCCCCGCGCGTCGGCGTACCGGTCGCGCAGGTCACGCGCCTTCTCGGAGCGGTACCAGTCGAGCCGCGCCCCGGTCTCCACGGTCTGCATCCCGATGACGACCTTGCCGCGGGACTTCATCTCGGCCAGGTCCTCGTACGCCTCGACGATGTACTCGAACGGGTAGAAGCCCGAGATCAGGACCTGCACGCGACGGTCCTGCACGGCCTTCGCCAGCAGGGTCAGCAGCTCGCGGGTCTCCTCGTCCTCGGCGGGCGCGCGGAGGAACCGGACCTCGATGTCCCGGCGTTCCTCGGACGACACGAACCGCTCCTGCCCGACGCCGAGGCGCTCGGCCAGCAGCTCGGCGTTGCTCTCGCCGTGGTTGTCGATGAACGCGGTGATGGGCCGTCCGTCGGCGATGTCGCGGATGCGGTCCTCCTCGCCCTCGCCGTACGCGACGGGCAGCGTCCCGATCTGTCGCAGGTAGTCGTGGTTGCGCGGGCTGCCCAGGGCGATCACGGTCGCGCCGGCGTCGTGCGCCAACTGGCACTCGATGTGCCCGACACCACCCGCCGCGGCCGAGATGACGACGGTGTCCTTCGGTCCGAGCCGCAGCGACCGGACGATCGACACCGCCGTGCAGCCCGCCAGGTACAGGCCGCCGGCGACCTCCCACCCGACGTGCTCCGGCTTCTTGATGACTGCGCCGCGCGGCACCGCGATCCAGGTGGCGTGGGCGCCGCCGGTCGGCGCGTGTCCCATCACCTCGTCGCCGATGCGCAGGTCCTTCACGCCGTCGCCACGCGCGCGGACGATGCCGGCGAAGTCGACACCCTGGTGCGCGGGGAACTCGAGGTCGACGTGGTCGCGGAGCTTCCCCTCGCGCAGGAACCGCTCGATGTGGTTCAGGCCCGCGGCCACGATCTCGACGACGATCTCGCCCGGACCTGCCGTGGGCTTCTCCTGGGGGACGAGCTCGACGACGTCGAAGTCTCCGTACCGGTCGTACTGCACTGCACTGCCGACTCGCATGGGTGCTCCTTCGCTCAGGTGTGCGTCCGTGCTACTCGGTGTTCCCGCATGCAACCCGAAGACGCGGGGTACCGCGGCTGTGGACGCGACCAGACGACGGACGGGAGGCCCGTGGCGGCCCCGCCACGAGCCTCCCGTCCGTCCTGACGCGCGTGCACCGCACGCAACGGCCGGGCGCGACGCCCGCTGGCGCTCGGATCAGTGCTTGCCGGCGGCCGCGATGACGGACCGCACCGTCTCGGCGTCGAGGTGGAAGGCCCGCGGGTCGGCGGCGCCGCGCGGCACGCGGACCGGTGTGGACCAGACCGAGCCGTCCGCGGCGACGTCGACGACGAGTGCGCCGCTGTCGACGACGGCGGACTCTTCGTCGTAGGGGCCGACGACGTCGGTGTCGTTCGCGACGCCGGGGGCGACGAGGACCGGGACGCCGGCGAGCGACCCGGCGAAGTGGTGGTGGTAGTGGCCGCCGAGGACGACGCGGACGTCGGAACCGCGGATGACGTCGGCGAGCGCCTCGGGGTTCTGCAGGCGGAGTGCCTCGTGCAGCTCGGTCGGGGCGGGCAGCGGTGGGTGGTGCAGCACGACGACGGTGCCGTGCGGGGCGTCGGTTGCGCCGTCCGCGTCGGCGAGGGCCGTGCGCAGGTGCTCGAGCGCCGTGTCGCTGAGCTCGCCGTACCCGGCACCCGGCACGCTCGTGTCGACGGTCACGATCCGGCAACCGGCCACGACCGACTGCCCGGAGACCGGGACCGTCGGCGGCAGGTACTCCATGGTGTGCACGAGCGCCGCGCCGCCCTCGCCCAGGACGTGCCCGTTGGTCAGAACCTGACGGAAGCCCTCGCGCAGGTCGTGGTTGCCGGGCACCGCGACGAGGGCTGCACCGTGCCGTTGCGCCCAGCCGCCGACGCGGTCCCGCACGGTGGCGTAGGACTCGGGGCTGCCGTCCTCGGAGACGTCGCCGGAGACCACCACCAGCCCGATGCCGGGGACGTCGTCGACGTGGGCGAGCAGCCGTTCGAGCGCGACCGTGGTGTCGACCGCCCCCTGGTGCAGGGCGCCGTCGCCGGTCAGGTGGGTGTCGGAGAGGTGGAGGATGCGGAGTGTCCCGGCTGCTGGCGGCTGCATGCGTCCACGGTAGCCACGGCCCCCGTCAGTCCGGTGCGGCGGCCACGGCAGATCGTCCCGGCCCTCGATCGCTCCGGAGACGTAGGATGTCTGCATGACCTCGACGGACGACCAGCACCGGATCGACCCCGCGACCGGCTCCGCGTCCACCGCTCGCACGCGGGTCAAGCGGCAGCTGCCGACGGTGCGGGACCTCGCGCCGCTCATGCAGTTCAAGAAGCCGTCGCTGCCGGGTCGGCGTCAGCGCCTCGAACAGGCCTTGACGATCTGGGACCTGCGGGACATCGCCGCCCGCCGTACCCCGAAGGCCGCGTTCGACTACACCGAGGGCGCGGCCGAGGCGGAGATCTCGCTCGCCCGTGCGCGGCAGGCGTTCGAGGACATCGAGTTCACCCCGGCGATCCTGCGGGACGTGTCGAAGGTGGACACCTCGCGTCAGGTGCTCGGGGCGCCGGTGTCGTACCCGTTCGGCATCGCGCCGACGGGCTTCACGCGGATGATGCAGACCGAGGGCGAGCGGGCCGGAGCCCGGGCGGCCGGGCGAGCGGGCATCCCGTTCTCGCTGTCCACGATGGGCACCACCGCGATCGAGGACGTCCGCGACGCCAACCCGCACGGCCGCAACTGGTTCCAGCTGTACATGTGGAAGGACCGCGAGAAGTCGATGGCGCTGGTCTCCCGCGCCCAGCAGGCCGGGTTCGACACGCTCCTGGTCACCGTGGACGTCCCCGTCGCGGGTGCGCGGCTGCGGGACAAGCGGAACGGGTTCTCGATCCCGCCGCAGTTGAGCGCTCGGACCGTGGTGAACGCCATCCCGCGGCCGTGGTGGTGGTTCGACTTCCTGACCACCGAGCCGCTGGCGTTCGCGTCGCTCGACCGCTGGTCCGGCACCGTCGGGGAGCTGCTCGACCACATGTTCGACCCGACGGTCACCTACGAGGACCTCGCCTGGATCCGCGACCAGTGGCAGGGCAAGGTCGTCGTCAAGGGCGTGCAGTCCCTGGCGGACGCGAAGCGCCTCGCCGACCTGGGGGTCGACGGGATCACGCTGTCGAACCACGGCGGTCGGCAGCTCGACCGGGCACCGGTGCCGTTCCACCTGCTGCCCTCCGTGGTCAAGGAGGTCGGCAACGACACCGAGGTGCACCTCGACACGGGCATCATGTCCGGCGCCGACATCGTCGCCGCCGTGGCCCTCGGCGCGACGTTCACGATGGTCGGCCGTGCCTACCTGTACGGGCTGATGGCCGGCGGCGAGGCCGGGGTGGACCGGATGATCCAGATCCTGTCCGAGCAGATCGAGCGGACCATGCGGCTGCTCGGGGTGGCCTCGCTCGACGAGCTCGAGCCGGGACACGTGACGCAGCTGCAGCGCCTGCAGCCGATCCCCCGGGCCTGATCGCGCGTTCGACTGCGGCCACCGGATGTTCGTCGGTCGATTTCCGTGACACCCCCCGAACGGGTCACAGATGATGCAAGATGTGCGTGGACGCGTCAACGAAACCCTCGGCACCCGGCCGGCTGCTGCGTCCGTCCCTCCCCGCATCCTGCGCCCGAGCATCCACGAGGAGCCCGACATCTCGACCCGAAGCACGTGCACGCCGCCGCGCGGCACGACCCCACGACACCCGTCCACTCCCAGGTCCACGACCGCCTCTGCGCCCACCGACGGGCGCACCCGATGATCCGCCACCGCGCGATCCTGGCGGCCGCGACCGCCGGCGCCCTGGTCCTCGGCGTCCCGACCGCCGCTTCCGCCCGCACCTGGTGGGGCTGGGACGGGGAGCGCCACCGGCACCACGCCCCGGTGGACCCCACCCCGACACCGGTCCCGGACGAGACGGAGCCCACGGCCCCCACCGACGAGTGGACCCCGGAGGCGGAGCCCACGCAGGACTCCGCGCCGGTCGAGGACACCGCGCCCGTCGTCGAACCCGAACCCGCGCCCGCGCCCGCGCCCGATGCGGAACCCGGAGTGGACGCTGCCCCGGACGCCGATGCCTCCCCCGCAGATCTGTCCGCACTCGCGCCCGACGCCCCGTTCGTCGAGGACTTCACCACGAACGCCGTCACCGGCCTGGTCCAGTCGCTCTACCCGCAGTCGTGGCACCCGTACCCCGACGGCACCTCGGGCATCTACGCGCCGAGCAAGACCGTCTCGGTCCACGACGGCGTGATGGACGTCGCCCTCGGCACCGGTGCCGGAGCGGCCGGCACCTTCGGTTCCTCCGACGGCGCCTGGGACCACGTCGGCGGCTCGTTCTCGGTGCGCGCGAAGGCGACCGGCGGCGACGGCAACGGCGCGGCCTTCATGCTGTGGCCGACGTCGAACGTGTGGTCCGACGGCGAGATCGACTTCCCCGAGGGCAACTTCGAGGACAGCCCCTCGGCGTTCCACCACTCGATGACCCCGGGCAAGGAGTCCGACCGGGTCCAGGTCGGCACCGGTGTCTCGTGGCGCGAGTGGCACACGTACAAGGTCGACTGGGTGCCCGGTGAATCCGTGACCTACAGCGTCGACGGCACGGTCCTCGACACCGTCACGGACGACGTGCCGACCACCCCGCACCGCTTCATGTTCCAGGTCGGCAACTGGGGCGAGCAGGGCAACCTGCTCATCGACTGGGTCTCGACGACCGAGTAGCGTCCGCAGGCCGCACCACGACGGACGGGAGGCCCGGTGCCAGCTGGCACCGGGCCTCCCGTCCGTCTGCGTGGTCGCGTCTGCTTGCCGCAGCGCGCCCGGCGGGGCCTGTGGGCTAGGGCTTCTCGTCGACGAGGGCGATGAAGCGGCTGCCGATGCCCTCGACCTCGCGCCGCGTCAGCCCGGCGGTGGGCTCGGGTGCCTGGTACGGGGCGTGGTAGTCGCACATCAGGTAGTCCCACTCGGGCCACCACTTCTTCGGACGTGCCTCTTCGTCGAAGCCGCAGACCACGCACTCCAGACGGGCCCAGACCTTCTTGGTGCCGGTGCGGTTGGCGCGGGACTGCACGAGCCAGGCGGGCGGGTCCTGCTCGATCGCGTCGAGCTCCGCTTCGCTCAGGCGCGACGGGATGCCGTGGCGGGTCGCCATCTCGAGGGGGATGTCGAGCCGGACGGCGGCTTCGCGGCGGGAGAGCATCCGTCCAGGGTAGGTCCTGCGGCGACCGCTCCCGCGCGCGGACTTCCGTCGACCGGTCGGTCCGTGTATGGTCTGGATCACTGAGGTAAAAGGCGCCGCGATCTGCGACGCACCAGCACGCGGCATCGAACGAGTCGCCACTTCTTCCCTCGAAGGAGTGCGCCATCGTGTCCCCCAGTTCCCCTCGCAGCCCCGGGCACGTGCCCGCCGGTGGCCGGTCTCCTCGTCTGCGCGACGCATGGATCGCCCTCGCCGGACTGTCGGCGGTGTTCCTGTTCGAGATGCTCGACAACTCCGTGCTCAACGTCGCCCTGCCCACGATCGGTCGCGACCTGGGCTCGTCGACGACGGGCCTGCAGTGGGTCTCGGGTGCCTACTCGGTCGCCTTCGGCGGGCTGATGCTCCTGTTCGGCGCCGTCGCCGACCGCATCGGTCGCCGCCGGGTCATGCTCGCCGGGCTCGTCCTGCTGGCCCTGGCGAGCCTCGCCACGGCGGTGGTCACGTCGACCGAGCAACTGATCGCCGTGCGGGTCGCGATGGGCATCGCTGCGGCGATGACGACACCCGGGTCGATGGCGCTGGCGTTCCGGCTCTTCGACGACGAAGGGCTCCGGGTCCGGGCGCTCACCGTCATCTCGACGGCCGGGCTCGTGGGACTTGCCATCGGGCCGACCGTCGGCGGGTTCGTGCTCGCCGTCGCACCGTGGCAGGTGCTGCTGCTGGCCGACGTGCCGATCGCGGTCCTCGCGCTCGTCGGCATCCGGTCCGGTGTCGTCCGCGACGAGGCTGCAGGACTCCGCCGCGACCCGGTCGACGTGATCGGGGCACTGCTCGGCACCGCGACGACCGCAGGGGCGCTCGTGACACCGACGATCCTGGTCGAGTCCGGAACAGCGGACTGGTCGGGGTGGGCCGCCCTCGCCCTGACCGTCGCCTGCGCGGTGGGGTTCGTCGTCCGGGAGCGGACCGCCCGGCACCCGCTGATCGACCTGCACCTGCTCGCTCGTCCACTGGTCTCGAGCGGACTGGCGTTCAAGGCCGCGTCGGGTCTCGCCGTCGCGGGGCTGTCGTACCTCGTGACCCTGCAGCTGCAGTTCGCCTGGGGCTGGCCGCCGGCCCTGGCCGCGCTCGGAACGCTGCCGCAGGTGGTCGTGCTGCTCGTCGGAGGCCGCTTCGTCGGACCGTTCGTGCAGCGGGTCGGCCTGGGCCGCGCCGCCTGGACGAGCGCCGTCTCGGTCGTCGCAGGGCTCGTGGTCTTCGGCACCCTGAGCCGGTACGGGTACCCGTGGGTGCTCGTCGCGCTCGTGCTCGTCGCTGCTGGCATGCGCGTGGTGGGCGTCGTCGCCGGCGCCTCCGTCCTCACCGGTCTCCCCGCGGACCGCACCTCGGTCGGGGCCGCGCTCGTCGACACCTCGAGCGAGCTCGCGAGCGGTGTTGCGGTCGCCACGGCGGGGACGATCGTCGCAGCCTTCGTCGCCGGGAGCATCACCACGACCACCTGGACCGCCGCCCGGCTCGAGGGGTTCCAGGACGCTCTCACCATCGCCGGTCTCGGCCTCGCCGTGATCGCAGCCCTGCTCGTCGTGGCCGGCATGCTCCGAGCCCGGACGAGCGACGTCCGGGAAGGCACGATCCGCGCCGACCCTGCCGGCCCCACCCCCGCACACACCGACCAGACCACCATCACCGAGGAGCCCTCCCGTGTCTGACACCATCCCCCTCCCCCGCCCGCCGTTCGATCCTGAGTTCGTCCCCTTCCTCACCACCATGGACGCGCGCGGCCGCTTCCACCTGACGACCCAGATGCTGCCGCAGATGCGACAGCTGGACATGACCGAGGCGCAGCTCGACGAAGGACTGCGTGCTCGCGGCCTCGAGCGCCGCAGCGTCACGGTCCCGGGGCACCGCGGCGACCCGATCGACCTCGCCGTGATCCAGCGCACCGGCCGCACCGGCACGGCCGCCCTGGCCTACGCGATCCACGGCGGCGGCATGATGTTCGGCCACCACCTCGGCAACCTCGACTCCTACGACGAGTGGCTGCTCGTGCACGACGTCGTCCTGGTCAGCCCCGACTACCGCCTGGCTCCGGAGCACCCGGACCCCTACCCGGTCGAGGACTGCTACGCCGGACTCGTCTGGGCTGCCGAGCACGCCGACGAACTCGGCATCGACCCGGAGCGCATCGTCCTCGTCGGGCAGAGCGCCGGTGCCGGTCTCACCGCAGGCACGGCCCTCCTCGCCCGCGACCGACAGGGGCCGACCGTGATCGGCCAGGTGCTCGTGAGTCCCATGCTCGACGACCGCGACGCGACCCTGTCGGCTCGGCAGTTCGACGGTGTCGGGGTCGCCGACCGGGAGATGACACGGTTCGGCTGGGACGCCTACCTCGGTGACCGGCGGGGTGGCGAGGACGTGTCGATCTACGCCGCCCCCGGCCGCGCGAGGGACCTCGCCGGGCTCCCGCCCGCGTACGTCGACTGCGGCAGCACCGAGGTGTTCCGCGACGAGACCGTCGCCTACGCCAGCGCGCTCTGGGCCGCTGGTGTCCAGGCGGAACTGCACGTGTGGCCGGGAGCGTTCCACGGGTCGACCAGCATGATGCCGGAGGCAACCCTGTCGCAGCGTGCGACCCGGGCCCTGCGCGAGTTCACCGGAGGCCTCCTCGGCCAGTCCGCCTGAGCGCGGGCAGTCCGAGGCCCGGAAGTCCACACGGAACCTGACGGGAGGCACGGTGCCAGCTGGCACCGTGCCTCCCGTCTCGGCCGTCACCCCCGCGCCCCCGCGCCCCCGCGCCCCCGCGCCCCCGCGCCCCACGATCAGATCACCCACGGCGCTTCGTCGCCTGCTCGCACGCCCCGAAAGGGGGGAGACGGATCCGTCCAGAACGATCTACGTTGAAGCAACGCAAGGGGGCAACATGTGTCGAACACACAGTGCCGATCAGTCCGAACCCGCCGCCTTCATCGCTGCGTACCAGCAGCACGCTCCGGGACTGCGACGGTTCGTGGGGACGGTCATCGTCGACCGACACCTCGCGGAGGACGTCGTGCACGAAGCGTTCCTCGAGTTCTGGCAGCACCCGGATCGGTACGATCCGGACCGAGCCGATCTGCAGTCGTGGTTGCGCACCGTGGCGCATCGTCGGGCGATCGACCGGATCCGCAGTCTCGAAGCCCTGCGGAAACGCGAGCTCCGCATCGGCACTCGTGACCACCACAGCGTCGACCGCGACGACGACCAGCGCGACGCGTTGTTCCTCCGCCCCACCCTGCGCATCGCTCTGGCTGACCTCTCGGACAAACAGCGGGACGCTGTGGTGTTGCGGTACTTCGGCGAACGGAGCACCGCAGAAGTCGCCAGTCAGCTCGGCATCACCGTCGGGACGGCCAAGACCCGTGTCCGCGACGGCCTGAGCGCTCTTCGAGCGCACCGACTGATCGCTGCCACGCGGGCGGCCTGAAGACCGACCGCCACCCGTGCTGACGGTCAGGAGGGCACGGAAGCTGCATCCAGCAGACGGACGGGAGGCCCGGTGCCAGCTGGCACCGTTCCTCCCGTCCGTCTCGTGGTCGCGTCAGCGACGCGACCAGATCCGCCGTCGGAGTGTCAGCGCGATCCGACGATCGCGGCCTTGGTCTGGTCACGCAGGTACGCGATGCCGGCAGCGTTCGGGTGGAGTGCGCCGAACAGGATGGAGTACTTCGTCCCGGCCAGCGGGGTGCTGTCCGCAGCGGTACCGCGATCGGTCAGGGTGAGTCCCGACATCCATGCCGAGCCCGACGCAGCGCAGGGGGTGTGCGCAGCAGAGCCCTGGAGCGTCGAGACGTAGGTGAACCCACGAGCCTTCGCCGCAGCCTTGACCGCTCCGTCGAGCGCGTTCTGGGTGCGGTGGAAGTAAGCGGTGTCGGTCGGGGTGAAGGGGAACGCGTTCTGCGGGAACGGCGGCTCGAGTCCGGAGTCACCGAGGAGGCTCGAGAAGCATCCCTTCGGGGCCTGCGCCGTGCCGGGCGCGAGCATCGGGTAGCCGACGACGAACACCTTCGCCTGCGGCGCGCGCTGCGCGATCACGCGGAACGTCTGCGCGAGCCGAGGTGCCACGACGGTGCGGACGCGCGCTGCGAGACGGTCCCGCTCGACCCCGTGCACGACCGGTGCGTAGTAGTCCTTGCAGTGGTTGTAGGTCTTCCCGTGGATCTCCGCGAACACCGGGCCAGCCTTGTCCAGCGCGACGCAGTTCGCGATGACTCCGGCGAACCCCAGGTCGTTCCCGCCGATCGACACCGTGACGACGTCCGTGTTCTTGGACAGCGCATCGGCCTGGACGGGCGCAGTGGCGCTTCCGGCTCCGGTCTTCTGCGCGACCCGGGAGATGTTGCCGGTGGTGGCACCGGCGCAGGCGCGGTCGTCGAGCTGGAGTCCCAGCGATGCTGCGACCTGGTGCGGGTAGTCGGTGGTGGACTGGAAGCAGCCGGCCGCCGGACCCGAGCTGTAGGGGGCGACGCCGAAGCCGCCCGCGTACGAGTCGCCGAGGGCCACGTAGTTCCCACCGCTGGCGGCGGCCACGGACTGGGTGGGCGCCGTGCCGTCGGCGTTGGCCGCGGAGACGGGCCCGGCTGCCCCGACAGCGAGCGCTGCCGCCGTGAGGACACCGCTGGTGATCAGCAGCGCGTTGGTCCGGCGGAGGCGAGGAGCGTGACGCATGGAGCAGGTTCCTTCCAGAGGGCCTATTCGACAGACGATCGTCTGACAAGTAGACGGTAGGTCGGTACGACGCCCCGCGCCATGAGAGGACGACCAGGGGGCTATTCGCGCAGGGCACGCACGACCCTCGGTGGACGTCCGGGCCTGCATCGGTGTCACGTTTCCGCGTGGCGTCGACGCTGCGCTCTACGCTGCAGTCGTGCCGACAGTCGCGTTCTACGGAGACTCCATCGTCACGGGGTGGCGCGGGATCAGCAGGACGGAGAACCGGTGGTCGACGATCGTCGCGAAGCGTCTCGGGTGGGGTGCGCTGCACTTCGCGATCGACGGTGTCGGCTTCGTGCGACGTCGCGGGATCGACCGATCGGACGACGGAGCGACGCTCGGGCTGCTCTCCGATGTCCTGGCCTCCGGCGCGGACGCGTGTGTCGTCGCGCTCGGCGTGAACGACTCGGTGATCGTTCTCGGTCGGGAGGACGACGTGCGCGCGGCGATCGCCCGGGACCTGGAAGCTCTCCACGGGCGATTCCCCAGCGGTCGGCTCGCGGTTCTGGACCTGTACTCGCCGTACGGGACGGACTACCCGCCGGGGTGGCGGGCGGTCAGGAGGATCCTGGACGAGGAGACCCGACGAGTGGGTCTCTCGCTCGTTCCCGGGCTCGCCACGGCGATCAACCGCAGCCCCGCGCTGCTCTGCTCCGATGGCGTGCACCCGAACGACCACGGCCACGCCGCCCTCGCCGCAGCGGTCGAGCCGCAACTGCATTCCGTGCTCTCGACGTGACGAGCGCGCGGGCTGCCGTCGTGGAGTGCGCCAGGAGGCGGACGGGAGGACCGGTGCCAGCTTGCACCGTCCCTCCAGGCCCGGCTGCTCACGCTGTCGCTGCAGGGACGCTGGCTGCCGTGTCGCGGCGGACGTCCGGCTGCACCGGTTCGGCCCCCTGTCGGTCCATCCTCCAGGGGCGGATCGGGGTCGGGTGCGCCGCCGCGATCGAGGCAGCCGCCCGGCGACCGGCGTTGATGGTGACGGTCCACGCCGTCGCGAGCCGCGGGTCGGCTGACTGCGCCACGGGGCGCCATCCGAGGAGGGGAGCTGCCGTCGTGACGCCGGCCGATGCCGCGGCGACGCGGAGCCCTGACGGTTCGCCGCGCAAGCCGACACCGACTGACTTGAGGAGTGCCTCCTTGTCGGTCCACACCTGGACCCGGTGGACGAGGCCATCGCGTCCGGTCGGCATCGCCGCCCGCTCTGACGGGTGCAGCGCGTAGTCGTCGAACCCGTCCCACAGGGTCTCGGGGTACTCCTCGACGTCGACCCCGAGCCGAGCCGCGTCATCGCCGACAGCGACGAGCACCAGTCGTCCAGAGGTCGAGGTGGACGCGGAGGACCCCGCGAGACGAGGGCGACCGTGCGGGGCGCTGCAGTGCTCGCAGGTCCGGTCCACCGGGACGGACGCGGCGTCGGACCACGAACGGCCCTGCACGGCGCAGGCCAGGAACCGGAGCGCGAGTCGCCCGGCGAGGGTCCGCCGTCGATCCAGGTCTGCTCGCCTGCTGTCGGCAGCGGCACGATCGGCTGCGCTGACGAGCGAGGCAGCACCCGCGCCGCCCGTCGATCCGAGCAGGCGATCCCCGGTGGCGAGGACGTCGTCGACGGTGGTCAGCAGGAGATGGATCACCGCTTGCTGATGCGTCGGTACTGCACGACGGCGATGGGTGCGAAGACAGCGATGATGGCGACGCAGCACAAGGACGCGTAGAGCAGCGCGTTGTCGGCCGGCCATCCGTGCCCGACGGCGAACCCGGACGGCGGTTCGTTCCCGAAGCCCCGCCGCACCGCGGTGGCGACGGCGGTGACGGGGTTCCACTCGGCGACCACCCGGAGCGGACCGGGGAGCATGTCGGCGGACACGAACGCTCCGGAGACGAAGCACACGGGGAACAGCCAGAGCAGGCCGAGGGACTGTGCGACCTCGACGCTGCGAGCGGTCAGCGCGATGAACGCCCCGATCCAGGACGTCGCGAACGCGAAGAGCAGCAGCAGCCCGAACGTCAGCACCACGGACCCGATGTCGGAGTGCACACGCCAGCCGATCACCAGGCCGCACGCGATCACGACGACGATCGAGATGGCGTTCGTCATGAGGTCCGAGGTCGTGCGCCCGAGGATGACCCCGACCCGCGACATCGGCAGGGCCCGGAACCGGTCGATGAGGCCCGTCTGCAGGTCCTTCGCCAGGTACACGGCGGTGAAGGACGAGTTGAAGGTCAGCGTCTGCGCGAGGACACCGCCGATGAGGAACTCGCGGTAGTCGTCTCCGCCGAGTGCGTCGGCGAACACGAACCCGAGGATGAGCACGAAGATGATGGGCTGCGCGACACCGGTCACCAGCGCCCCGGGCGTTCGGCGGACGCCGAGCATGTTCCGTCGGGCGATGACCCGGCCGTCGCGGAGGACGCTCCCGATGCTCATCGGCTCGCCTCCGTCGGTCCCCCGGCGATCACCGGGTCGGGCTCGGAGGACCTCGCCCCCACCGCTGCGACGGGCGCGTCCGGATCAGCTGGCGTCCCGGTCAGCTGCAGGAAGACCTCGTCGAGCGTCGGCTGCCGGAGTGCCGCTTCGGACGTCTCGAGCCCGACGGCTCGGAGTGCGCCGACGACGTCGAGGAGATCACTGCTGCCTCCGCCGGCACCGACGGTGAGGCGACCCACTCGCCTGTCGACGGCGGGTTCGTGACCCACCCGACGGACAGCGTCCACGGCAAGGTCGACGTCGCTGCCGGGGGCGAGCACGATGTCGAGCCGTGCTCCGCCGGTCTGGGCCTTGAGTTGCGCGGCCGTGCCCTCTGCGATGATGCGTCCTCCGTCGATCACCGCGATGGAGTCAGCGAGCTGGTCGGCTTCCTCGAGGTACTGGGTGGTGAGGAGCACGGTGGTCCCACCTGATGCCAGCGACTCGATCGCGTCCCAGGTGTCGCGACGACCGCGGGGGTCCAGCCCGGTGGTCGGTTCGTCGAGGATGACGACCGGGGGCCGGGCGACGATCGCCCCGGCCAGGTCGAGCCGGCGGCGCATCCCCCCCGAGTACGTGCCCGCACGTTTGTCGTCGGGGACGTCGTCGAGGCGGAACTCCCGGAGGAGCTCACGTGCTCGAGCCTTCGCGTCCTTCCGACGCATGCCGTACAGCTCGCCGACCATCGTCAGGTTCTCGAAACCGGTGAGCTTCTCGTCGACCGCTGCGTACTGGCCGGACACGCCGAGACGTTGTCGCACGGCGTGGCCTTCGGTCAACACCGATCGTCCGGCGACGAAGGCGTCGCCGGAGTCGGGCTGCAGCAGCGTCGTGAGGACGCGCACGGTCGTCGTCTTGCCGGCGCCGTTGGGCCCGAGGAGCCCTTGCACCGTGCCCTCGGGCACCTCGAGTTCGACGCCGTCGAGCGCCTGGTGGGTCCCGAACCGCTTCGTGATCCCTCGTACGGAGATCACGACGCGACGCGGGTGCTCTCGAAGGACGGTGTGATGTCGTGCCAGTGCTCCGACACGTAGTCGGTGCACGCCGTCTTGACGGCGGGACCGAACACGGCGACCCACCCTCGGGGAACGTCGGCGAACTCGGGCCAGAGCGAGTGCTGTCCGGCTTCGTTCACGAGCACCCGGAAGGTGCCGTCCTGATCGTCGAACGGGTTCGTCACGGTCGATGCTCCTCTGGGTCAGCTGCAGGGGTGTTCCTACCTGGGTCTTCGGAGCCGGCGCCGAGTCGGTTCGCTCTGCGTGCGTCGGTGTGTCGGACGTTCTCGAGGAGGTGGTCGAGCACCGGTGCGACGTCGTCGAGTGCCCGGTCGGTGAGCATGTCCTGGTGACGGGCTCCCACGGAACTCGACGTCACCGTCCCGGTGACGAACTGCTCCCACACCGCGGGCGCCGGACGGTTCGCGGGGACGTCCTCGGTCGCGGCGAACACGTGGAGATCACCGTGGACGACGGGGACCGGAGCGTCGTCGAGGAGCTCCCCGAGCCGGCGGAACCGCCGCACCATGCGGTCGACGACGTGCCCCGGAACGTCGGCCAGCGGGTTGCCAGCCTCAGCGAGGAGGGAGAGCACCCGTTCGCCGTCGAGGTGGCCAGCAGGAGGCGTCACACCGTTCGCGTCGAGGAAACCGCGCCACATGTCATCGGTGTCGGCCACACCGTCGAACGCTGATGCTTCCGTCGGGTACGCGTCGAGCACCGCGAGGAGCGCCACCTCTTCGCCCTCGGCCTGCAGCCGCGCCGCGATGTGGTGCGCAAGCCGGCCGCCGAACGAGTACCCGGTGAGCAGGTAGGGGCCGTGGGGTTGCTCGCCGCGGATGGCGGTGACGTACTCGGTGAGCAGCTCGTCCAACGATCCGGCCGTCGCGGGTTCCGGACGGTCCGGCGCGATCCCGGGCATCTGGACGCCGAGGATCGGTCGGGTCGTGGCCAGACGAGCGACGAACGTGGAGAACTTCCACGCGACGCCGCTCGCAGGGTGCACCGCGAACACGGGGGCACCCTGCCCGGTGGGCCGGAGGGGCAGGATCGTCCGGAGCGACTCCGCCACGTCCGCACCGCCGGACTCGACCAAGGCGGCGAGTCCGGCCACGGTCGGCGCTTGGAAGAGCGCCTGCACGGGCAGGTCCGCGTCGAGGGCTTCGTTGACCGCCTGGATCGTCGGCTGCGCGACGAACGAGTGACCGCCCAGCGCGAAGAAGGAATCGTCGGCGCGGACGCCGTCGACACCGAGTGTCGCGGCGAACGCCGCGGCGATCGCGAGTTCCGCGGGTCCGCTCGGAGCCGCCCCTGCACCGCCACCGATCCGGAGCTCGGGGAGTGCCCGCACGTCGACCTTCCCGTTCGGCGTCAGTGGGACGGCGTCGATCGCCGCGATCCCGGCGGGCACCATGTAGTCGGGTACACGGGAGCGGAGACGGTCGGACAGTGCGGTGAGGAACGCATCGGAGGCGACTCCGTCCGTCACGACCCAGGCGCCGAGTTCCGTGCCGCGTGCGGTGTCGACCGGACGGACCACGGCGTGCGTGACGCCGCCGGCACCGCGCAGGACCGCCTCGACCTCGCCGGGTTCGACACGGTGTCCACGGATCTTCACCTGCCCGTCACTGCGGCCCAGGGAGACGACGCCGGGACGCTCGTCCCCGTCGGCGTCTCGTCGGACGACGAGGTCACCGGTCCGGTACATCCGCGATCCGTCCGAGGCGAAGGGGTCGGCCACGAACCGCTCGGCGCTCGAGCCGGGCCGGCCGCGGTAGCCGTGCGCCAGCTGCTCGCCCGCCAGCCACAGCTCACCGACGCTGCCGACCGGGGTCGGGCGCAGGCGGGAGTCGAGGACGTACCCGACGGTGTCGACCGTCGTCGCGCCGAGTACCGGGGCGGGGCTGTCGGCCACCCTCGCCACCATGGAGTCGACGCCGACCTCGGTCGGACCGTACAGGTTCCACGCTGCG
This sequence comes from Curtobacterium sp. MEB011, assembly GCF_030209655.1. NCBI lineage: Bacteria > Bacillati > Actinomycetota > Actinomycetes > Micrococcales > Microbacteriaceae > Curtobacterium > Curtobacterium sp. MEB011. The sequence goes on along the minus strand of NZ_JARVRN010000007.1, from coordinate 24,581 downwards.
ACGGCCGGCCGGTCGCGCAGCCACGACCAGAGACCTGCGTCGAGCGGTTCGCCACCGAGCAGGAGCACGAACGGGTCGGCCTCGTCGCGGTCATCGAACAGCGCTTCGAGCTCCGTCTGGCCGGCGAGGGCGGTGACGTAGCTCGGCGTGGTCTCCCACGCGCTGATCCGACGCTCGGCGAGGAGCGCGACGAGGGCCTGGGGGTCGCGCCGGGTGGAGTCGTCGACGACGTGCACCTCGTGGCCTGCCGCGAGCCAGACCACGGGGTCCATCGCCGCGTCGAACCCGACGCCGGTGGTGTGCGCGACGCGGACGCGTCGTTCCTCGGGGTCGGGCAGCAGCGTCGCACGGTGGCTCGACAACAGCGCGGCCAGCGCGCGGTGCGGCACCTGCACGGCCTTCGGCTCGCCCGTCGTACCGGACGTGAACACCAGGTAGGCGGGGTCGTCGAGCCGCGGCGGCTCGACGCGCGCCGGCACGGCGGGCCCCGATGCCGCATCGTCGTCGATCCGGAGCAGCCGGTCCGACGGCACGCCCGCGTCGGACGCTGCGAGGGTCGCCACGTCCGCAGGTGTGGTGTCCGTCGTCCCGCCGCCGACGCCGTGGTGCAGCACCAGACGCACGTCGGCGCTCCGCAGCATCGTGGCGATCCGGTCGCGGGGCAGCTCGACGTCGATCGGAGCGGCGACCGCGCCGGCGCGCCACGCCGCGAGGAGCGCGGCGACGGTGTCGACGCCACGGCCCAGGGGCAGCGCGACGACGTCGCCGCGTCGGAGCCCGGCGGCGATCATCCGGGCCGCGATCCCGTCGACGCGAGCGTCGAGTTCCGCCGTGGTGAGCGAGACGCCTCCGGCCACGACGGCGGGTGCGGTCGGGCGGGCGGCGACGGAGTCGGCGAACGCCTCGAGGATCGACTGCTGCCGGTGGTCGGTCGCGGCCGGCCAGGCATCGAGGCGCCCGGTGCCGGCCTGCACGGGGACGTCGAGGAGCGGCCGCCGGGGGGCGGTGGCCGCTGCTGCCAGGAACGCCGTCCACCGTTCGACGAACCCTCGCGCCGCGCGATCGCTGAACATCGACGCGTCGTACTCCAGGACGCCGTCGACCTCTCCCGAGGAACGCGGGCGCAGGACGAACGACAGGTCGACCTTGGCTGCTCCGGTGCTGTCGGGCTCGAGTCGGTCGGTCGTCACGCCGGGCAGCGAGATCGAGACCCCGCTGTCCTCCTCCACCGAGAGCATGGTCTGGAAGAGCGGGTGTCGTCCGAGTCGACGTTCGGGGGCCATCGCCTCGACGATGCGCTCGAACGGCACCGACTCGTGCTCGATGGCGTGGAGTGTTGCGGCTCGGGCCCGTTCGATGGTCGCGACCAGGTCCGGTGCGTCGGTCATCCCGATGCGCAGCGGCAACGTGTTCACGAAGAAGCCCACGAGGTCAGCGGTGTCCGGGTCGGACCGCCCGGCGGACGGTGATCCGATCACCACGTCGTCACCGGCACCGATGCGGTGCAGGTAGCCGGCGAGCCCGGCGAGCCACGCGTGGAAGCTGCTGGCCTGCGCCTGTCCGGCAGCGGCGTGCACCGCGGAGACGACGTCCTCGGGCAGTGTGAAACGCAGTTGCCGGGCAGCTCGGGTCGCCGACTCCGGCCGACGTCCGTCAGCAGGCAGGGCGAGCTCGTCCGGGATGCCGGCGAGCTGCTCGACCCACGCCGACAACGACGCGTCGTGCCGTCCACCGTCGGATTCCAGGAGGGCGCGCTGCATCCGCGCGAAGTCGGCGTACTGCACCTCGAGCGGACGCTGCGCACGCGCCGTGCTCCCGGTCCGCGCGGCGTACGCGGTGGCGATGTCGCGCGCCAGCGGGCCGAGCGAGGCCCCGTCCGTGGCGATGTGGTGGATCAACAGGTCGAGACGCCACTGCTGGTCTCCCGTCGCCACGAGCCCGGCCCGGACAGGCAGGTCCACCGTGAGATCGAAGCCCGCTGAGGTGTCGACCGCGGCGCTGGTGACGATGCCCGGCACCACGTCGTGGATGCGCTGGACCGGCTGACCGTCGACTTCCGGGTACGTCGTCCGGAGGATCTCGTGCCGGACGACCACGTCGTCGACGGCGTCGGCGAACGCGTCCGTGTCGAGATCGCCGCGGAACGTCGCCTGCAACAGCACGGAGTAGTCGGTGGAGGTGGGGTCGAGCCGGTTGAGGAACCACAGCCGCGCCTGGTTCGGCGACAGCGGCAGCTGCTCGCCTTCCCGTCGCGGGTGCTGCGCGGCCCACGCGCGGAGCGCCGGGTCGGTCTGCCGGTCGCCCTGCTGGGTGGCGGCTCCCGCGGATCCGACCGCGGCGAGGAGACCTGCCGGGGTGGGGGCGTCGAAGATGCTGCGGAGGGGCAGCGTGGCACCGAGTTCGTCCCGGACGCGCCCGATCAGCCCGACCGCGAGCAGCGAGTGTCCACCGAGCGCGAAGAAGTCGTCGTGCATGCCGACGTCGCGCACACCGAGCACTTCGCCGAACACCCGCGACATCGTCCGCTCGTCGTCGCTCACGGGCTGGCCGTCGCCGCCGGTCGAGGTCGGTTCGGGCAGCGCGGCGGTGTCCACCTTGCCGTTGGGGGTCAGCGGGATCGCGTCGACGACGGCGATGGCCGAGGGGACCATGTAGTCGGGGAGATCGGCGGCGACGGATCGGCGGACACCCTGTTCGTCGACGGTCCCGACGACCCACGCGACGAGCCGTGCGGTGTCCGGTCCGCCGGGCACGACGACACGAGCAACGGCAGCCTCGACGCCGTCGATCCGTTCGAGGGCCTGGGTGACGTCGGCCAGCTCGATCCGGTACCCGCGGAGCTTGACCTGGTCGTCGTCACGGCGGAGGAAGTCGAGTTCCCCGGTGACGCGGCGACGCACGACGTCGCCGGTGCGGTACATACGGGTGCCGTCTCCCTGGGGGTCGGCGACGAAGCGGCTGGCGGTCTCGGCGGACCGTCCGCGGTAGCCGTGCGCGAGGGAGCTGCCCGACAGGTAGAGCTCTCCCTCGACTCCGGGCGGCACCGGCTGCAGGAAGTCGTCCAGGACGCGGGCCGTCACGTTCGCGATCGGCCGTCCGATGGTGACGGCGCCGGGCTCGATCCGCGCGACGACGGCGTCGACCGTGCTCTCGCTCGGTCCGTAGAGGTTCCAACCGTCGATGTGGTCGGCTGCGGCGACCTCGTTCCAGAAGTCCGCGGGGACGGCTTCTCCGCCCACCGCGACGGTCAGGTGACCGTCGTGCTCCGCGACGGCGTCGAAGAGTCCGACCGCGGCCAGCTGACGGGCGTACGACGGCGTGGTCTCGATCACGTCGATGCCGTGCTCGACCACGTCTCGAACGACCGTCTCCGCGTTCGTCCGGGTGGCGTCGTCGGCCACCTCGAGCGTCGTGCCGGCGACGAGCCAGACGATCGGGTCCCACGCCGCGTCGAAGCCGAGCCCGGACAGGTGCAGCATCCGCGGGGCTCGACCACCGACGCGGTCGCGGACCGGACGGATCATCGCGTCCTCGTGCTGCGCGAGCACGTTGGCGAGTGCCGCGTGGGACACCTGCACGCCCTTCGGCGTCCCGGTGGTCCCCGACGTGTAGACCAGGTAGGCGACGTCCTCCGGTGCAGGGGCGACCGGAGCTGCGGCGTCGCCGACGTCACGGTTGAGCGCCGAGGGCGCGACGACCTGCACGGGCACCCCTGCCTCGTCGGCGACCGACCAGGTGCCCTCCGCGTCGTGGGCGACCACGACGGTCGGTTCCGCCCCGGCGAGGATCTGACCGATGCGCGCGTCCGGGTAGGCGACGTCGATCGGCACCGCCACCGCACCGGCCCGGAGGACGCCGAGCACCACCGCGATCGCGTCGGAACTGCGCCGGAGCGCGACGGCGACGCGGTCACCCCGACGCACGCCGAGGCGCGCCAGATTGGTCGCGACCGCGGTCGTCTGTGCTGCCAGGTCGGCGAAGGACACCGTCCCGGCGGTGTCGACGAGTGCGTCTGCGTCGGGCGAGCTCGCAACCGTGGTGTCGAGGCGGTCGAGCACGGTCCCCGTCACGACGAACGTCCGGCCACGCGACTGGTGGTCGAGTTCGAGGGCGGTCTCAGCGTCCACGTTCGGGATGTCGGACAGGCGACGGTGCGGACCCTCGACGAAGGCGGTGAGCACGCGGTCGAGCGCGTCGCGGAGCCGCGTGACGGTCGTCTCGTCGAACAGTGTCGCGTCGTACCCGAACGTGACGACGAGTCCACCGTCGTCACCACCGGGGGTCGTCACGTCGAGGAGCAGGTCCGTCTTCACCCCGGCACTGGTGGACTGGGCGGGAACCGTCACCGCGACGTCGCCGAGATCGAGGGCCGCCGGCCGGGTGTTCTGCAGTGTCAGCATCACCTGGAACACCGGGTGACGACCGACCGACCGGGGTGGCCGGACGGCGTCGACGACAGCATCGAACGGGACGTCCTGGTGGGCGTACGCCGCGGAGTTGCCCGATCGGATCCGTTCGAGCAGGTCCTCGACGCTCGGATCACCGTCGAGCGAGGTGCGGAGCGCGACGGTGTTGACGAAGAAGCCGACCAGGTCGTCGAGCTGCGCGTCCGTCCGTCCGGCGACCGGGGTCCCGATGACGACGTCCTCACCCGCGCCGTGCTGCTGGAGCACGGCGGCGACGGCTGCGTGCAGCACGATGAACAGACTGGTGCGGTGGTCCCCGGCGAAGCGGCGGAGCTCGGCGTGCCGCGCGGGGTCGAGGGTCAGCTCCACCGCACCGACGGTCTGTCGAACGGTTCCGTCGTCGACGGAACGTGCGCGGTTCCGGGGCAGGGTGATCTCGTCCGGCGCGCCCGCGAGTGCCATCCGCCAGAACGCCAGCTGCTGGGCGAGTTCGCTCGAGGGGTCCTCGGCGTCGCCGAGCTGTTCCCGCTGCCACAGTGTGAAGTCGGCGTAGTCGACCGGCAGCGGCAGCCACGCTGGTTCGGTCCCGGCGACACGGGCCGCGTACGCGGTCCCGAGGTCGCGGGCGAAGGGTGCGAGCGACCACCCGTCCGACGCGATGTGGTGCATCGTCGCGACGAGCACGTGGTGGTCGTCGTCGATGCGGAGCAGCACCGCGCGGAGTGGCGTCTCGCTCGTGACGTCGAACCCACGCGTCGCCTCGGCGCGGACGACGTCGTCGATGCGGTGCTCGGGGACCGTGACCGTCAGGAACGGCGGTTCGGCGGCAGCACCCTCGAGGACCTGCTGCACCGGCCCGTCGCCCACGAACGGGACGATCGTCCGGAGCGGCTCGTGCCGCATCGCGACGTCCACGAACGCTGCGCGCAGGGCCTCGGCGGACAAGGGACCGTCGAGGCGGAGCACGACGGGGATGTTGTAGGCGGCGGAGTCCGGTTCGAGGCGGTTCAGGAACCACAGTCGCCGCTGCGTGAGCGACAACGGCATCGTGTCCGGGCGCGTCCTCCGTGCCAGGCGGGCTGCGCGATCGGTCGGCGTGCCCGTGTCGAGTGCTCCGACGAGAGCAGCCACGGTCGGCCGTTCGAACACGTCCCGCACGGTGATCGTCCGGTCGAACTGTTCCGACAGACGCGCGGCGAGCCGGGTTGCCAGCAGGGAGTGGCCGCCCGCTGCGAAGAAGTCGTCGTCGATCCCGACCGCGGAGACCCCGAGGACCTCGGCGAACACCGCAGCGGCGACGCGCTCGTCGTCGTTCCGTGGCGGCAGCACCGTGCCGGAACCCGACAGCTCGGGCGCTGGCAGCGCGCGACGATCGAGCTTGCCGTTCGGCGTCACGGGCATCTCGCGGAGGGCGACGACGACCGAGGGGACCATGTAGTCGGGGACGTCGGAGCGCATGCCCTCCCGGACCGCCGCCGGAAGGTTCCCGAGGTCGCCGTCGGAGGTGACGTAGCCGACGATGCGACTGGCAGGACCCTCGCCCAGCACGACGGCCGCTGCGAGGTCCACCCCGGGGTGGCGGATCATCGCGGCCTCGACCTCGGCGAGCTCCACGCGGTAGCCACGGATCTTGACCTGGTCGTCGATGCGTCCCACGAACCGCAGGGACCCGTCACGGCGACGACGGACCACGTCTCCCGTGCGGTACATGCGGGAACCGTCGGCGGAGAACGGATCAGCCACGAACCGCTCGGCGCTGAGCCCGGGCTGTCCCACGTAGCCCTCTGCCACGTTCGCCCCGGCGAGGTAGAGCTCGCCGACGGCGCGGTCGGGTACCGGTGTGAGGGCAGCGTCGAGGATGTAGTGCCGCGTGTTCCGCACTGACGAGCCGATGTGCGGCGGGCGTCCCGGTTCCAGCACTGCGGTGAGACTGTCCACCGTGGCCTCGGTGGGGCCGTAGAGGTTGATGGCGTGCACGTCGTCGCGGTGGGCCAGTGCGTCCCACAGGGCCGGGCCGACCGCTTCGCCGCCGACGGCGATCTCCGTGGGGTGGACATCGGCGTCGAGCATGCCCGCGGCGAGCAGTGCCTCCGCGAAGGACGGGGTGGTCTCGATGGCGTCGATCCGGTGGCGGACGAAGTACTCGACGAGTCGCTCGGGGTCACGACGCACGTCGTCGGCGACGACGTGCAGCTCATGTCCGGCGAAGAGCCAGAGCAGCGGATCCCACGCCGCGTCGAACGACAGGCCAGCGGTGTGCGCGACGCGGAGCGGCCGGCCGAGCCGCGCTTCGGCCGGGTCGAACATCTCGGCCCGGTGGTGCTGGAACAGGTTCCGCAGGGCGGCCCGGTTCACGCCGACGCCCTTCGGGCGCCCGGTGCTCCCGGAGGTGAAGACGATGTAGGCGAGCGCGTCCGGGGCGATCGCTGGCAGAGCACTCGGGTCGTCCGTCCGGCGTCGCCACACCGTGGTGTCGGCGTCGACAGGGAGCGAGGGAACCTGCCAGGAGGCGCCGGCGGCCCGGTCACGGACGAGCTGCGCGCTGCTCGTGAGGACCAGCGTCGGACTCGCGTCCTCGATCATCCCGGCGACCCGGTCGGTCGGGTACTCCGGGTCGAGCGGGACGTAGACCGCGCCGGCGCGCAGCACGGCGAGGACGAGCATCGGCAGGAGAGCACTGCGCTCGATGCGGACGGCCACCCGGCTCCCGGGAACCACGCCTTCGCGGATCAGGTGGTGCGCGAGTCGTGTCGCGTCGGCGTCGAGCGCCGCGAACGTCGTCGTACCGTCCTCGGCGACGACGGCGAGGTCGTCCGGGCGTCGACGGGCGACGTCGGCGAACGCCTCCATGACCGGTTCCGGGTCGAGGGTGACGGTCTCCCCGGCGCCTTGGCCGAGGAGGAGCGGGACCTCGTCCTCGTCGAGGATCGTCGCGCCCGTGACGGTGAGACCCTCGGGGCAGCCGACCACACGGTCGACGAACGCGAGAAACCGGTCCGCGTGCTCGGCGAGACTCGCCGTCGTGTGGAGCTCGGCGTCGCCTTCGAGCTGCAGGGTTGCGGTGGCAGCGTCGCTCGACAGCCCCGACAGGACGATGGAGAGGTCGTGGACCGGACCCGTCGAGAGGATGTTCACCGCGCCGACGGCGTCGCCGAAGCGGATCTCGTCGATGACGGGCAACAGGTTCACCGAAGGCCCAGCATGCCGAGGTGCCCCGGCGAGGGACTCGACGCGGAAACGCTGGTGTCCGACCGCGCTCCGGACGACGTCGCCAGCATGGGCGATGACGTCCGAGATCTCGGCGTTCGCGGGGACGTCGATCCGCAGCGGCAGGATGTTCGAGAGCATGGACGGGGTGCTCTTCGCCACTCTTCCCCGTCGGGCGGTGACCGGGAGGCCGAGCGCGACACGCTCCTCCCCCGTGATCTTCGCCATGTACAGGGCGACGATGGCGACGACGGTCTTGGGGAGGTCCCGGCCGAGTGCCGTGAGGCGTGCAGCACGCGCGTCGTCGAGGGGCACGGCGACCCGCACGATGGAGCTCGCTGCCGACCTCGCGGTGCCCTCGAGGCCGGCGACCGTTGCGTCGTCGTCCAGTGCGCTGCGCCAGTAGGCCTCGTCGGCGTCACGCTGCGCGGATGCTTCGTACTCGGCGATGTCACGGTGGAGGTCGTCCAACCCGGGAAGCACCGACGGCTGCCGGGCGGCGAGGTGTGCGCGGGGCTCGGCAGCGACGTCGAGGCCCCGGCTCGACGGTGCGGGCTGAGAAAGACGCGTGTACACCTCGGCCATGTACCGCAGCGCGATGACCGCCGAGTAGCCGTCGAGCAGCAGGTGGTGCACCCGTTGGAAGAGCAGCGACCGGGTGTCCGTGATCTGGAACAGGACCGCGCCGAACAGGTCGTCACCCTGCAGATCGCGCGGGGTCTCCATCGCCCGGTCCATGGACGCCATCGCCTCGGAGAGCGCCGCCTCCGGATCGAGGTGACGCAGATCGACGACCTGCACGACGTCGTCGGTCGGACGCGGACGGACGATGACCCCGTAGGGACCGTCCGCGTCCGACCGGACGCGCATGGACAGCGCGTCGAGGTCGGCGACCACCGTGTTCAGCGCGATCCGGACGAGCCGCTGGTCGAGCGCGCCCCGGAGGTCGAGGTACTGCCCGATCTGGTACGTCGCGTTCGACGGGTCCAGCTGCTGGGCGTACCAGATGCCTCGTTGCGCGGAGGTCAACGGGACGCGGATGCCGGCCTCCTGCTCGTCCCGGTCGCCATGGTGGTGCTTGCTCGTCACAGAGAGACTCTTCCTGTCGGGACGCGGCCGCTACCGGGCCGGATCGCGGTTCCGCTGGTTCCGGTTCCTCTGGGCGCTACTGGAACTGACCGATGCGGAGCGAGTCGAGGATCCCGCCGATGTCGATGAGCGGGCCCTGGACGAGGGGGCCCTGGATGAGTGCCGGGGACGTCGCGTTCGTGGAGGTGTCCTCGGCGGCGTTCGCAGCGGTCGCGTTCGTTGCGAGACCGCCGAGCGTCAGCGCCACGGCGATGGTCGCGGTGCTCAGGATGCGGGTGTTCTTCTTCACGGGAAGCTCCTCGTCGACTGTCGGCGGCCGGACTTCGGCCACCGTGGAGTCGTTCGGGGCCACCGTGGTGACCGGTTTGGTCGTTCACACGGTGTTCAGATCGCTCCGCTCGTCGGACCCACTGTGCGGGCACCGTCTCGGCGCACTCGACGGGCAGGCCAGCGGGCGTTGTCCGGGCAGCCGATCAGCTACCGATCTGCCTCGTCCGAGCAGCCCGGCAACGCTGCGATGTCCGGGCACCCGTACTCGTGCCACCCGCCCTGGCCGTAGGTGTCGTAGGCCGCCGTCGACGCGATCGTCGCCCCTGCCCCGTCCGTCTGGACGAAGTACGGGGTCGGATCGCCCTCGGTCGTCCGCCGTACCCAGGCGAGTGACGCCACGTCGCCGGCTCCGCTCGCGTCCGTCAGGCACTGCAGACTCTCGGCCGGGAGCGCGCCGTCGGTCTCGAGCTCCACTTCGCCGCGATCTGTGCCGGTCGGCGTGCTGACCCAGTCCGGTGCGTCGGCGAGGGTTCTGGCCGACGCGATGGGATCCGCCGGCTGCCGGCTGCACCCCGACAGGAGCGGAAGCACGACCAGCACGAGTCCGACGGCGGTGATGACGAGGCGCTTCTGCACAGGACGAGCATGACCCACCGAAACGCCCCACCGGGCCACGGTCCGGCAACGTATGCACCCTGGCAGGTCAGTGGCTGTCGGTCATCCCGCTGCTGACGTACGAGGAGTCCACCGTGTCGTCGGTGAGCGTGCAGTTGTAGACGGCGTACGGATCGGTGTGCCCGTCGTCGAAGGTGAAGGGGTAGACGAGCTGGTAGGTCCCGTCGCTGCCCGGGTACCCCGACGGGTCGTCCGTGAAGGTCAGGGTGACGCCCGCGTCCGCGGCCCCCTTGCTGCACTCGTCGTAGATGTGCTGCGCGAGCGCCGACGTCCCGGGCTCCTTCGACGGGGACGTCGACGGAGTCTGGTCGTCCGTGGTCGCGGCGTCCGTCGCGGTCGGGGACGGGGACGGGAGCGGGGTCTTGTCCCCGGTCATCGCCGTGGTGGCGGACGGCGCCGGAGTCGGGGTGCTCGCAGCACAACCGCTGAGGGCGGCGACCACGACGCAGGCAGCCACCGCGGTGACGCTGAAGCGGGTTCGTGTGTTCATCGGTTCTCACCTTCGGTGGGAGCAGGGTCGCTCACTGAGAGATGTCGTGCGACGGCCGATCCTGACACGGTGTCGGCCGGGTCAGCCGGTACCGGCGCACCGCGCCAGCGGGGCGACGGCCGTGCCGGGAGGTGGGCCCCACCCGCCGGTACCGGCGCACCGCGCCAGCGGGGCGACGGCCGTGCCTGGAGGGACGGTGCCAGCTGGCACCGGGCCTCCCGGCCGCCCTGTGGTCGCGTCGAAGACGCGTCAGCCTTCCCAGGGCCAGTACGTCTGGCAGGTCTCGGGGCTGCCGTTCGTCGAGTTGCACACCTGCACCGGGCCCCAGAGTGCGACGGCGACGAACGCCACCTGTAGCACCAACATGCCCAGGCCGACGATGAACAGGGCGCGGACGCGGCGACGGTCGTCGCGGACGCCGGTCAGCAGCGAGCCGAAGGCGGCGAGCAGCCCGCCTGCCGGGAACACGAGTCCGAGGACGACGGTCACGGTCATCAGGAGCGCGAATTCGCCTCGGGTCGCGCCGAAGCGTCGACCGGTCTGCACTGCAGTCACGGAAGTGAGCTTATTGGCCTTCGGGCCACGCCGATGCGCCCACTTCGGGCGGGCCGCCGACCGCGGTTCAGCCGCCGCTGCGCTCCCGGCGGCGCACCCGCAGCGTGCCGATCCCCTGCACGATGCACAGGACGCCGCTCGCGACGACGATGACCCCGGTCACGATCCGGCCGACGGAGAACCCGCCGAACAGCAGTGGGGCGACCGCAACAGCGATGAAGATCGCGCCCATCACGATGACGACGACCGGGTTCTGGGCGACGAAGAAGTGGCGGCCACCGTTCGCCTCGGCGATGGCGCGGTCACGTGCACGTGGGACGGCGTCGGGGGACCGACCCGCGCGACGATCTGCACGCCGTCGACGGCTGCGCAGGACCAACCACACCGCCGCACCGATGACGACGGCCGCTCCGATCGCGATCCACTCGACGAGCTGGAAGAACCCGAAGACGAGCAGCAGGACGAACCCGACCACGACGCCCGCGAACATGTCCGTGGTCATCCGGTCGGTCCGGCCGTCGACGCTCGTGACGTAGCCGGGGCGACGTTCGTACGGATCGTGCTCGTCCACCGCCGGTCCGTCGGCGCGTTCGGTTCCCATGCACCGAACGTACCGACGGCGCTGGGGAGCCGTCCGGTTCAGCCGACGCGCGCGGCTGGCTGCTCGGCCCGGGCTGCGGGCGCCGGACGCCGTTCGCGCATGATCGCCACCGCCTGGCGGAGCGACAGCCCCGGCAGGTAGGTGCGGACGATGGCGACGCCGATCGTGGGCAGCGCCACCGGGTCCGGGTACGCCATCACCAGTGGGTGCAGGTCGGGGCCGAACTTCGCCTTGAAGCGCAGCAGGGAGCGGAACCCGTAGACCGGTTCGAGGGCTCCGCCGACGACGTCGAGGACCGATTCGACGCCGCTCCGGCCGCCGGTCTGCGGTTCCGCCGAGGACGCGAGCGGTGCCGCGGACAGGCTGAGCCGCTCGGCCCCGTCGGCGCGCATCCGGTCGACCGCACTCGCGACCAGGAACTCCATGACGCCGTTCGGGGCGTCCGGGGCGCGGCGCATCACGTCGAGCGTCCAGCCGACCACCTGGCCGGCGCGGTGGGCGGGCAGCCAGCTGGTGACGGCGAGCACGGTGCCGTCCTCGCCCAGTGCGACGAGCGTGCGGACGGCGGGGTCGCGCATCTCGTCGATCCCGCCCAGGGTGAACCCCATCTCGGGCAGTTCGCGCTCTGCGACCCACTCCTCCGAGATCGCCTCGATCTGGCGGGTGACCGAGCCGGGCAGCGAGGCCCAGTCCGACCAGAGCGCGGTGGTGCCGGAGCGTGCGGCTTTGTTGACGGCCGTGCGGACGTCTTGCTTGCGCTTGCCCGTGGTCGTCCAGGTGCGCGGGTCGAGGTCGGCGTCCTCGGCCACGGGAAGGGTCGTCCAGCCCAGTCGTGCGAGTGCAGCACCGAGGGTGGCGTCGATGCCGTAGAAGACGGGCGTCCAACCGTGGTCGTCCGCAGCCCGTGCGAAGCCCTCGAGTGCTGCGAGCCGGGCGTCCTCGTGGCCGAAGGGGCCGCCGGTCGTCACGGCGACGCTGCCGGTGCGGTGGTACGCGACCCCGGCGCGGCCGTCCTCGGTGAACCAGTACTCGTTGCCGGGCCAGGTCGTCATCCACCCGAAGGTGTCGCCACCGCCCGCGACCAGCAGGGCACGAGCGGCCACCCGGTCGGCGTCCTGCCCGTCGAGGTCACTGTCCGAGCGTCCGGCACCGGTCGGCCGGACCGCGGCGATCGCCACCGCGAGCCACAGGAGTGGGCCCGAGATGCCCACGACGAACCGCAGCGCCGGCTCGGCCAGTGCCAGGTGTGTGGGCAGGGTCACGGGGGCGATCGGGCCGAGCACGGCGAGCGCCAGGTGCAGGGGCTCCCGCACGCTGTCGCCCGAGGCAACGGCGACGCCGACGACGACGACCGCGAGCACCAGGGCCGAGCCGGCGACCGTGATCGCGAAGGTCAGCAGTCGTCGCCGGTCGGTCCGGACCGGGAAGTCGGCGCGGCGCAGGACGAGCACCACGGCGGTGGCGATCGGCACCAACACCGATGCGACGAGCGAGAGCGAGACCGCGAGGTGGTCCGATGCCAGACGCTGCACGACGGCGTGGTGCCGCTCGGGCAGCACCCCGTACGACACGGCGGTCGCGATGCCGGTGATCAGGTCGACGGTCACCACGAGCCACAGCGCGAACCGGCTGCCACGCCGGAGTCCCACGGCGCCGACCGCCAGGACCACGAGCGGCATCACGGCCAGCAGTGACTGGAACGGGCCGTGCGGGTGCACCGCGGCGAGCGCCCGGACACAGCTGGCGGTCACCCCGGTCACCGAGCAGTGCGGCATCCTCCCGGTCGGCCCGGTGTCGAGCACCACGGCGAGCGGGGCGAGCAGTCCGAACTGTGCGCCGGTGACGAGCGCGAGCACGGGTCCGACCGCCGACACCGTCACCGCGGCCACCAGCAGCACCCGGGTCTCGCGTGAGGAGCTCCGCGTCCAGCCGCTCCGCACCGGGGACCGTCGCAGCACGCGACCGAGCACCAGGCCGACGACCAGGGCGAGCGCCGTGTGCAGGTCGGACGCGTGTCCGGCGTAGAGCAGCAGTGCCGCGACGACGGCGATCGACACGACCCGGATCCGGCGTCGCCACAGGGCGCCGGCGAACGCGCTCGCGGTGACGATGGTGCCGACGATCCACGTCCAGGGTCCGACGTGCCCCAGGTGCACGAGGAAACCGCGGTTCGCCGGGGCGCCGTCGAACAGCTGCAGCACGGCGCCGAGGCCGGTCCCCACGACGGTCGTGACGACCATCGCGAGCAGGGTGCGCCGCCAGCCGAGCAGCCGTTCGGACGCCCCGGTGCACACCACGACGGCGACGAAGGTGACGAGGAACCCGACGACGCTGCTCGTCACCGCGACCACGCCGAGCGGACCCATCGTCCCGCCCAGGGAGTCGGGCGTCCGGCCGTCGTGCGCACCGATGCAGCGGAGCACCACGGCGGCGATGCCGGCGACGACCGTCAGGGCCGAGACGACGCTCGTCAGCGGGTACCGACGGGCCACCGGCACGAGACGCTTCGGTCTCGCCCACGCGAAGGCCGCGGCCATCGCGTTCACCGGAGGCCCAGGTGCGCGATGACGCCGGGCATCCCGACGCGCAGGGCGTAGCGGACGGTGTTCCAGTCATGGGCGGAGCCCTCGGACACGAACAGCCGGGTCTGCATGCCGGCGGCGTTCGCGGCGGCGCGGAGTGCCCTGGTCGACGCGACGTAGGGGGCGTCGTCGCTGCCGTAGGCGAACACCGTCAGGTGCCCGGGGTAGGGACCGTGCGCACGCATGATCGCCCGCGGTGCCGCTGCGGCGTACCGCGAGGCCGAGCCGCCGAACCCGTACTGGATGCTGTGCTGGACGGAGCCGTTCAGGGGTGCGAGCTCGCTCGAGATGGCGAAGGTCGTGCCGAACACGCCGGGGTGTGCGGTGGAGAACTGCATGGCGCACGTCGCGCCCTGCGAGAACCCGACGATGCCCCAGGCGGAGGGGGACGCTCCGACGCGCAGGTGCTGCCGGATCCAGTTCGTGGTGTCGGTCATGATGTACGTCGCGGAGCGGCCGAGGGACGAGTCGACGCACATCGGGTTGCGGTCCGGCGCTCCGAGCTGGTCGGGTGCGACGACGATCGGGGCGAGCCCGTGGTGTGCCGCAGCGAAGGCGTCCATCACCGCGCCGAGCCGGCCGGCCTGGAACATGTCGCTCGGCTGGCCGGGTTGCCCGGCGAGGCTGATCAGGACGGGCAGGGTCGGCGGTCGTTCGGTCAGTGCTGCGGGCGGCAGGTACACGACCGCCGGCCGTGCGTGGAAGTGGGAGACGGTCGACGGGATGTCGACGGAGAGCACCTTCCCACGCCGCGGCATGCCGGCGGGTGCCCGCCAGGTGGCCGGGTCCACCACCGGACTGGAGGCGCGCCCCACCCCCGTCTCGTGTCCCAGCGGACCGGATGGGTACGGATCCGTCGTCACGGCCTGCTCGATCGTGCGGTACGCGCCGAAGTCGACGTTGACGCCGAGGACGGCGGCCAGCGCCACCGCCACCGCCGCGAGCAGGCCGAGGACGCGGCGCAGCCAGCCGCCCTGGACGACGACCACGACGAGCAGGCCGACACCGCCGAAGGCCAGGGCCACCCACATCCGGGTGACCGGCGTGAACGACACCCCGTACAGGTCCTGCACGTCGCCGAACCACCACACCGCGACCAAGCCGAGCACGGCTCCGACGGCCATGGCGCCGAGCCGCCAGACCAGGCCCCGGACCGGGTGCCGGGAGCGACGACCGAACGCGGGCAGGAGCGCGGCGACGGTGAGGAGCACCGCGATGACGTCGACCGGGACGAGCACGGACGGTGCGACGACGGCGATGTGGAACAGGGGTCGGAGCAGATCGTGGAACATGGGGCCTCCCGGCGGACGTTGCCATCGTGGCGGTGGCCCGCTGCGAACGGGGCACCGAGGCGCTTCCGGTTCCCACAGTTCCCACCTGCCCCGCTCCCAGGAGACGCCCGAACAATCCCCAGTGAAGGGTCCGGCGCGCCAGCGCCACCGGAGCTCCCGGTGGCCGCATCTATGGTGAACGGGTGACGCACGACGGATCAGCACGGGCAGCACTCGCCGCGGTCGCTGCGGACGGCTGGGGCGACGCCGGGCCGATCGGCGAACCCGGCGGGACGTCCACCCCGCGACGGGCGGCCGTCCTGATGCTCTTCGGCGTCCTCGATCGCATCCCGAGCGACCGACCCGCGACGGCACCCGGGGTCCCGCGCGACCTCGACGTCCTGCTCCTCGCCCGGGCCACGACCCTGCGCGCCCACGCCGGCGAGGTCGCGTTCCCCGGCGGGCGCATCGACCCGGGCGACGTGGACGCCGTCGCCGCCGCACTGCGCGAGGCGCAGGAGGAGACGGGCCTCGATCCCGCTGGCGTCGAGGTGCTCGGCCCCCTGCCCGCCGTACCGCTGGCGTTCTCGAACCACCTGGTCCAGCCGGTCATCGGCTGGTGGCGGGACCCGTCACCGATCCACGTCGTCGACGAGCACGAGTCGGCCGCGGTGTTCCGGGTACCGGTTGCCGATCTGCTCGACCCGGCGAACCGCGGCGTGACAGTGATCCGCCGCGGTGGTCAGGAGTGGCGCGGAGCAGCGTTCACCATCGAGGCCGACGGCGACGAACACCTGGTGTGGGGCTTCACCGCGATGCTGCTGGATGCACTGTTCGACCGACTCGGTTGGACGGAACCGTGGGACCGGGACCACGAGGTGCCGCTGCCCGGCTGAGCAGCGGAAAGGACAGCGGGTCGGCCCGCACCGCGTCGACCGCGTGGGCCACGGCCCCGATCACGACGACGTCGGCGCCGAGCGACGACGCGACGAGTTCGGGCACCGGGTCGAAGTGCCCCTCGGCGAGCAGGTCGCGCGCGCGGTCGATGACGGCGACCGCCGGTTGGGCGATGGCGCCGGCGACCACCACGCGGTCGATGTCGAGCAGGCTCGCGAGCAGGACGCAGACCCGGGCCAGGCGGTCGCCCAGGCGGTCGACGATGGTGCGCGCGACCGGATCACCGCTCCGTGCGGCCGCGAACACCAGTGCGGCGTCCGCGGCGAGCGCGGCGTCCGCGGGGATGCGCCCCGCGGCGACGGCGTCGGCCACGAAGGTTCGGGCGACGGCGCCGATGCCGGCGGACGAACCGACGCCCTCGACGAGCTCGAGCACCCGCATCTCCCCCGCTCCGCCGTGGGCGCCGCGCAGCAGGACCCCGTCGACGACGAGGCCAGCGCCGTAGCGTTCGCCGGACAGCAGCGCCGCGAAGGACGCGTCACCCGAGGACGGCCGTTCGGCGAGCGCGGCGAGGTTCGCATCGTTCTCGACGAGCACCCGCCCGCCCGGCACGGTGCCGTCGAACCCCGGGTTCATCCGGACCCAGAAGCCGCCGTCGTCGGGCGAGGCACCGGCGGCGTCGACCGGTGCGGGGACACCCACGACGGTGACCAGGACCCGGGTGCGGTCGACGCCTGCCGAAGCGAGCGCAGCGGCCACGGTGTCGGCGATGACCCGGAGCCGCACGGGCACGTCGAGGCCAGATGCACCGAGCGCCCCCTCGGCACGGCCCAGGACGGTGCCGCGCAGGTCGGCGACGAAGGTGGTGACCCGGTGCTGGCCGGCGTCCACGCCGACGACGACCCCGGCGACGGTGTCGAGTTCGTAGCGCCGGGCGGGGCGTCCCATCCGGTACTCCCCCGCGGCACGGGCGTCGTCGAGCTCGCGGAGCCAGCCGAGCCGGACGAGTTCCTCGGCCGCACCCAGGACGGTCGACCGGGTCAGCCCGGTGGCGTCGATCGCCTCGGTCGCGGTGAACGCCGCGGAGTCGAAGGCGTACGCGAGCAGCGTCTCTGCGCTCGTTCCACGGGGCGGCGGCATGCCGTGACCCTATCGTGCGACGAGTTCCTTGCGGAATTAGATTTTCTCGCTAGATTTAGTTACGCGGGCAGCATCGGAGCCGCTCGCGGGACGGAACGGCAGGGACGCCGGGTCCGGCCGGACGGAGACGACGTGCAAGCACACGCCACCGCCAGGAACGCAGCCTCGGTCAGCCGACGCGGGTTCCTGCTGGGAGCGGGCGGCATCGGGGCGGGCCTCGCGCTCGCCGGGTGCGCCCCGATCGGGTCCTCGAGCGCCAGGCCGGAGACCATCACGTTCTACGTGTCGAAGCCCGAGGTCATCGGCTACTTCGACGAGCTCATCGCACGGTTCCACCAGACCCAGTCGAAGATCCGGGTCGTCCGCGACTCGACCTCGAGCATGTCCGCGAACTTCGTCCGGAACCGACCGCCGGACCTCGGCTGCTGGAACTACAACTTCTCGGTCGTGCCGTTCGTCGAGCACGGTGCGCTGACGGACCTGTCCGACCTGCCGCAGGCCGACACCATCAACCCCGACCTGTGGCCGCTCATGGAGCAGACCGCCGACTACCCCGGCCGGAAGAGCGCCCTGCCCTACTCGGTGACCGCGGCGTCGGTGATCTACAACAAGGCACTGTTCGCGGAGCAGGGGATAGAGGTCCCGACGACGTGGAGCGAGTTCGCCGACGTGTGCGAGCGCCTGACGAAGGCCGGCATCGCGCCGATCTACGGCACGTTCAAGGACAACTGGACGATCGCCCAGGGCATGTTCGACTACTCGATCGGCGGCATGATCGACACCCCGGCGACCTTCGAGGCCCTGCGGCGCGAGGGCACGAACGTCGGCACGGGATCGGCCGTCTCGTTCGAGCGCGACCTGCGGGAGCCGATGGAGCGCATGGTGCGACTCCGCGCCTGGCACCAGGACGGCGCCGCGAGCCGTGGGTACGGCGACGGCAACCTCGCCTTCGCCCAGGGCAAGGCGGGCATGTACCTGCAGGGACCGTGGGCGCTCGGTGAGATCGCCAAGACGAACAAGGACATGGACCTCGGCACCTTCCCGCTGCCCGTCACCGACGACCCGGCCGACCGGAAGGTGCGCGTGAACGTCGACCTGGCCCTCTGGATCCCGGAGGCGTCGCGCAAGCAGGAGGCCGCCCGCGAGTTCCTGACCTTCCTGATGCAGTCGAAGGTCAACGACCAGTACAACGCGGACAACAACGGCTTCGGCGTGCGCAAGGACGCTCCCCCGGCGTCGAACCCCGCCCTGCGCGGCATGCAGTCGTACTACGACGACGCAGCCTTCTACCTCGGTGCCTCGCAGCTCATCCCCGCCGAGATCCCGGTCGCGAACTCCGCGCAGTCGATCGCCTTCGGCGGCGACCCGCAGCGCCAGCTCCGCACCCTCGACGCCGACTGGGCGCGTCTCGCGCTCCGCACGGCCGCGTAAGGAGACGTCCGAATGGCAACCACGACCACCGAATCGATCACGACGGCGGACCGCCGCCGCCGTGGCGGGGCCGCCCCGGGCCTCCAGGCCGGACGACGGAAGGGACTGCGGGACGGACGCCGGAAGCCCCGCGTCGACCCACTGTTCCTGGCGTTCCTGCTGCCCACGCTGGTGCTCTTCACGCTCGCCATCACGCTGCCGGCCGTGATGGGCATCGTGCTGAGCTTCACGAACTCCGTCGGCTTCGGCGAGTTCCGCTTCACCGGGCTCACCAACTACATCGCGGTGTTCTCCGACCCGGCGATCCTGCAGGCGTACCTGTTCACGCTCGGGTTCTCGCTCGTCACCGTGATCGTCGTCAACGTGATCGCGTTCCTGCTCGCCATCGCGCTGACGTCGAAGATCCGCGGCAAGATCGCCCTGCGCGCGGTCTTCGTGCTGCCCATGGTGATCTCGGGCATCGTCATCGCGTACGTGTTCTCGTTCCTGTTCGCGAACAGCTTGCCGGCCTTCGCCACGGCGATCGGGTTCGGCCCGCTCGAGCAGAGCATCCTGGCGGACCCCGACCTGGCCTGGCTGGCGATCGTGGTCGTCACCGCGTGGCAGGCGATCCCCTCGACGCTCCTCATCTACATCGCGGGGGTGCTCTCGATCCCCGGCGAGGTGTACGAGGCGGCGGCCCTCGACGGTGCCAGTGCCTGGCGCCAACTCGTCTCGATCACCGCACCGCTGACCGCGGGCTACATCCTGATCAACCTGGTCATCGGGTTCAAGAACTTCCTGAACTCGTACGACATCATCGTCGGCTTGACCGACGGCGGCCCCGGCACCTCGACCACCAGTGTCGCGATGTCGATCTTCAAGGGCTTCAACGGCGGCGACTACGCCTACCAGATGGCGAACGCCACGATCTTCTTCGTCATCGCGGTCGTCATCGCCGTGATCCAGCTGCGGGCGACCCGCGGGAAGGCAGCGCTCTGATGTCCCTGCAAGCACCCCTGCGACCGGGGACCACCGCGACCGGCAGCATCCGGTCCGTCGACGCCGACCGATCCGCCGGCGGACGATCCGCCGGTCGGCGCGGCGGCACCGCCAA
The DNA here is from genome assembly GCF_030209655.1 of Curtobacterium sp. MEB011. Lineage (NCBI taxonomy): Bacteria > Bacillati > Actinomycetota > Actinomycetes > Micrococcales > Microbacteriaceae > Curtobacterium > Curtobacterium sp. MEB011. Next base: position 4,871 of record NZ_JARVRN010000007.1, on the reverse strand, counting down.
CTGGCCCGTCACCGTCGTCCTCGTCCTCTGCGCACTGACCGTCCTCGTGCCGCTCTACGTCACCCTGACGATGGCGTTCAAGACCACCGGCCAGGCGGTCGACGGCAACGCGTTCTCGCTGCCGGCGCCGTTCAGCGTCGACGGCTTCGTGCAGGCGTGGCAGCTGACCGACTTCCCCCGGGCGTTCGGGGTCTCGGTGTTCGTCGCCGCGATCACCGTCGTCGGCACGATCCTGCTCGCCTCGTTCACGGCCTACGCGATCGCCCGGAACTGGGACCGCCGGCTGTTCCGCTGGTCGTTCTTCTACCTGCTCGCCGCGATGTTCCTGCCGTTCCCGGTGCTCGCGCTGTCGCAGGTGAAGCTCACCGGGCTCGCGCACCTGGACAACCCGCTCGGCGTCGCGATCCTGCACGTCATGTTCCAACTGTCCTTCAGCGTGCTGCTCTTCACGGCCTTCCTGCGTTCGATCCCGGCGGAACTGGAGGAGAGTGCACGCATCGACGGTGCGAGCACGGGACAGGTGTTCTGGCGACTCGTGTTCCCGCTGCTGGCACCGATGAGCGCCACCGTCGGCATCTTCGCGTTCCTCGCGTCCTGGAACGACTTCGTGATGCCGTCTTTGATCACCTCCGACCCGGGCTTGCAGACCCTGCCGGTGCTGCAGCAGATGTTCCAGACGCAGTTCAGCAACAACTACAACGTGTCGTTCGCCTCGTACCTGATGGCCATGGCCCCGGCGATCATCGTCTACCTCGTCACCCAGCGGTGGGTGATGGCGGGCGTGACGCAGGGCGCCATCAAGTGACCGACACACACCCCACGAACCCGACGAACCCCTCGACCCACGAAAGGCCCGACGTGACCGACACCCTCGCCCAGCCCGCCGCCACCACGAACGACGAGACCTGGTGGCGCCAGGCCAGCGTCTACCAGATCTACCCCCGCTCGTTCGCCGACGCGAACGGCGACGGCATCGGCGACCTGCCCGGCATCACCGAGCGGGTGCCGTACCTGGCCTCACTCGGCGTCGAGGCCGTCTGGCTCAGCCCCTTCTACCCGTCCGCCCTGGCCGACGGCGGCTACGACGTCGACGACTACCGCGACGTCGACCCGCGCCTCGGCACCCTCGACGACTTCGACCGGATGGTCGAGGCACTGCACGCCGCGGGCATCCGGGTGATCGTCGACGTCGTCCCGAACCACACGAGCGACCGGCACGAGTGGTTCCGCGAGGCGCTCGCAGCGCCGAAGGGCTCCCCCGCCCGCGACCGCTACGTGTTCCGCGACGGCAGTGGACCGTCCGCCGAGGACGCCCCCGCCGACTGGATCTCGATCTTCGGCGGGCCGGCCTGGACCGCCGTCGGCGACGGCCAGTGGTACCTGCACAGCTTCGCGAAGGAGCAGCCCGACCTGAACTGGGCGAACCGCGAGGTCCGCGACGACTTCCTGCACACCCTGCGTTTCTGGTCCGACCGCGGCGTCGACGGGTTCCGCATCGACGTGGCCCACGGCCTGGCGAAGGACCTGGGCGAGACCCTGCCCACCTGGGCCGAGCTCGCCGAGATGCCGAAGGACGGCACGCACCCGCTCTGGGACCGCGACGACGTGCACGAGATCTACGCCGAGTGGCGGACGGTCTTCAACGAGTACACGCCGGCCCGCACCGCGGTCGCCGAGGCCTGGGTCCCCGCCCACCGCCGTGCCCGCTACGCCAGCGCCGAGGGGCTCGGTCAGGCGTTCAACTTCGACCTGCTCGAGGCCGACTTCGACGCCGGCCAGTTCCGCACGATCATCGAGTTCAACCTCGGCCTCGCCGAGCAGTCCGGCTCGTCGACCACGTGGGTGTTCTCCAACCACGACGTCGTCCGGCACGCCACCCGCTACGCCCTGCCGCCGCGCGCCGGCGGCACCGACAAGCAGGGCAGCGCCTGGCTGCTCGCCGGCGGCTCGCAGGACGCGCTCGACCGGTCGCTCGGCCTGCGCCGCGCACAGGCCGCCACACTGCTCGAACTCGCCCTGCCCGGCTCCGCCTACCTGTACCAGGGCGAGGAGCTCGGCCTGCACGAGGTCGGCGACATCCCGGACGCCGACCGCCAGGACCCGGCGTTCTTCCGCAACCCGGGCGTCGACGTCGGCCGTGACGGCTGCCGCGTGCCGATCCCGTGGACGCGCACCGGCTCGTCGTTCGGCTTCGGTCCGGGCGGCTCGCACCTGCCACAGCCGGCGTGGTTCGCCGACTCCAGCGTCGAGGCCGAGGACGCCGACCCCGACTCCACCCTGCACCTGTACCGGAAGGCGCTCGGCCTGCGCGGCCAGCTGCAGTCCGAGGAACAGCTCGAGTGGATCGAGACCGGCCGCGACGACGTGCTCGCGTTCCGTCGGCCGAACGGATGGACGAGCGTGACGGTCTTCGGCGACGAGCCCTTCGCGCTGCCGGCCGGGGAACTGCTGCTCGCCTCGGCCCCGGTGGTCGACGGCGCCCTGTCGGGCGTGGGGACGGCCTGGTTGCGTTCCTGACGGAACCAGGTGGCGGACGGGAGGCGCGGTGCAGGCAGGCACCGTGCCTCCCGTCCGCCGTGGGGTCACCATCTCGGGCCGCGACCGGCATCCGAGACGTCAGCCGCTGCCGGTAGGGTCGCGGCATGAGCGGGGCGAGCATCGGCGTGCAGGACTTCGTGATGCGGTTCGGGGACCGCACCGTGGTCGACGGGCTGTCGTTCGACGTCGCCCCCGGTGAGACGTTCGGGTTGCTCGGCAGCAACGGCTCCGGCAAGACCACGACGATCCGTGCGCTGCTCGGCATCACCACGCCGACGGCGGGGACGCTGACGATCGACGGTCGCCCCTACCGGCCGGCCACGGGCGGAATCGGCTACCTGCCCGAAGAGCGCGGGCTGTACCGCAAGGAATCCGTCATCGACGTGATGACCTACTTCGGGCGTCTGCGCGGGCTGCGCGGCGCCGAAGCGACCGCGTGGAGCATGGACTACCTGGCGCGCGTCGGGCTGGCCGACCGTGCGAAGCTGCGCGTCGACAAGCTGTCCGGCGGGCAGCAGCAGAAGGTGCAGCTCGGCATCACGATCATGGACCAGCCGCGGCTGCTCATCCTCGACGAACCGACCAAGGGGCTCGACCCGGTGAACCGGCGGCTCCTGCTCGACCTGGTCGACGAACGGAAGGCCGACGGCGCGACCGTGGTCCTCGTGACCCACCACATGGACGAGGTCGAGCGGCTCTGCGACCGCATCCTGCTGCTCAAGGACGGCCGGGCCGCCGCCTACGGATCCGTGCCCGACGTGCAGGACGCCTTCGGCGGCGCGGTCGCCCGCGTCGGGCTCGACGGCCCGGTGCCGAAGTCGCCGCTGTACCGGCTCGCCCGGCACGAAGGGCACGTCGCCTACCTCGTCCCCACGCAGGCCGCCGCCCCGGACGGTGCGGACGTCCTGGCGGAACTCGTCGCGGCCGGGGTGCACGTCACCGCGTTCGAGATGCGCCGGATCCCGCTCGACGAGATCTTCGTGCAGGTGTACGGGCACGACGCCCTGGCCTTGACGTCGACCGACGGGGCAGCGGCATGAGCAACCTCGGTACGGTCGTCCGGTTCGAGTTCGTCCGTGCGGTCAAGAAGCCCGCGTTCTGGATCGGCACCCTCGCGCTGCCGGTCGTCATCGTGGTGGTCTCGCTGCTCGTCGGCATCGGACAGGCCGCCGGCACGGACTCGGTGGTTTCCGGGTCGTCGGCCACGAAGACACCGTTCCACTACGTCGACGATTCCGGCCTGGTGTCCGAGTCCGTCGCCGCGAAGTGGGGCGGGACACCGTCCACCAGCGCCGCCGCAGACCGCGCCGCCGTGCAGTCCGGCGACCTCGACGCCTTCATCGCGTTCCCGTCGTCGCCGTCCACGACGGCCATCCAGGTCGACGCCGCCGACCGCGGGCTCTTCGCCAACGGCGTGTACTCGTCGCTCGCCCAGCGGGTGCTCGAGCAGAGCGTCGCCGCATCGGTCGACGACCCCGAGACCGTGCAGCTGCTCCGCAACCCACCCGCCACCGACGTCACCACCTACGCCGACGGAACGGTCGCCCCGGGCTGGTTGTCCGTCGTGCCGCCGTTCCTGTTCGTCGCCGCGTTCTTCGGGCTCGTCATCCTGCTCGCCGCCCGGATGGTCACCGTCGTGGTCGAGGAGAAGGAGAACCGGATCTCCGAGATGATCCTGACCACGGTGACCGCGGGCGACCTGATCCGCGGCAAGGTCATCGCGATGCTGCTCGTCGGCTTCGTGCAGGTCAGCGTGTTCGTCGTGCCCGGACTGGTCGGACTGCTCGTCGCCCTGCCGCTGCTGTCGTCGCAGCTCGGCGGGCTGACCATCGACCCGTGGCGGATGGTGACCGGGGCGCTGTTGCTCGTCGGCGGAGTGCTGCTCGCATCGGGGCTGTTCGTCGCCGTCGGGGCCGCGGTGCCGTCGATCAAGGACGCCTCGGCCCTGCAGTCGGCAGCGATCTTCGCGCTGATCATCCCCCTGTACGCGGCGTTCTTCGTGATGACGACGCCGACGTCGCCGGTGGCGCAGTTCTTCACGTACTTCCCGACCTTCACGCCGATCACCGCGATGGTGCGGAACGCCGTCGGGGCCCTGACCGTGACGGAGTCGGTGGTCTGCATCGTCGAGGTGTTCGTCGTCGCCGGGCTGCTGCTGTGGTTCGCCGAGTACCTGTTCCGGCACTCGGTCGCGCAGTACGGGTCGAAGGTGACGGTGCGGCAGGTGCTGTCGTGGCGGCGGGGGCAGCGGGGCTGAGCGGGGCGGTGCTCGGCCCCGTCGGCCCGCGGTGCTCGCGTCGCCGGCCCGCCGCGCTCGCGCCGCCGGCCCGCAG